>NZ_JBIAVB010000005.1:330314-491855 GCF_042893675.1 Streptomyces sp. NPDC001594 | reverse complement strand
GGGCCCCGATGTCACCGCACGTGTCCGCCCGTACCCCCTCGGGTGCGTGGCGCGGGCCACTTCCACCCGGCGAATCGAAGGAGACCGCCGCCTCGGACGCAGCTTCCCGAGGCGGGGGCCCGCTACGGCTCGCGCGACGGCCGGGGCCGGCCGGCGGTCACGCGGCTCCACAGGGAACGGGTGGCGCCGAAGCCGCTCTCGTGGGTCCACACATGGGTGCAGCCGGGGCACTGGAGGTGGAGGAGGCTGCCCTTGTTGGACAGGAGGTACCGCCAGTGCAGCGAGCAGGTCCGCCGCTGCGCGCACGGCTCGCAGCCCCGGGTGTCCGCACAGCCGGGGCAGGGGATCCACGCCCGGCGGCCGATGTCGGCCTGCGGGTCAAGGGGCAGCATGGCCGCCCCCGCGCACGGGCAGGACCCCGGCCGCCACCAGGTCGTCGTAGAGGCGCTGCTGCTCGGCGTCGAGGCCGGAGTAGAGCAGGTCGTACGCCTGCTCCTCCCCTCGGAGCACCTCCAGCGGGTCCCAGTCGGGGCCGAGCGCGGCCATCACCTGGGCGCGCCGGAGGATCTCCTGCGAGGTGAGGTCGACGGAGAAGTCGACCGTGTCTGCGGGTGGTGTGGAGTGGTGCGAGGACATGGGGCCGAACTTAGGTAACCCTTCCTTCCCGGTCAAGGGTGGGTGCGCGGAGTCACATCGGCCGTCGGGTCCCCGGCCGGACGGGTCCGCGGGGGCTCGCGTGCGGCATTCCGCAACGGCGCCACCGGCCGGAGCGAGCCGAATCGTTTCACCAGCTCAGGGCGGCATCGCGGGCCCGGATGCCGGGGAGTCTCAGGGGGACCGACGGCTCCGGATACCGCGCCGCGGCCGGGACGCCGTACGGGACGCCGTCCGCGACACCGTCACGCCTGGAGGCCCCCCATGAGCACAGCCCAGTGGAGGCGGCTCACCGACCACCTCATGAGCGTCCCCGAGCAGGTCTACGAGGGCTGGAACAGCCGGGACGGCTGGGACAACTACACGCGCTGGGGCGAGGAGTTCGGCGAGAACGGCGTCGCCTGGTGCGTGATCTTCGACTGGTGCATGTACCACGACACCGGCCTCGACGCGATCGTGCCGAAGGTCGACAACGTGAGCGCCTTCGCCGCCTGGGCCAAGGCGCGCGGCCAGTGGTCCGAGTACCCCTCCGTCGGCGCCTGGGTCGACTTCGGCGACGGCGCGCACACCGAGATCGTCACTGGCTTCGACGCCGACACCGTGTACACCAAGGGCGGCAACAGCATCCAGTCCGGATCCGAGGACCACGGCCAGGGCAACGGCGTCTGGTCGCACTCCCATCCGCGCCGCAGCAGCTACGTCACCGGCTACTTCGCCCCCCGCTACCCCGACGGGCAGTGCCCACCCACCGCCGACCCCGGCGATCCGCGCGGCGGCCCCGCGGTGGCGGCCTGGCGGTGGTCCCCGCCCGCGGGCGCCTTCGAGCCGTTCCCCGGAAGCGGGTTCTTCACCGCGGGCCGGCGCAGCCCGGTCGTCGCCGCCCTGCACGAGCGGCTCGTGGCCGTCGGCTGCGACCACTACCAGAGCTCGGCGGACGCCGACGTCTGGGGCCCCGGCGACGTGCGCTCCTACCGGGCCTGGCAGCGCACGCTCGGCTACACCGGCTCCGACGCCGACGGCATCCCCGGGGCCACGTCCTGGGCCAGGCTCCAGGTGCCGCGTGTCGAGGACTGACGGGGCGGATCCCGGGGGCGGTCAGTACGAGTGGTCGACCGTGACGTCCGCCGACAGCCGCAGCGCCTCCTCGGCCGTGGCCCCGCGCATGCCCAGCAGGGTGAGGGTGAGGGCGTCGATCACGGTGAGGTGGGCCAGCCGGCTGGCGACGGTCTCGAGTCCGAACACCAGGTCCTGGCCACCCGCGACCAGCGTGCAGTCGCCGGCCTCGCTCAGCGGCGAACGGGCGTAGCTGGTGAGGGCGAGGACCTTGGCCCCGGCCCGCCGGGCGCGGCGGGCGGCGTCGACGGTGCTGCGTGTGGCGCCCGTGTGGCTGACGGCCAGGCAGACCCCGTCGGGCGGCAGCTGCGAGGCGACCAGTTGGGCGGTCAGCGGGTCGGCCGGCGCGTCGACGGCGAAGCCGAGTGCGCGCAGCCGGTACGCGGTGTCCAGCGCGACCGCGCCGGACAGCCCCGCGCCGACCACCAGGATCCGGGGGGCCGCGCCGACCAGCGCGGCCGCCGCGCGCAGCCGCTCGGGGGTCACCGTCACCGCCACGCCGTCCAGCGCCTCCCGGGCCGCGCGGACCGTGTCGCCCAGGGCGCGGGCGGCCGGGTCCCGTTCCCGGGAGGGCTCCGGGGCGGGCGCCTGGCGGGCCGCGGCGATCTTCAGTTCCTGGTAGCCGCGGAAGCCCAGCCGCTGGCAGGCGCGCACGACGGAGGAGGGCGCGGTGCCGGCCAGGGCCGCGACGTCGCTGACGCTGAGGCGCACCAGCTCCGCGCCCTGGTCGAGCACGACCCGCGCCACCCGCACCTCGGTGTCGCGCAGTTCGGACAGGTGGGCCCGGATGTGGGCGGCGAGCCCACCCCCCACCGTGGAATCGATTTCCATGGGGCTAACCTAACAAGGAAATGTGTTCCACGCCGACCGGTGGAGAGCGAACGTGCCCGTACCCCTGCCGTCCACGACGGGCGCGGCCGCCGTGCCCCTCGTCGTCCTCGCCTCGGCGGCGCTGCACGCCGTCTGGAACGGCCTCGCCCACGGCCTGCGCGACAAACTGGCGGGCTTCACGCTCATCAGCCTCGCCTCCGCCGGCTGCGGGGCCGTCCTCGTCTGCTTCGCCCCGCTCCCCGACCCGGCGGCCTGGCCCTACATCGCCGCCTCCGCCGCACTGCAGGTCGCCTACCAGCTGCTGCTCCTGCGCGCCTACCAGCTGGGCGACTTCGGCCAGATGTATCCCACCGCCCGCGGCACCTCACCGCTCGTGGTGGCCCTGGTCTCCACCACCCTCCTCGGCCACTCCCTGCCCGCCGGCCGCGCCCTGGGCATCGCGGTGATCTCCTGCGGCCTGGCCGCGCTCGCCCTCGCCGACGGGCTGCCGGGGCGCACCCAGCTGCCCGCCCTGGCCGCCGCCCTGGGCACCGGCGTGATGATCGCCTCCTACACCCTGGTCGACGGCAGCGGCGTGCGCGTCTCCGGCAGCGTCTTCGGCTACATCGCCTGGCTGTTCCTGTGCCAGGGGCTGGTCCTCCCGCTGATCGCCCGGGTCCGCCGGGGTCCCGCCCTGCTCACCACGCTGCGCCCGCTGTACGGGCGCGGCCTGGCGGGCGGGCTGCTCTCGCTGCTGGCGTACGGACTGGTCGTCTGGGCGCAGTCACGCGGCGACCTGTCCACGATCGCCGCCCTGCGGGAGACCAGCATCGTCTTCGGCGCCCTGATCGGGGCGGTGGTGTTCCGTGAGCGGCTCGGCCACCGGCGCATCACCGCCAGCCTCACGGTCCTGGCGGGCATCGCCGTGCTCCAGCTCGCGGCCGGCTGATCAGAGGGGGGTGAGGACGTCCTCGCGCGCGCCGTCGAGGACGAAGCCGTTGTCGAAGCGGACGCGGACCGTGAGCCGGCTCCCCTCGCCGTGGAAGGCGGTCCACTCGGCTTCCAGGGCCGCGACCTCCTCCTCCAGCCGCTTCCTGCTCTCGGCGGGCATCGTGTGGCCGTAGTCGCCGAGCAGCGATCTCAGCCGTTCGTACTCCAGGACGGCGTGGCTCGGGGGCCGCTGCCCGTCCACCCGCTCGACCGTGCCCTCGGTGCCCGCCGCCAGGGACAGGAACCCCACGACGGTGTCGCCCGGCCGCGTGACCGCCTCGGCCAGCCCGACGTCCACGGCGAGCCTCACCCGCCGACCTTCCTCCAGGGTCATCGTCCCCTCGCCCCTCTCCTCGCCCGCTGCCGCAGGGGGATGGCCTGCGGCGTAGCCATTATCGACGGCGGGGGCTCGCGAGTCCGGTCAGCAGGACGTCCAGGGCCAGGTCGGTGGCCTCCGCCAGCGGGGTCTCGTCGAGGAGGGCGCCCACGGCCAGGACGGCCAGGCCGTGGACGGTGGAGAAGGCGACCTGGGCGAGGCGGGCCGGGTCCCCCGGGCGGACGAGGCCCTCGGCCTGGGCCCGGGCGATCAGTTCGGCGGTGGTGTCGAGGCTGCGGTGTCCCAGCTCCCTGAGTTCGGCACTGGAGTCCTCGGCGTGCTTGGCGCTGAACATCAGGTCCAGCAGGGGCGCGTGGGCGACGGCGAACTCCACGTACGCCCGGCCCAGGGCCGCCAGCCGCGCCGGTACGGGCCCGGGCCCCTCGGCGGCCCCCCGCAGGCGCTCGTTCAGCCGGGTGAAGCCGCTGACGGCGAGGGCGTCGAGCAGGGCCTGCCGGTCGCGGAAGTGCCGGGACGGCGCGGCGTGGCTCACCCCGAGGTCGCGGGCCAGGGCGCGCAGGGACAGGCCGTCCGCGCCCGACTCGGCGAGGACGGTCTCCGCGCGCTCCAGCAGAGCGGCCCTGAGGTTGCCGTGGTGGTAGGGCCCCTCGGTCAAGGCGGGCTCCCCTCTCTGATGTTGTCATTGACTACAATGGTGGCGCCGCCTACATTCGAGTCCATTGAACACGCGTACGTGGAAACGGAGCAGCCGACGATGCCTATGACATACCAGGGAACCGTGGCCCTGATCACCGGGGCGAGCGCGGGCCTCGGTGTCGAGTTCGCCCGCCAGTGGGCCGAGCGCGGAGCGGACCTCGTCCTGGTCGCCCGCCGCCTCGACCGGCTCGAAGCGCTCGCCGCGCAGCTGGAGAAGCGCTACGGCGTCACGGCGCACGCGATCGCCGCCGACCTCGCCCTGCCCGGCGCCGCGGCGGCGCTGCGCGCGGAGCTCGACTCCCGCGGGATCACCGTGCAGACCCTGGTGAACAACGCCGGCTTCGGCAGCCACGGGCCCGTCGCCCGGCAGGACCCCGCGCAGATCAACGAGATGATCCAGCTGAACGTCGTGGCCGTCGCCGAGCTCACCCGGGCCTTCCTGCCCGACCTCACGGCCGACGGCCGGGGCGCCCTGGTCACCGTCGCGAGCGCGGCGGCGTACCAGCCGACCCCGGCGATGGCGGTCTACGGCGCGACCAAGGCCTTCGTCCTGAGCTTCACCGAGGCCGTCGCCTACGAGACCCGCCACTCCCCCCTGCGGGTGCTCGCCGTGTCGCCGGGGCCGGTCAGCACCGAGTTCTTCGACGTCGTCGGCAGCCGGGACGCGGCCGTCGGCCGGATGGCCACCCCCGAGCAGGTGGTGACCGCCGCGCGGCGCGCGCTGGAGCGGAGCAGCACGCCGCCCAGCATCGTCGCGGGCCTCGCCAACCGCGTCTCCGCCGTCGCCGCCGCCCTGACGCCCCGGCGCGTCACCCTGGCCGTCTCGGGGCGGATCCTCAAGGCCTGACACGCGCCGGCGGGCCCCCGGGAGCGGGGGCCCGCCTCGTCCACGGCCGGCCGTCCCCCGCGAGGGGGGCGGCCGGGGCCGTCAGTGCGCGGTGATCTGCTGGAGCGCGGCTCCCTGGTAGCGGGCGCCCGCGTTCCAGAGGATGAAGGACTCCATCTTGTTGGCCTCGGCGGCCTTGATCTGCGCGGCCACCTCGGCCGGCCCGTAGGTGCTCCCCATCGAGAAGTCCTGCAGCCACGGCACGATCTCGGTCTGCGTCCCCTTGGCCAGGCGGGCGAAGTCGGCGAGCGAACGCTGCACGATCGCGTACGGGGAGGTGTCGGGCTGGGCGACGCCGTACTCCCCCGGCGCCCAGTGGGACGGGTAGACCATCGGCGCGATGTAGTCGGTGACCTTGACCAGCGCCCCGATGTCCTGGGCGATCTCGGTGGGCCGGGTCGCGGCGATCCCGAAGACCGAGACGCCCAGGTACTTGGCCTGCGGACGCAGCGCCGTGCGGGTGTCGGCGACGAACGAGGTGATGGACTGCTCGGGCGTGGCGGCGCCGATGCCGGGGAAGCGCATCTGCGTCAGCGGGCCGTCCGGGCGGCGCACGTAGTCGTAGAGGATGTCGTCGAATCCGAGCTTGGCCGCCTCGACGGCGAGGTCCTGGTTGTACCCGCGGACGACCGGGTTGGCGAAGTTGGTGAAGGACAGGGCGCCGTAGTGGCCGCCGTCGTAGGGCTGTCCGGACGGGGTCAGCACGAGCTGGTCGGACTTGCCCTCCTTCCAGGAGGCGGCGGCGAGCTTGGGGTCGCGGAAGGCCACGATGCGGCCGATGACCTGGGCTCCGGCGGCGTGCAGCTCGTCGATCGCCTTGCGGGCGTCGTAGTAGCCCTTGGCCGCCCCGATCCGACGGGCCAGCGGGACCTGCGAGGCGTACCCGACCTCGCCGTCCTCGTCCTTGACGTCCAGTTCGACCGCGTTCAGCTTGCCGCTGCGCACCAGGGCCAGGACGCCGCCGCGCAGCGAGTCGTCGCCCCAGCCGATGGCGGTGATGTGCGCGGCCCGGATCATGGGGCGGCGGCCGCGGGCGGAGACGCTCTTGGTGGTGGTGTTGCCCGCGCGGTCCACGGCGGTGACCGTGACGAGGGCGGTGCCCTTGGGGACCGTGACCCGGAAGGCCCCGCTCCTGTCGAGGGGGACCTTCTTGCCGTTGACGGTGACCTCGGCGTCGGTGGAGGCGCTGCCCGCGACGGCCACGGGGGCGGCGGGGTCCTTGACCTGGGGGTCGGTCACCTTCAGCTCGGGCGGGGTGGTGTCCACGCTGAAGCCCACGACCGTGCGGTGCGAGGCGAAGGGCAGACTGCCGACGCCGTCCACCACCAGGGTGTGGGAGCCCTCCTTGAGGGGTGGCAGGGCGAGTCTCAACCGGGCGCCCTCCGGGGTGAGGGTGACCGGGGCGCCGTCCAGGGTGGCGTGCAGTCCGTTGCCTCCGCCGGGCGCGCCCGCGGCGAGGTAGGCGCTGACCTGCGCGGCCGCGCGGCCGCCGAGGACGGCGCCGTCGCTGACGCCCTCGATGCCGGGTCCGGGGGCGAGGAACGTCCAGGCTCCGAAGCCCGCCCCGGCCAGCGCGAGGGCCCCGGTCGTCGCTATGAGGGCGCGTCGGCGGGCCGGGCGACGGAGGCGGGAGGAGTGGCCGGAGCGGGGTATGCGGGTGCGGGACATCTTGACGTCCTTCGTGCCGGGGCCGGGTGGTGGCCGGGTGGTGCCTCCATTCATTTCCGCTGCGCGCCCCGGCCGCCGCGTTCCGCCGACATTTCACGCGAACGGCCGCGAACGGGCCCGGCGTGGCGGCTACGCCAAGCAGGGGACAGTGCGGTATGCGGGCTCCCGCGGTCGGTAGGTATGGCGTGACACCTTCCGCCTGGAGAGGCTCCCGATGCGCCACCCCCTCGTCCCGCTCGGCGCCCTGGCCTGCGCCGCCGCCCTGCTCGCCACCGGCTGTTCGACCGGGTCCGCGCCGGCCGCCGGGCAGCCCCCCGCCGCGTCACCGGCGGCGGCCGCTCCCGTCGCCGCCCCCAAGAGCCCGGCCGAGGTCGGCGCCAACGAACTCGGCCAGGTGCCGGTGCTGATGTACCACCAGCTCACCGACAAGCCGGCCAGTGTCTACGACCGCACCCCGGCCGACTTCCGGGCCGAGCTGGAGCGCCTCGCGCGGGAGGACTACGTGCCGGTGACCGCACGGGACTTCCAGACGGGCCGCATCGACATCCCGGCGGGTGCGCACCCGGTGGTCCTGACCTTCGACGACTCGACCAACAGCCAGGTGCGGCTCGGCGCGGACGGCGCTCCGGCGCCGGACACCGCCGTCGCCATCCTGGCGGAGACGGCGAGGAAGCACCCGGCGTTCAAGCCGGTGGCGACCTTCTTCGTCAACGCGGACGCCTTCTCGGCGACGGGCTCCGCCAAGGCCCTGGGCTGGCTGAAGGACCACGGGTACGAGGTCGCCAACCACACGGACCGGCACGAGAACCTGCGCTCCCTGGACCGGGCGGGCGCCGAGCGGGCGATCTCCGCCGGCCAGCAGGCGATCGAGAAGGCCCTGCCCGGGACGCCCGTCACCTCGCTCGCCCTGCCCTTCGGCGCCATGCCCGAGCCCGCCGGGACCGCCGTACGGGGGACGGGCTACCGCTACGACGGGGTGTACCTGGTGGGGGCCAACCCGTCGGTCTCGCCGTTCGCGAAGTCCTTCACCCCCGGCGCCATCCCGCGGATCCGCTCGGCGGGCCCGAAGGACGAGGACGCCGAGTTCGGTTCCTCGCGCTGGCTGGACAAGCTCGCCGCGGGCGGCGGCCGGTACGTCTCGGACGGCGACCCGGCCACCGTCTCCTTCCCGCGCGCCGCGGGGAACGAGCTCGCGCCCGCCTTCGCGCAGCGGGCCCGGCCGTACTGAGCCCCGGGCCGCGCGGCGGCCGTTCAGCCCCGCACGTGCAGCCCGAAACCGGTGCGTCCCGCGGGCTCCAGCCCCTCCTTCAGTTGGAGGGAGGGGAGTTCGTAGTCGCCGAAGTTCTGCCGCCGGAAGGCGATCGGCTCGGTCGACTCCAGGGTGAGCAGGCGCTCCTCCCAGGCCTTGGCGACGGCGGGGTACTCCTCGTCGGTCAGCCGGTCCGTGCCGTAGAGGACGAACGGCGGCAGCACCTCGATGCCCGGGTAGTAGAGGATCCCGTGGTGGATCGGGAAGAGCAGGTCCTCGATGGGGCCGTTGATCCCGCGGGCGGCGTAGTGCGGCTCCGGGCCGCCGGCGGTCACCGACAGCAGGGCCCTGCGGCCCGCGAGGGTGCCCTCGCCGAACCGCTCCCCGTACTTGGTGTCGCTGTGCTCGCCGACCCCGTAGGCGAAGCGGTAGGTGAACACCCGGTCCACCCAGCCCTTGAGGATGGCGGGCATCGAGTACCACCACAGCGGGAACTGGAAGATGACCGTGTCGGCCCAGAGCAGCTTCTCCTGCTCGGCGAGGACGTCGGGGGTGAGCTCCCCGGCGTCGAAGGCCCGGCCCGAGTCCAGGGCCACCTTCAGCGGGTCCGAGGCGTGGCCTCCGTAGTCCCCGGCGTCCACGACCGCCTTCCAGCCCATCGCGTACAGGTCGCTCACCCGGACCTCGTGGCCCGCGCCCTCCAGGGTGGACACGGCGAGGTCCTTCAGGGCGCTGTTGAGCGAGCGCGGCTCGGGGTGGGCGTGGACGATCAGCGTCTTCATGACGGCTCCTTCGGTTCGGCTGCCCCCGATCCTGGCCGCCGCGCCGCCCGCCGTTCAGGGGCTGCGTCTCCGTAGGACGGGACTTCCTGGTACCGGCAGGGCCACCCTCGCGGGCGGCGGCGCGGCGATACTGGGGCGCATGGACGATCTCGCGGGCTTCCTGCGGACCCGGCGCGCCCGGGTCGACCCGGCTGCCGCCGGCATTCCCACCGACCGCCGCCGCCGCGTCGAGGGGCTGCGCCGGGAGGAGGTCGCGCACCTGTCGGGCGTCAGCGTGGACTACTACGTACGCCTGGAGCAGGGCCGCGCGACCCAGCCCTCCGAGCAGGTCCTCGACGCGCTCGCCCGGGTCCTCGGCCTGGACGAGACCGAGCGGGGGCACCTGTACCGGCTCGCCCGGCAGCGCCGCCGGCGGGCGAAGGCGCCGTGCGGGCGGGTCCGGCCGGAACTGCTGCGCGTGCTCGGGCTGGTGGCGGGCGCGCCCGCGCTGGTCATGGACCACCGGCTGGACGTGCTCGCCGGGAACCGGCTGGCCGGGCTGCTGTTCGGGCGGCCGCTGCCGTCGCTGAACATCGCCCGGCACCTCTTCCTGGAGGAGGGCGAGCACGGTCTGTACGCGGGCTGGGAGTCGTGCACCCTGGACGTCGTCGGGCACCTGCGCCTGGCCGCCGGCACCCACCCCGACGACCCCCGGCTGGCCTCGCTGATCGGCGATCTGGCCATGGGCAGCGAACGCTTCCGCCGCCTCTGGGCCCGCGCGGACGTGCGGGCCCGCACGCACGGGCCCAAGGCGTACCGGCACCCGCTGGTCGGGCTGCTGGAGCTGCACCAGGAGAACTTCGCGCTGCCCGACGGGTCCGGCATGGAGCTCGTGGTGCTCTCGGCGCCCCCGGGCAGCCCCGCCGAGGACGGGCTGCGGCTGCTCGCGGCCCTGGACGCGGACGGCGCGAGCCCGGCGGAGGACGAGCCGTCGCACCACCGGCCCCCGGCGGTCACCGACCGGTAGCCGGGCACCCGTCGGATCGGCCGCCGCCCTCCACGGGCCGGCCCAGGCGTACGGCGAGGGCGGCGATGTCGTCGTCGAGGCGGCCCCTGCTGTGGCGGAGGAGGTCGCGGTGCAGGGTCCTGAGCAGTTCGCGGGGCGGGGTGGGGGGCTGCCGGCCCATCCAGGCGGCCAGCGGGAAGAACTCGCCGTCTCGGGCCCGGGTCTCGGCGATGCCGTCGGTGTAGAGGAGCAGCAGGTCGCCCGGGCCGGTGCCGAAGGTGTCCACGTGGTACTGGCCGCCGAGCAGCTCCGCGAGGCTGAGCAGGGGTGAGGGGGTCTCGGATTCGAGGACACGGAGTCCGGCGCCGTTCAGGAGCAGCGGAGGCGGGTGTCCGCAGTTGAGGACGTCGATCCGGCCGCCCCCGGGCGGGATCTGGGCGAGCAGGGCGGTGGCGAAGCGCTCCATCGGCCCGTCGGGGGGAAAGGCGGCGTTGTAGCGGGTGCTGCTGGCGTCCAGTCTGCGGGCGACGTCGACCAGGCCGGCCTCGTCGTAGGCCGCCTCCCGGAAGGCGTTCACGATGGCCGCGGCCGCTCCGACGGCCGGCAGGCCCTTGCCCCGCACGTCGCCGATGAGCAGCCTGACCCCGTACGGGGTGTCGACCACCTCGTAGAAGTCCCCGCCGATCCGGGCCTCCGCCGCGGCCGCGAGGTACAGCGACTCGATCTCCACGTCGCCCAGGCGGCGGGGCAGGGGGCTGAGCACCACCTGCTGGGCCGCCTCGGCCACGAGCCGCACCTGGAGGAGGGTGCGCTCCCGCTGGAGGCGCAGGTGGCTGCCGTAGGCGGCGGCCACGGTGACGGCGATGATCCCGGCGGCGGTCCACCACGTCCCGAGGTCGGGGAAGACCAGGCTGAGGCCGATCATCAGCAGGAGGCAGACCGTCCCGAGCAGGACGGTGGGGAGTACCGGCCACATGGCGGCGGCCAGCGCGGGCGCCGCCGGGAGGAGCCGGCTGAAGGCCATCTCCGGCGGGGTGGCGTAGGCCAGGCCGGCGATCACGACGGTCAGGACGACCGGGGACAGCCGCACGAGGCTCCCCCGACCGTAGCGCCGGGGGAGCCGCGGCCGTCCGGACTCGATCACCCTGTCAGGATATCCACGCAATGCGGGCATAGCGCCCTGAGGGATCCGGGCCGATCCGGGCGCATCAAGGACGGAGGATGTCCGCAATCGGGTCTAGCGTGGGTGCCCGACCCTGTCCTGTCCGCTCCGATCCGAAGGGACGGCCCACGGCGGCCCCGCGCCCGCCCGGCACCCGACATGACTGCGACCCGACCGAAGATCACCGACGAGCACCGCCGGAGCCTGCTCACCGCCCGCCACCGGCTCACCCCGGCGCTGCGGGCCGAGACGCCCGAGGAGGTCGCCGACGCGCTGGTCGCCCTGCACGCCACGGACGCGGCCACCGTCCACCTCAGCCTGACCGCCCGCCTGGCGACCCCGTCGGCGGCCGAGGTGGAGCGGGCCCTGTACACCGACCACACCCTGGTGCGGATGCTGTGCATGCGCCGGACCATGTTCGTCGTCCCGCGCGCCCTGGCGCCCGTGGTCGACGCCTCCACCGCCCGCGCCGTAGCGGCCCGGGAACGCCGCAACCTCCTCAAGGTGCTGGGCGAGCAGCTCGGCCACGACGCGCGCTGGCTGGCGGCCACCGAGGAGGCCGTCCTCGCCGCGCTCGCCGGGCGCGGTGAGGCCTCCGCGGCCCAGCTCGCCGCGGCCGTGCCCGAGCTGCGCGAGCAGCTCGTCGTGGCGCCGGGCAAGCCGTACGAGTCCAGACCGCGCCTGACCAGCCGCGTCCTGTCGGTCCTGGCCGCCGAGGGCCGGATCCGCCGCGGCCGCCCGCTGGGCACCTGGGCCTCCTCCCAGTTCCGCTGGACGCTCGCCGAGCCGCATGACGAGCTCCCCGCCGAGCAGGCCCGGGCCGACCTGGCCACCGCCTACCTCACCGCCTTCGGGCCCGTCACCACCGAGGACCTGCGGTGGTGGACCGGCTGGACCCTGACCGAGACCCGCAAGGCCCTCGCCCGTACCCGCGCCGTCGAGGCGGAGCTGGACTGCGGCCCGGGCCACGCCCTGCCCGAGCACGTCGAGGCCCCGGCGGCCCCCCGGCCGGGCGCGGCCCTGCTGCCCGCGCTCGACCCGACCCCCATGGGCTGGCGGCACCGGGACTGGTACCTCGACCCCGCCCACGTCCCCGAGCTGTTCGACCGGTACGGCAACGTCGGCCCCACCGTGTGGTGGGACGGCCGGATCGTCGGCGGCTGGGCCCAGCGCCCGGACGGGGAGATCGCCACCCGGCTCCTGCCGGGCGCCCGCACCGGCCGCGCGGCCGAGCGGGCGGTCGCGGCCGAGGCGGAGCGGCTGGCCGCCTTCTTCGGCGACACCCGCATCCGCCCCAGCTTCCGCACCCCGCTGGAACGGCGCCTCGCGGACGGGGACTGACCCGGGGCGGTCAGGGGCGGAAGCGCAGGGGGTGGTCCGCCGGCACCTCCACGACGGCGATGCGTACGCCGTCGGGGTCCGCGACCCACATCTCGATCAGCCCCCAGGGCTCGCGCACGGGCGGCCGCAGCACCTCGGCGCCCCGCTCCCGCAGCTCGCGGTGGGCCGCCTCCACGTCCTCCACCTGGAGCCACAGCCGCAGACCCGGCGCGGGCGGGGCGTCGGCGCGGCCCGAGACCTCGAGGAACCCGCCCCCGAGGAAGTAGACCGTGCCCCGCTCGGGACCGGTCCCGAACTCGCGGTACACCGCGAGGCCGAGGGTGGCGCCGTAGAAGGCGCGGGAGCGCTCGGGGTCGGTCGGAGTCAACAGGATCCTGCCAGCCAGTACGTGAACCATGCACCCACTGTGCCGCACACCCGGGTCCGAGCGGGGCCGACTCCTGTGAGAAGGTCGGTGCCCGGTCCCAGCCGGGACGGCGACGGGAGGCGGGATGGACGCGGCAGTGGTGCTCGTGGCGGACGACGACGCCGCGATCCGGCGGTCGCTGGAACGCGGGCTGCGGCTGAGCGGTTTCACCGTGGTCCTCGCCGAGGACGGGCCCGCCGCGCTCGCGCGGGCCGAAGCCAGGACCCCCGACGTGCTCGTCCTGGATGTGTCCATGCCGGGGCTCACGGGGACCGAAGTGTGCCGGAGCCTGCGGGCGCGCGGCGACGAGACCCCCGTGCTGATGCTGTCGGCCCTGGACGAGCTGGCCGACCGGGTGGCCGGCCTGCAGGCGGGAGCCGACGACTACCTCGTCAAACCCTTCGCGCTGGAGGAACTGGTGCTGCGCCTGCACGCCCTGCTGCGGCGCAGCCCGGCCCGTGGCGGGCGCGACGTGCTGCGCGCCGGGCCGCTGGAGATGGACCAGGCCACCCGGCAGGTCCACCACGGCGGGGCCGAGGTGCACCTCACCCGCCGGGAGTTCGAGCTGCTGGCCGCGCTGGTGCGCAACGCGGGCATCGTCCTGACCCGGGACCAGCTGCTGGACCGGGTGTGGGGCTACGACTTCGAGGTGCGCACCGACGCGGTCGACACCTTCGTCAGCTATCTGCGCCGCAAGCTGGAGGAGGGCGGGCGGCCCCGGCTGATCCACACGGTGCGCGGTGTCGGCTTCGTGCTCCGGGTGCCCGGGGCGGGGAGCGGGTCGTGAAGCTCGCCACCCGGATCGCGCTGTCGGTGACCGTGGTCATGCCGCTGCTGGTGCTGGCCGCGGGCCTGCTGGTGCTCGGGCTCGTCAGCCGCGACCTGCGCCGGCAGCAGGACGCGGGGCTGCAGGACCGGGCCGCGGCCGTACTGCCGGACGCCCGGGCCCTGCTGGCCGCCGACCGGGGCGGCCGGCCGAAGGCCGAGCAGAACCAGCACCGCAAGGTGCTCGGCGACGCCCTCGACGCGGGGATCCGGGTCCGCGGCGCGGACGGGACGACCGTGCTGGAGGGCGGCCCGCAGCCCGACGCGGCGGTGCGGCTGCCGGACCGGACCCCGGACGGGCCGGTCACGGTCCGCGCCAAGGGGCACGCTTGGCGGGTGCTGAGCGTGCCGGTGACCGGCCCCGCGCCGGGGAACCTGTGGATCTACAGTCCGGCGTCGAGCACCGATCCGCAGGTCGCGGCCGTGCGGCGGCGGGTGCTGCTGGTGGCCCTGCTGGCAGCCCCCGTGTCCGGGCTCCTGGCCTACGGGCTGGCGGGGCGGGCGACCGCCTCGGTGCGGCGCCTGAGCCGCCGGGCCGCCGCGCTGGACCCGGCGGCCGGGGCGGCGGCGTTCGCCGGGACACCGGTGCGGATCGCCGAGGTGGACGAGCTGTCCGCGGCCATCGGCCAGCTCCTGACCCGCTACGACGAGCAGGCCGCGCGGACGGCGCAGGCGCTGGAGACCGCCCGGTCGTTCTCCTCCGCCGCCTCGCACGAGCTGCGCACGCCGCTGATGAGCATGCAGACGGACCTGGACGTGCTCGCCGCCCACCCGGACCTCTCCCCCGCCGAACGGGCCGAGGTGGTGCGGGACCTGCGCAGCGACCACGCCCGGCTGCTCGAACTGCTGGGCGCGCTGCGGATGCTGGCGCTCGGCGATCTGGTGGAGGTCTCCGCCTTCGCCCCCACCGACCTGTGCGAGCTGGTGGACGCGGCCGCCGGCGAGGCGGCGCGCCGGCACGGCGCGACGGGGCTGGTCCTGGACGTGGAACTACCGGCCGAGCTGCGGGTCTTCGGCTGGGACTCCGGGCTGAGGATCATGCTCGACAACCTGCTGCGCAACGCGGTGGTGCACGGCCACCAGCCGGGCGAGCCGGCCCGGGTCACGGTCCGGCTGCGCTCCCGGGACGGTTTCGCCGTGCTGACCGTGGACGACCAGGGGCCCGGTGTGCCGCCCGGTGAACGCGAGGCCGTCTTCGGCCGGTTCCACCACCGGCCCGGCAGCCCGGGCTCCGGACTGGGGCTCACGCTGGTGGCCCAGCAGGCGGCACTGCACCGGGGCACGGTCACCCTCGGCGACGTGCCCGGCGGGCCGGGCGCGCGCTTCGAGGTGCGCCTCCCGCTGGTCTCGCGGGACGAGCAGACGCTGCGGCTGCCCGCACGGCGCGACTGGATCTCCCGGGGCGGCTGACGGGGCGCCGGACCCCAGGCCGGCGGCCCCACCGGGGGCGGCGGCCCGGCGGACGGTCACAAGGAATCCACAAAAAGGCTCCCTAACGTCCTGTCCGGCCGGCGCACCCGCGCCCCGGCCCGTCGCACCGAAGGGGATTCCACCATGCTCGCGAACCGTAGGACCGCCGCCGCGATCGGCGCCGTCGCCCTGGCCGGCGCACTGCTGTCCGCAGGCCCCGCGCTGGCCGACTCCACCGCGCCGAGCGCGGCCCCGTCGGCGAAGGCCTCCAAGCCGGCGCCGAAGGGCGACGGCGCCAAGTCGATCTGCAAGCGCCTGCCGAAGACCGAGTCCCGGATCGGCACGGCCCTGAACCGGCTGAACGGCGACGCCACCGTCCCGGGCTCGATCGCCCGCCTGGAGCAGCGCGTCAACGAGGCCAAGAGCGCGGGCCACACCGAGGTCCAGAACTACCTCAACGACCGTCTGACGTTCCGCAAGAACCTGGTGCCGACCCTGCAGAAGCGCCAGGAGGACCTCAAGGCCGTCTCCACCTGGTGCGGCGCCCAGGGGTCCAAGTGACCTCCCCCCGGCGCGGCGCCGTCGCACTCGCGGCCCTGGCCGCCGGGGCCGTGCTGCTGCTGACCGGATGCGGGGGCGGCGCGGACGCCCGTCCGAAGGCGGAGCAGTCGGCCGGGGCCGACGGACAGGCCGCGGACATGCAGGCGAAGCTGGACGCCGCCGAGAACGCGGCCGCGCAGGCGGACACGGACGCCTCGCAGAACAACTGACCGCTCACCGACGGCCCGTCCGGTATTCCCGGGCGGGCCGTCGGCGTGCGGCGGACCGGCCCTCCCCCGAAAGGGCGCATCCGGGCGGCCCTCGGAGCGCCTGCGTGCCCCGCGCGGTCCGGTCCCCTTCCATGGGTGCGCGTCCCCGACCGGAACAGGCGGCTCCATGACCTCCACCCCGTTCACCCGGCTCTCCCGCCGCGGCGTGTTCCTCGCCGCGCTGACCCTGGGATCCGCCACGCTGCTGCCGTCCGCGGCCCGCGCCGCCACGGGCCCGGGAGGCTCCGGGGGCCGCGGGCGCACCGCGGTGCCCGAGATCACCGGGTGCGCCGGCTGGGGCGCCCGGGAGCCGTCCGAGGACGTCGTGGTCCTCGACAGCCGGCCCGACCGGATCATCGTGCACCACACCGCCACGGCGAACGTCACGGACTACTCGCGGGAGCGGGCGCACGCGCTGGCCCGTGCCGTCCAGAGCTACCACATGGACGGGCAGGGCTGGATCGACACCGGTCAGCACTTCACCGTCAGCCGGGGCGCCTTCGTCCTGGAGGGCCGCCACGAGAGCCTGGCGGCACTGGACTCCGGTGAGCGGATGGTGCGGGGCGCCCACTGCGTGGGCCAGAACAGCGTGGCCATCGGGATCGAGAACGAGGGCACCTACACGGCGGAAGAGCCGCCCGCCGCGCAGTTCTCCGCCCTCGCCGACCTGTGCGCCCGCGTCTGCCGCCAGTACGGCGTCGCCGCCTCGGAGATCTACGGGCACCGGGACTTCAACAGCACCGCCTGTCCCGGCGACAAGCTGTACGCGCTGCTGCCGAAGCTGCGTCAGGAGGTGGCCCGGCGGCTCGGGGACGATCGGCAGGTGCCCCTGCCCCGCTGGTCGGAGCACCTCCCGGCCGACTGGGCCAACGACCCGGAGGCCGCCCGCCGCGCCCTCGGGGAATACCTGCCGGAGGGCCTGCTCGACCCGCTGCGCCGCCACTGACCGCCCCGACCGACGGCCCTGCGGACTGAGATGAGCGTGCCTCAGCCGCAGTGGCCGAAGTAATCCGGCGAAAAACCTTCCGGAGCGTTGCGACATGTGAAATTTTACATGTCACATGTCAACAGCCCGTGTCCCCATCACGCGGCTCAACGGCCCCGGAGGCCCCCACAGATGCGTTCCTCCCGGATATCGAAGGCCGGCGCGCTCAGACTCCCCGCGCTCGGCGCGGCCGTCTTCCTCGCGCTCGGCCTGTTCGCACCACCGAGCCAGGCCGCCTCCGGCGGCGCCCAGGCCCCGGCCCGCAGCCAGGCGGGCCGGACCGGGGCGGCGCCCCGGGCCATCCCGGTCCCCAAGTCCCCCGACGCGCAGCGCAACGCGCCCCGTCTGCGGATCTCCGCGCAGGACAGCCCCGAGGTGTCGGCCCCGGCCCCCGCACCCGCGGCCGGGCAGGCCGGGACCGCCACGTCCCTGCGGCAGTCCCCGTCCGCCACCGCGGCCGACTGCGACGACCTCTCCGGCGTGGTCAACGCCACGGGCCCGGCGCTCGTGCAGCAGCTCACGGCCCTCCCCCGGATCAACTGCACCTACCCGCTGTTCAACCTCACCGGGGACAACGCCCGCAAGGCCTTCCGCGAGCCCCAGATGGTGACCGTGGCCAACGCCCTGCGCGACGCCTCCGCGTCCTACGCGGGCGACAACAGGGCCTCCGTCGGGCAGCTGGTGATGTTCCTGCGGGCCGGCTACTACGTGCAGGAGAACAACGCGGCCGCGGTCGGCGCCTACGGCCCGGCGCTGGACGGCGCGGCGCGCGGCGCGCTGGACGCCTTCTTCGCGGCCCCGCACAGCAAGGACGTCACCGACGCCAACGGCGAGATATTCAACGAGGCCGTCACCCTGATCGACAGCAGCCACACGGCCGGCCGGTACGCGGGCGTCGTCAAGTGGATGCTCGGCGGCTACGACGGCACCTGGCCGGCCCAGATGGACCTGGCCATGCAGCACGTCGAGTGGGTCGTGCAGAACGGCTTCAAGGCCAAGAACGACGACCGCGGCTGGCGGGCCGCCCTCAAGGCCGACCCGTCCGTCCTCGACACCTGGGCCGGCTTCATCACCCGCAACGGCGCGCAGCTCAACCGGCTGGACGTGGTCAGCAACGTGGGCCGCTACCTCGGCTACGCGCTCGACGTCCCCGAGCTCAGGGACCGCGTCCGGCCCCTGCTGAAGGACCTGATCAACCGCTACCCGAACGTCGGCCCCACCGGCCCGATCACCATGAACCTGGGCTGGTACACGCGCGCGTACGACAAGGGCAACTGCGCGGCGTACGCCATCTGCGACCTGGGCGCCCGCGTCCTGCCGTCGGTCCTGCCGATCCAGCAGACGTGCACCCCGGGCCTGAAGATCCGCGCCCAGGACATGTCCCCCGGCCAGCTGGCCTCCACGTGTACCAGCCTGGTCAACGAGGACGCCTACTTCCACCGGGTCATCGGCGACAAGGGCGCGATACCCGGCGACCTCAACACCAACCTGGAGGTCGTCGTCTTCGACGACTACAGCCAGTACTCGCTGTACGCGTGGGCCATCTACGACATCGACGTGGACAACGGCGGGATGTACGAGGAGGGCAACCCGGCCGTCCCCGGCAACCAGGCCCGCTTCATCGCCCACGAGGCCGACTGGCTGCGGCCGTCCTTCCAGATCTGGAACCTCAACCACGAGTACACCCACTACCTCGACGGCCGCTTCGACATGGCGGGTGACTTCGAGGCCGGCATGACCACCCCGACCATCTGGTGGGTGGAGGGCATCGCCGAGAACATCTCCTACGGCTACCGGGGCGAGCGCAACGCCGACGCGGTCAACGAGGCCGCGAAGGGGACGTACAAGCTCAGCGACCTGTTCGACACGGTCTACAACCAGGACCCGAACCCCGACGTCAACTCGAACCGGATCTACCGCTGGGGCTACCTCGCGGTCCGCTACATGCTCCAGGCGCACCGACCGGACGTCGACACCGTGCTCGCCAAATACCGCACGGGTGACTGGAACGGCGCCCGCGCCTTCCTGAAGCAGACCATCGGCACCCGCTACGACGCCGGGTTCGCCACCTGGCTGGCGACCACCTGCGCGAGCGCCGACTGCGGCCCCCTGCCGCAGGCCCCGTCCACCCCGGCGTGCACCCTCCCGGACTCCCGCCAGTTCGACGGCAACTGCCGCCGCGACGGCCTCGCGGCCACCGCCGGCAACTACAGCCACCACTTCGTGTACCTGCCGGCCGGCGTCAAGAAGCTGACCGTCACCAGCAGCGGCGGCACCGGCAACGCCGACCTCTACTACAACGGCCCCACCTGGGCCACCGCCGGCAGCTACCAGGCCAAGTCCGCCACCGCCGGCAACGACGAGACCCTGACCATCGACAACCCGCCCGCCGGGTGGGTCTACTTCAGCCTCGCCGCCACCCAGGACTTCAGCGGGGTGAGCCTCTCCACGCAGACCGGCTGACCTCCCGCGCGCCGCCCGGCCAGCCTTCCGCCCGGGCGGCGCGCACCCCGTCGTCTCCCCGCATCAGGGCCGCGTAGAGCGCGGCGGAGACGAGCATGCCGGCCGGGAGGGAGAGGTCGACGCCGCCGAGCGCCGCGGCGACCGGACCGGTGTAGAGGGTGTCGGCGCAGAGGGCGGCCGCGCCGACACCGGCCAGGAGGGCGAGGGCGCCGGCCCGGGTGAAGCCCCCCGTGTACCAGAAGGGGCTGCCGGGGGTCTCGTCGCAGAGGGCCGCGCCGTCGTAACGCCCGCGCCGCAGCATGACGTCGGTGGCGTAGACGGCCATGAGGGGGCCGATCAGGACCACGATGACCTGAAGGGCGTTGCCGACGGTGTCGAGGAAGCGCGAAGCGAGCAGCCCGTACAGGGTCAGGGCGACGGCCACGGCTCCGTCGAGGAGCACGCTGACGGAGCGGCGCACGCGCAGGCCGACGGCCTGGAGGGCGAGGCCCGCGCTGTAGGCGGTGAGGGCGTTGGCGGAGACCGTGCCGAGGACCAGGGCGAGCAGGAACAGCGGGCTGAACCAGTTGGCGGGATGACCACGGCCCCGACCTGCGCGGCGGGCGCCGAGCACGAGGCCGGCCGGCTCGCGCCGGGGTTCCGCGCCCGGCCGCCCGACGCACCGCGCCGACGGGGTGTGAGGTCCCGCGGGGGCGTCAGCGGCCGAGCGCGCCGCGGACCGTCAGCCCGTGGTGGCGGGCCAGGCGGCGCAGCTCCCACCAGGACAGCGCCGTGACCGTGACGGGGGCGCCGAGGATGAAGACCGCCCGGACCGCCGTCGGGACCTGGGGGTAGGCGCCCGTGACCACGTCCAGCACCGCCATCTCCCACACCAGGACGCCGGCGAGGACCGGTGGCAGGACCTCGTGGATGTCGGCGGTGCGGAAGACGTGGACGAGGGAGAGGCCGATGCCGTACAGGGCGAAGCCGAGCGACCAGAGGCAGAGGACGCCGATGAGGACCTTCCCCGGCAGCCCGACGGCGTCGCGCACGCCCGCGAGCTCAGGTGCCATCGCCAGGGGGAAGGTGGCCATCGAGGCCATGACGGCCAGGACCGCGCCGAGCGGGCGCAGGGCCCGGCGCAGGTAGACGCGGCGCAGGGGGCCGCGTGCGGCGGCCACGAAGGCGCCGACGACCACGGGGAAGGTGCAGACGAGGACGAGGACGCCGGACCAGCTCTGGTCGAGGCGGTCGTCCGCCGCGGCCTTGATGTCGGCGGCGCTCACGACGGCCTTGTAGGTGAGCGTCAGCCCCACCCAGGCGACCAGGCCCAGCACGGTCCGCCACAGCTGGAGCGTGCGGACCTGGGGGTCGTGCACGATCCCCTCCCGCGAGGGGCGGAAGGTGCGCTGGGCGGCGTGGAGGGGGTTGCGGATCCCGCGCAGGATCCTGGCGGCGCGCGAGGGCCCGACGGGCGGGGGCCAGGCGGGCGGGGGCGGCACCGGGTGTCCGGAGTACGGGGGGTAGGAGCCCGGAGGGTAGGGGCCCGGCTGCGGCGGGACGGGCTGCGCGTAGGGGTTCCCCTGCGGCGGGACGGGCTGCGCGTAGGGGTTCCCCCAGGGCGGGTTCGGGGGCCCCTGCGGCGGCGGGGTGCCGTGGGCGGGCCGTCCGCCCGGGGGTGGATCGCCTCCCGGGACCCCGTGACCGCCGCCGTGGTATCCGCTCATCCTGCCCCGTCCCGCCCGTCTCGTCCCGCTCTGCCGACGCCCCGCATCGTAGCGGCGGGTTCACCCTTCGGGGGACCCCGTCCGCCGCGCGGTCAGGGCCGAGTCGGCGTGGAGGGTGACGCGGACCGGGGTGAAGGCCGTGGCGTCCAGGGGGAGTTCGCCGGTCCCGGGGTTGCGGGCGTAGCGGGGGTGGGCGCCCGCGCTGATCTGCCAGCGTATGCGCTGGCCGGCGGCGAAGCGGTGGGCGGTGGAGCCCATCGGGACGGAGATCCGCGCCTCCTTCCCCGCCTCCGCGCGGACCCGGCCCAGTCCGTCGCAGACGTTGACGGAGCGTCCCTGGGGGTCCACGTCGCACAGCCGGGTGAAGACGTCGGTGTGCCCGGTGTCCGTGGAGACCGTCAGCCGCGCGGAGACCGGCCCCATGACGTCCAGCGGCTCCGCCAGGGGCGGCCCGGTGAAGGTCAGGACGTCGTCACGGGCCTCCAGGGCGGCGTTGTCGCGCGGCCCGGCGGTGCGGGAGAGCAGCGGCCCGCCGAGGGAGGGGGTGGGGGTGGCGGGGTCGTGGCGGAAGGCGGCCAGCGGCGCGGAGTCCGTGGGGGCCCGCTCGATCAGGTGGCCGCCCGGGGCGGCGTACCAGGTGGCGTCGGTCCCGGGCGGCGGCCAGGCCGCCAGGTCCCGCCAGGGGTCTTCGCCGCCGGTGTCGCCACCGGTGTGGACCCGCACGGGTGCGGGGCGGGGGGCGGGGGCTTCCGCGCAGAGGTGGGCGCGCAGCCAGGCGAGGCTTTCGCCGAACACCTCGGGCCAGCCCCGCTGGAGGGCGGAGTGGTGGGTCCAGGGGCCGACGAGCAGGGTGGTGTCGCAGCCGGCGCGCCGCAGCCGGGCGTACTGGTCGAGGGTCTGGCCGGCGAGTGCGTCGTGCCAACCGGTGATCAGGGCGGTGGGCACCCGCAGCCGCTCCGCCGCCCCGGCGAGCGAGGCGCCGTCCCAGTAGGGGTCGGAGGCGTCGGGGTGCGCCATCGCCTCGTCCAGCCAGGGGACTTCGCCGCCGAGGGCGCGCACGTGTCCGCCGCGCAGGGGCTGGGCCGTGGTGGCCTCGCGCAGGCGGCGCCGCAGGCGCAGGGTGGCCTTGAGGAAGGGCCGGGCGCCCTGGTGCTGGTAGGTCATGCCGAGGCCCATGACGAGGGCGTTCTCCAGGTGCAGCGCGCCGTCCGCGTGGAGGAAGGCGTGGGGGTCGTGGAGGCCCACCTGCACGACCATGGCCTTCAGCTCCGGCGGCGGGTCGAGGGCGAGGGCCCACTGCACGTAGCCGAGGTAACTGGGGCCGACCGTCCCGAGCCTGCCGTCGAACCAGGGCTGTTCGCGCAGCCAGGCGAGCGTGGCCTGACCGTCGGCCGCCTCGTTGCGCCACAGGTGGAACGTACCGCCCGAGCCGCCGGTTCCCCGGCAGCTCTGCACGACCACGTGGAAGCCGTGTTCGGCGAAGAGGAGCCCGTACATGGGGCCCCAGGGGATGCCCCGGCCGTAGGGCGAGCGGACCAGGAGGGTGGGGAAGTCGCCTTCTGCCCGGGGGAAGTAGTGGTCGGTGACCAGGGGGCTGCCGTCGGCGGCCGGGACCTCCCGTCCCGGTTCCCAGCCGACCGCGTGCCGTCCGGCCGGCAGTCCCCGCCAGGTCGCCCTCATCAGGCGGGAGGACAGCGGCGGCTTGGCCGCCGGCGGGGTCCAGACCGGTCCGGCGGCTGCGGCGGATGCGGCGCGGGGGGTGCGTGCTGGCATGTCTGCCTCTCCTCCATCTATTCCCGTACGTTGTACGAGAATAGATCATGCTTGGATGACCTGGCGACATCCGCCCCGAAGACCAGCGACCGACAGGGAGTGCGAGACCATGCCCGGCGAGGGAAAGTCCGGCGGCGCCGGCGTCGACCCGGAACACCTCTGGCTGCGCCCGGCCGAGCCCCGCAGGGGCCGCCGCCCCTCCTTCACCCGGGAGGCGATCACGGTCGCGGCCGTCGCGGTGGCGGACGCCGAAGGACTGGAGGCCGTCACCATGCGGCGGGTGGCCGCCGAGGTCGGCGCCGGGGTGATGTCGCTCTACAGCTACGCCCCCGACAAGGAGACCCTGCTGGAGCTGATGGTCGACCACGTGAGCGCCGAACTGACGGTCGAGGATCCGCCGTCCGGCGACTGGCGCGCCGACCTGAAGGCCGTCGCCCGCCTCCAGCGCGCCCACATGCTGCGCCACCCCTGGCTGCCGGCGGCCCTGGCCACCCCCCGCTCCCCGGGCCCCCACACCCTGGCCTTCCTGGAACACGTGCTCGGCGTCCTGCGGCCGAGCGGGCTGGCCGGCGCCGCGAGGCTGGAGGTGTTCGCCCAGGTCACGGGCTTCGTGGCGGGCCACGTCGGCTACGAGATCGCGCAGGCGCGGGCCGCACGGCCGCCCGGCCGGGCCGAGGCCCAGGGCCGCTACCTGGCCGCCGTCGCCGCCGACGGCCACCACCCGGAGCTCGCCGAAGCCCTCGCTTCCGCCGGTTCCCCCGCCACCCCCGACGAGACCTTCGCCCGCTTCCTCGACCGCCTGGTCGACGGCCTGGACAGCACCTGAGACCCGGGGCCGCGCCCCGTCAACGGGCCTGCGGAACAAACCAGTTGAGCGAGGTGACCGCCCTGCTACGGTGGCCCGGTGACTTCGATCCGACAGTTCCAGGTGACCTTCGACTGCGCCGACCCGGAGCGCGTCGCCCGCTTCTGGTGCGAGGTGCTGGGGTACGTCGTCCCGCCGCCGCCGAAGGGCTTCGCCGACTGGGGCGAGTTCGACCGCTCGCTGCCGGCCGAACGGCAGGGCTCGGCGTTCGCCTGCGTCGACCCCTCGGGTGTGGGTCCGCGGCTGTTCTTCCAGCGCGTTCCCGAGGGCAAGGCCGGCAAGAACCGGCTCCACCTCGACGTCCGGGTCGGCACGGGCCTGGTCGGGGACGAGCGCGTGGCCGCACTGGAGGCCGAATGCGCCCGGCTGGTCGCGCTGGGCGCGAGCCCCGTACAGCTGCTGCGCGCCGACGGCTTCGACGAGTCGTGCCTCGTGATGCGGGACGTCGAGGGCAACGAGTTCTGCCTCGACTGAGCCGCTCCCCCCACTCCCCGCCCCGCCCCTGCCCGCCCCGTCACTGCCCGCCCGGCCGGTCCAGGAGGGCCGCCAGTGCGGCGGGGCGGCTGAGCGCGGCGCAGTGGCCGGCGGCGAGCTCCTCCGGGACCACTCCGAGCCGTTCCCGCACCAGCCGGCGCAGGAAGCCGGGGGGCAGGAAGCGGTCCTCGGTGCACAGCACGAACCTCGTCGGCACGTCCGGCCAGGCCTCCAGGGGCCACGGCTGCGCGGTCGCCGCCGGCGAGGGATGGGCCCGTTCCCGGCGCATCGCCTCCTCGGCCAGGTCGCGGGGCACGTCGTGGTAGAAGGCGACGTACGGGTCCGCGCTGCCGGTCAGGCCCCCGTCCCGGCGGGCCTGGACCCGCACGGCCTCGGCGTAGCCGGTCCCGCCCCACCACCGGTCCGGTGACTCGCTCGGCGCGGGCACCATACCGGCGACCAGGACCAGCGCGGCGACCGGACGGCGGGCGGCGACCAGCGGGGCGGTGAACGCGCCGAACGACTGCCCCACGACGACCAGTTCGCGGCGGTCGCCGACCGCCCGGCAGACGGCGTCGGCGTAGTCGTCGAGCGTCGGCGCGCCGTCGCCGCCCGGAAGGTCTGGGGCCACAACGCCGTGCCCGCGCGCCCTGAGCTCGGCCGCGACCAGGTGCCAGTACCAGCCGCCGTCGCCGGCCCCGTGGATCAGCACGAACGTGCTCACGGCAGGCCCCGTACGGAGCCCGGTCCACGCGTCTTCCAGGGGAACGGCACACCACGGACCCTACCGCCCGGAAGCCGGCCGCCCGTAAGCCGGCGCCCGTGTCACCGGCCCGACGGACGCCTGTCGCCGACCGTCCCTACAGTGGGGCCATGACCGACTCACGACACGAAGTGACCCTGGACGAGGGCGTCGAGGTACCGGTCCCCGCCGAGGGCGAGGTCTGGACGGTCGGGGCCGTCATCCTCGACGCCCGGGGTCGGGCGTTCGCCCAGAAGCGCGCTCCCGGCCGCCGGCTCTTCCCCGACTGCTGGGACGTCGTCGGCGGGCACGTCGAGCCCGGCGAGGGCCTCCTCGAAGCCCTCGCGCGGGAGGTGGAGGAGGAGACCGGCTGGCGGCTGCGCCGCGTACGGAGCCTGTTCGGGGTCACGACGTGGACCGGGGACGACGGGGGCGGTACGCGGCACGAGGCCGACTTCCTCGTGGAGGTCGACGGCGACCTGGACCACCCCGCTCTGGAGTGGTCCGGGCACACCGCCTACGGCTGGTTCGGACCCGAGGACCTCCCGCGACTGAAGGAGAACCGGGCCCCGGGCGAGTACCTCGTCCACGACCTGGTGGCGAGGGCCCTGGGCGGGCGCCCGGGCCACCCCTAGGAGGTGCGGTGTCCGGTCCGGGGATCAGAACGTGAAGACCGGGTCGTCCCGCAGCGCCGCGGACATCATGCAGGCGTTGGGGAAGGTGTGCTTCCACGCGAGGCGTTCGCCGCGCAGGACGCCGTCCGCGGTGATCGTGACGGGGTCGTAGTGCTTCGGGCACGCGCGGCCGGGCGCCGGCGCGGTCAGCAGTCGGCCGAGGTCGCCGCCGGTGGCGTTCACGGCGTCGCACGCGGCCCGGGGAGCCGGGTGCGTACCCTCGGCGGTGTAGGCGCAGCTGAGGACTGCGGCCCGCACGACGGTGCCCTCGGCGGCGCCGTTCCCCTGGGCGATGGTGAGGACCAGTGCGGACGGGGCGGAGGGGCCCGCGGGCTCGGCCCGGGCGACGCCCGCGGTGCCGCCGAGGCAGAGGAGGGCGGCGGCGGAAACTGCGGCCAAGCGGTGACGCATGATCAATTTCCCTTCGAATCGCAGGCGTTGACTGGCTCCGGAGCTTCTGTCCAGCACCCGGACAGGAGCGAGCCTTCCAGATCCGAAGGCCAGCCGCACATGGACGATCGGCTTACGGACACCCGGTCCGCATATCGGAGAGCGGAGTTCCGCCCGGTCGCGACCCCGACGTACCCCGGCGGGCCGTGCGGACGGCCCGCCCAGGCTGACCGGATCGCTGCGGTGACCCGTGCGGAGCGCACACCGGGCTGGTGACAAACACGACTGTCGCGGGCTCGCCGCGACGTGCCACCTTTGCTCCCGTCACCGACCGAGGACCGAGGGAGCAGGTGTGAACAACGGGCACGCGGCCTTCTGCGACGCCGACCGCTGGTTCTACGACGCACCGTACCGGCGCGCCGGGGAGAGCTTCGCGGCGGCCGTCGCCCCCGTACCCGAGGGGTGGACTTCGCACCGCAGCGGCGACTGGCTGGCGCTGCGTCCCGTCGGCCTCGAACTTCCCTCCCAGGGCTGGAAGATCCACGTCTCGGCCGGCCTCGACAACGCGGAGCGCGTCCTCGACCGGGTCCACGCCCACTGCGTGGAGCGGCGGATCGCCTTCAAGTTCGTGCCCAGCCGCTACCTGCTGCACCTGCGCAACGCCAAGTACGCGGACCGCGCGGCGAGCGGCAAGTTCGTCACCGTCTACCCGGCCGACACCGAGGCCTGCCGGCGGATCGCCGAGGACCTGGACGCCCTGCTGGCCGGCGAGCCCGGCCCGTACATCCTGAGCGACCTGCGCTGGAACGACGGCCCGGTCCACCTGCGCTACGGCAGCTTCACCCTGCGGCACTGCTACGACGAGCGCGGCGAGCTGGTCCCCGCGATCGAGACGCCCGACGGGCGCCTGGTGCCGGACGCCCGCGGCCCCGTGTTCCAGCCGCCCGCCTGGGCCGAGCCGCCCGCGTTCCTGCGGCCGCACCTGGAGCGGCGCGCCGCCGTCACCCTGGAGGGCGTCCCCTACACCGTGGAGCGGGCCCTGCACTTCTCCAACGGCGGCGGGGTGTACGCGGGCCGCGACACCCGCACCGGCGAGGCGGTGGTCCTCAAGGAGGCCCGCCCCTTCGCCGGGCTCGCCGCCGACGAGGCGGACGCGGTGGCCCGGCTGCACCGGGAGCGCAGGGCTCTGGAACGCCTGGACGGGCTGGACTGCGTCCCCGCCGTCCGCGGCACCTTCACCGTCGGGGACCACCACTTCCTGGCCCTGCAGTACCTCGAAGGCAAGCCCCTCAACACCTACTTCGCCCGCCGCCACCCCCTGATCGAGGCAGACCCCGACCCCGCCGAGCTCGCCGCCTACACCGACTGGGCCCTGAAGATCCACGCCCGGGTGACGGAAGCCGTCGACGCGGTCCACTCCCGCGGAATCGTCTTCAACGACCTGCACCTCTTCAACATCATGGTCGCGGAGGACCCGGACACGGGTGAACCCTCCGTCGCGCTGCTGGACTTCGAGGCCGCCGCCCCCGTCGACGAGGGCCTGCGCCAGACGGTGGCCAACCCGGCCTTCGTCGCCCCGCCCGACCGGCGCGGCTTCGCCGTCGACCGCTACGCCCTGGCCTGTCTGCGCCTCGCCCTGTTCCTGCCGCTGACGAGCCTGCTCGTGATGGACCGGGGCAAGGCCGCGCACCTGGCGGACATCGCCGCCGCCCAGTTCCCCGTCCCCCGGGAGTTCCTCGACGCG
Source organism: Streptomyces sp. NPDC001594 (assembly GCF_042893675.1). Lineage (NCBI taxonomy): Bacteria > Bacillati > Actinomycetota > Actinomycetes > Kitasatosporales > Streptomycetaceae > Streptomyces > Streptomyces sp. NPDC001594. The sequence goes on along the minus strand of NZ_JBIAVB010000005.1, from coordinate 463,916 downwards.
GCGGTACGGGAGATCCTCGCCGGACCGGAGGGCGCCGCCCCCGGCGGGCCGCCGCCCGCCCCCGCCGGGCCGTACCTGCCGGCCGCTCCGGAGGACTGGCCCGCCGCCCGTGCCTCCTTGACCGCGGCCCTCCACGCCGCCGCCACCCCGGACCGCGAGGACCGCCTCTTCCCCGGGGACCCGGCCCAGTTCGCCACCGCCGGCGGCGGGACCGCCTTCGGCCACGGGGCCGCCGGCGTGCTGTACGCCCTCGCCGAGACGGGATGCGCGCCCTGGCCCGAGGCCGAGGAATGGCTGCTCGCCCGGACCAAGGAACCGGCGTCGGGCACCCCGCTCGGCTTCTACGACGGCCTCGCCGGACTGGCCTGGACCCACCACCGGCTCGGCCACCACGACCGCGCGCTCGCCCTGGCGGAGCGCCTCCTGGACGAGCCCTGGCAGTCCGCGGGCCCCGACCTGAACGGCGGCCTGGCCGGCATCGGGCTCGCCCTGGACTCCCTCGGCACGGCCACCGGCGAGCGCTCCCTGCACGACGCGGCCCTGCGCTGCGCCGACCTCGCCCACGCCGCAGCCCCCGCCCTGACCCGGACGGGACTCCTCCACGGCCACAGCGGGATCGCCCTGCTGCACCTGCGCCTGTACGAGCGCACCGGGGACCCCGAACTGCTCCTGCGGGCCGGCCGCTTCCTCCACCGCGACCTGGACCACTGCGTGACCAGCGCCTTCGGCACCCTCCAGGTGGACGAGGGGTGGCGGACCATGCCGTACCTCGGGGCGGGCAGCGTGGGCATCGGCATGGTCCTCGACGACCACGCCCGGCACGCCCGCGACGAGCGGTTCGAGGAGGCCCGGGTCCAGATCGTCCGGGCCGCCCAGGCGACCTTCTACGCCCAGCCCGGCCTCTTCCGCGGCGCCGCCGGAATGATCCTGCACCTGTCGCGGACCACCACCCCCGGGCCCGGCAGCCGCGCCGAGGACGTCGCCCGGCAGATCGAGGCCCTGGCCCGCCACGCGCTCCCGTACCAGGGCCACCTCGCCTTCCCCGGCGAGCAGATGATGCGCCTGTCCATGGACCTGTCCACCGGGACCGCGGGCGCCCTCCTCGCCCTCGGCAGCGCCGCGACCGACGGCCGCGCGCACCTGCCGTTCCTCCCGCCGCCGCGCACCGCGGCGGCCCCAGAGCCGGTCCCCCACCGGGGGGCCGTGACCGGGCACGACACAACCCCGAAGGAAAGGAAACTGCCATGACGCTCCTCGACCTGCAGTCCATGGAGACCCCGAAGGAAGAGAACACCGAGGCCGCGCACCTCAACGGCGGCGGCAGCCGCGCCAGCCTGCTCCTGTGCGGTGACAGCAGCCTGAGCGTCACGACCTGTAACTGATCGGGTCACTTCGGGCCCGGGCGACGACACGTCGCCCGGGCCCGCACCACATCCCCGGGACGTCCCGTTCCGGCCCGGGACAGACGAGGAGCCGCCGCCGATGACCCCGCCCGACGTCCCCGGTGAGACGGCGCCGGCCGATGCCGACCGGGCGCTGAGGGGGGCCGCCCGGCACAGCGCCGGCCGCACCGCCGCCGTGGCCGGCTGCTCCCTGGCCGCCGCGTGCGCGGCGCTCGCCGAACCGGCCGTGCTCGGCCACGCCCTCGACCTGCTGCTGCGCCGCGACCCCTCGGGGACCCGGTGGGCCCTGGGGTGCGCGGCGCTGACCGCCGCCGAGGTGCTGCTGGACGCGGCGACCGTCCGGCTCACGGGCGGAGTCGACGCCCGTTCCACCGCGTGGCTGCGCCGGCGCGCACTGACCGCGCTGCTGCGCACCGCACCGCACCAGGCGGCCCGGCACTCGCCCGGCGAGCTCTCCGCCCGGCTCACGGCCCACGCCGCCGGGGCGGGGACGGTCCCCGCGGCCGCGGCGACGGCCGTCACGGCGCTGCTGCCGCCCGTCGGGGGGCTCGCCGCCCTGTTCCTCGTCGACGTGTGGACCGGCCTCGCCTTCCTGGCCGGGGTGCCCGTACTGGTGGTGCTGCTACGGACCTTCGCCCGTGCGTCGGGCGCCAGTGTGGGCCGCTACCAGCGGGTGCAACTCGCGCTCGCCGGACGGCTGGCCGAGGCCCTGGCCGGTGCCCGCACCATCGCCGCGGCCGGCACCCTGCGGCGGGAGGCCGCCCGCGTCCTCGCCCCGCTGCCCGAACTGGGCCGCGAGGGGCGGGAGACGTGGCGGATCTACGGGGGCACCATGGCCCGGACCAGCGCCCTGATGCCGCTCCTGCTGTACGTGGTCCTCGGCGTGGCCGGCCTGCGCCTCGCCGCCGGGGCGCTCGGGGTCGGCGGCCTGCTCGCCGCCGTCCGGTACGCCGGACTCGCCGCCGGCGCCGGGGCCGTCACGGGCCGGCTCGCGGCGGTGGTGCGCGGCCGGGCCGCCGCACGCCGCACGGCCGCCCTCCTCGCACTGCCCGAACTCCGCCAGGGGGCCCGCGCGTACACCGCCGACGGACCCGGCACGCTGGAGCTGCGCGCGGTCCGCGTCGAGCGGGCCGGGCGGACCGTCCTGAGGGACGTGGACCTGTGCCTGCCGGGCGGCACCACCACCGCGGTCGTGGGCCGCTCGGGCTCCGGCAAGAGCCTGCTGGCCGCCGTCGCCGGACGCCTCACCGGCTGCGACGGCGGCCGGGTGCTGCTGGACGGCATCCCGCTGGAGGAGCTCTCCGCCGGGGCGCTGCGCCGGGAGGTCGGCCACGCCTTCGAACGGCCCGCGCTGTTCGGGGAGAGCGTCGGCGCGGCCATCGCCTTCGGGACCCGGTGCGAGCCCGGCGGGCACGCCGTGCGCGCGGCGGCCCGGGCGGCGGGGGCCGACGCCTTCGTACGCCGCCTGCCCGAGGGCTACGGAACCCCGCTCGCCGAGGCGCCCCTGTCGGGCGGGGAGCTGCAACGCCTGGGCCTGGCGCGGGCGTTCTGCGGGGCGGGGCGGGTGCTCGTGCTCGACGACGCCACCTCCAGCCTGGACACCGTCACCGCCCGGCAGGTGGAGCACGCCCTGGCCCACGGGGTACGGGCCCGCACCCGCCTCGTGGTGACCCACCGCGCGGCCACGGCCGCCCGCGCCGACCTCGTGGTCTGGCTGGAGGACGGCACGGTCCGCGCCACCGGTACGCACTCGGAGCTGTGGCGCGAGCCCGGCTACCGCGCGCTGTTCGGCGGGGAGGGGCACGGCCCCGGCGACGGGCCGGACCCGGGCGGGGACGGCCGATGAGCGGGGACGGCGCCGGCTCCTGGCGGCGGGTGGGCGGCGAGGGGCGGCGCTTCCTGCGCGGCCGGACGCGGACGCTGCGCACCCTCGCCCTGTGGTCGCTGCTGGAGTCCGCCCACACCTTCCTCGGCGGGTACGCCGTGGCCCGCGCCCTCGACGACGGCTTCCTCGCCGCCCGCCCCGGCACCGGCGCCGCCTGGCTGGCGGTGGCGGGGGCCGGCGCCGTCCTCGGCGGGCTCGCCCTGCGGGGGGTCTTCGGCGGGCTCGCGGACCTGGTGGAACCGCTGCGCGACGGGCTGGTGCGGCGGGCCGTGCGCCAGGCCCTGGAGCGGGCGGTCGCCGATCCGGCGCGGGCCGGCCGGGACGGGGCGGTGTCGCGGCTGGCCCAGCAGACCGAGATGGCCCGGGACTCCTTTGCGGGGCTGGTGCTCGTCGCCCGCTCCTTCGTCTTCACCGCGGCCGGCGCGCTGGCCGGGATGGCGGCGCTGGCACCCGTCCTGCTGCTGTTCGTGCTGCCGCCGCTGCTCCTGGGGACGGCCGGCTTCCTGCTGACCCTCCGTCCCGTCGCCCGGGTGCAGCGGGAGGCGCTCGACGCCGACGAGGCGCTGGCCGCGCGGACCGGGGAACTGGCGGCCGGCCTGCGCGACGTGGTCGCCTGCGGGGGCGGTGCGCGGGCCGGGGCCGGGCTGCGGGAGCTGATCGCCGCGCAGGAGCGGCTGATGCGCCTGCTCGCCCGGTGGGCCGCCCTGCGCACGCTGGCACTGGGCGTCGCGGGCCGGCTGCCGGTCGTCGCGCTGCTCCTGGGCGCGCCCTGGCTGCTCGACCGCGGGCTGAGCGCGGGGGCGCTGGCCGCCGCGCTCACCTACCTGGTGCAGTCCCTGCTCCCGGCGCTCGACGCGCTCATGGGAGCCCTCGGGTCGTCGGGCACCCGGCTCCTGGTGGTCCTGGACCGCTTCTGCCCACCGGAGCGGCCCCCGCACGCCGGGCCGCCGGCCACGGCCTCCGACGCGGCCGGTGCGCCCCGCATGTCCGGCACGCCCCGCACGGCCGACACGCCCGGTGCGGCCGGCGCCTCTGACGCGGCGGGCGGGTCCGGTACGGCCCTCACGCCCGGCGCCCCCGGCGCCCCCGCCGCTCCCGGTGCGGTTTCGCCGCAGTCGGGCGGCGGGGCGTCGGGGGAAGGAGTGCCCGGGTGCGGTCCCGCCCGGCCGGGGGGTGTCGCGGCCCAGCTGCGCCGGGTGCGGTTCGCGTACGGCGTCCACGCCCAGCCGGTCCTCGACGGGCTCGACCTGGACCTGTACGAGGGGGAGCACCTGGCCGTCGTGGGCCCGAGCGGCATCGGCAAGTCCACGCTCACCGCCCTGCTGGCCGGCCTCCTCACGCCGAGCGGCGGGACCGTGCTGCTGGCCGGTTCCCCGGCCCGCCGCCCCGGCCCCGCCCACGGCCCCGATCCACGGCGGACCCTGCTGCCGCAGCAGGCCTACGTGTTCACGGGCTCCGTCCGCGAGAACCTCACCCACCTGTGCCCCGGGCCGGTACCCGGGGCACAGCTGGAGCGGGCCGTCGCGGCCCTCGGGGCGCGGGCCCTCGTGGACCGGCTGGGCGGGCCGGACGCGCCGGTCGACCCGGCGGCGCTCTCCCAGGGCGAGCGGCAGCAGCTGGCCCTCGTGGCCGCCTACCTGTCCCCCGCTCCCCTGCTGCTGCTGGACGAGGCCACCTGCCACCTCGATCCGGCGGCCGAGGAACGCGCCGAGCGGGCCCTCGCCGACCGGCCCGGCACGTTGGTCGTGGTGGCCCACCGCATCTCCTCCGCAGCCCGGGCCGACCGGGTCCTCGTGCTCGACGGGAGCCGGGCGGTCGTCGGAACGCACGCCGACCTCCCGGCCAGGTCCGCCCTGTACCGGGAGCTGGTGGGGGTGTGGGACGCCCGGGTGTGAGGGAGCCGGGCGGGCGGGAACCGGGGGCGCGGGGGCCGGTCTCAGACCCAGCCCGCCCTCCGGGATATCCGGATGGCATCGATCCGGTTGCGGGCGCCGGTCTTGCGGGTCACGGCGGCCATGTAGTTGCGTACGGTGCCGCTGGCCAGGTGCAGGGCGTGCGCGATCTCCGCGATGGAGTCGCCTTCCGCGGCCCGCGCCAGCACGCTCAGTTCGCGCGGGCTGAGCGGAATCGGCTCGGACTCCAGCAGGGCCGAGGCCAGGGAGGGGTCGACGAACCGCTCCCCGGCGGCGAGCTTGCGGACGGCCCGCACCAGCCGGCCGGGGGATCCGTCCTTGTCCACGTAGCCGCGGGCCTCGGCCCGCACCCCGCGGTGCAGCGCGCCGGGCGCCCCCGAGGTGGCGAGCACCAGCAGCGGGGCGGCCGGATCGGCGAGCGGGCGGGCGGTGCCTCCCGGAAGCCCGAGCGTGGCGGAGGCGCCCGGACAGTCGAGGTCGACGACGGTCACGTCCGGCCGTAAGGACTCCGCCTCGCGGGCGGCGGACCGCCAGCCCGCGCAGGTCACGTCGAAGCCGCCCTCGGATCTGAGCAGGGCGCCGAGCGCCGACCTCACGAGGCTGACGCTGTGCAGGACGAGGACCTTGGTCATCGGGGGCTCTCCTAGCTGGTGGTCGATGGGCACCAAGCGGGTGCCCAGCAACCAGGCGGTAGGAACGTCCCCGTCCGCGGCACCCGGGCGGGCGTGGCCGAAGCCCGGCGCCCCGCCGGACCCCGGCGCGGGCGGCCGCACCCGTGCCACGCTCCGCAGGTGCGGCCCGGACGGCGCGGGGGACACCTCGGCCCGATGAAGCGGTAGGGCCGATTCCGGGCGCATTCCGGCTGCGTCGCGGGTGCGTTCCGGTTCAGTGCGGGAGGACCGGGGCGTCCTCCGGACGGGCCGGGGGCGGCCGTTCGCCGTCGTCCGCGGGCGGCAGGAGTCCGGCGACGATCTCGGTGCCGAGTGCGTACGCCGGGACGCCCGCGGTGATGAGCGCGGTCTCGGCGACGCCGACCAGATCGGCGATCCCCGCTCCGGCGTGGAGCGCGCCCAGGGCGTGGATCCGGGCGGGCTCGGCGCGGCCGAGGGCCAGCAACTGCCCGAAGTGGACCAGCTGTTGCACCCGCGCACCCAGCGGGCTGTCCGTCAGTACGAGGTGGCGCAGCGCGGCGAGCGCCTCCTCGGTCGCGAGCCGGCCGGACCGCTCGGCCAGCCTGAGCCGCTCCTGCACCCCGGCCGGGACGGTTCCGAGGGTGGAGCGGTAGCGCTCGCGCACGGCCTCGGTGCGGGCGGCGGACGAGGCGGCGCGGTCCGTCATCGTGCGGCCTCGGCGATCGCGGCGCGCACGGCCTCCTGGGCGCCGGGCGGGAAGTCCACGGCCCCGCCGATGGCGGCGGCGGCGATCTCCGCTTCGGCGCTCTCCTCGATCGCCACCACCAGGTGCGCTGTGGCCTCCGGGTCGGGGCCGAACACCAGGAGACCGTGGTTGGCCAGCAGGACCGCGGAGGTCGTGGGGCGCCGGTGGAGCACCTCGGCGATGCCGCGCACCGAGACGTCCGATCCGCGGGGGCCCCAGGGGACCACGGGGACGTCCTCGGCCTGCCCGAAGCGCAGCATCGGCTCGGTGCGGCAGGGCAGCGGCCGGTGGGCCAGGGCGAAGGCGGTCGCGGAGGGCGAGTGGGTGTGGATGACCGTGCCGACGCCGGGCCGGGCCCGGTAGACGGCGGTGTGCATGGCGATGATCTCGGCGCTGACGGACCGGAGCTCGCCTTCCAGGACCTCTCCGTCGAACCCGACGGTCGCGAGCTGTCCGGCCCGCAGACCCCGGACGTGCCCGGGCGTCAGCAGCAGGCGCTCCCCGTCGAGCCGGGCACTCAGGTTGGCGTGTCCGGAATGGGACATCACCCCCGCCGCGAACAGCTGCTCCGTGGCCGCCACCAGCCGGCCGGCCCGCTCGTCGCGTTCGTACGCGTCACTCATGACGGCATCTCCCCTGCCTCGTCGACGGCGGCTCGTCCGCCGCCGTCCTCCTGCGGACCACTCTTCAACTTGAACTAAGGTTCAAGTCAAGCCGCCTGAACGGCGGGGCGGGGAACAGGAGGAGCGGACCGTGCTCATGACGATCGGCCGGCTCTCGGAGCTCACCGGCGTGCCGGCTTCGGCCATCCGGTACTGGGAGCGGCACGGCCTGCTGCCCGCGCCCGAGCGCCAGAGCGGGCAGCGGCGCTATCCCCCGGAGGCCGCCGAACGGATCACGGTGCTGCGCACCTGCCAGCAGGCCGGGCTGACCCTGGTCGAGATCGCGGAGTTCCAGCGGGAGCAGTCGCGCAGGGAGACGATGATCCGCGCGAAGATCGGCGAGATCGAGCAGCGGATGGTCGCTCTCGAACACGCGCACCAGCTGCTGACGCACGCGCTCAGGTGCGGGGAGGAGGACATCGTCCGGTGTCCGAAGTTCCGCGAGCAGATGGCCGCGTGGCGGACCGGGGATCCGGCACCCGGGACGGCGGGCGCCGGATCCGGCGGCAGGACTACTTCTTGACCTGGTTCAGGCAGAGCACGAACTGCTTGCCCGAGCTGCGCCGGCCGCCCCTGGTCTGCTCGTAGTAGCCCAGGTCCGACTTGCCCTCGCAGCGGTTGGTGTCCAGCGTGCCGGATATCACCTCGACCACCTTGTAGGCGGCGCCGGTGCTCCCGCAGTCCACCACCTGGAGGTCCAGGCTCGCCGCCGTGGTGCCGTTGTTCTTCAGGCAGTCGCCGGCCTTGGCGTGGTCGGCGTCGTCCTGGCTGAGGAAGTAGCCCACCGCGGCCGCGATGAGGACGACCACGATGCCGACGCCCTTGAGGATCTTCATGACGCCGACCCCGCCGCTGCGCGCGGGCGGGGCGGGCGGGGCGGACCACTGCTGCGGGGGCGCCGGCTGCATGGGCATCCCGGGCTGGTTCGGGTACATCTGCTGCTGCGGCGCCGCGCCGTACGGCGGCTGGGCCTGCTGCGGCGGGTACGCGTACCCCGGCTGGGGCGGGTACCCCTGCGGCTGCTGTGCGTACGGGCCGGGCTGGCCGTAGGGGCCGGGGCCCTGCTGCGGCGGATAGGTCATACGGGATTCCCTCGATGATCGGGCTTTACGTCGTTTTGACGTGGGCACGCTATAGCACTCGATCACCATCGCCCGCATCCGGCCGCCCCGGCCCGCCCGTCCGCCCGTCCGCCCGTGTCAGCGCCCCTCGTCCCCCGCGCCGCGGCCGGGTGCGCTCATGTCTCCGGTGGCGGGCGTGCCGTCGGCGAGCCCGTACCGGAGGAACACGGTCCCCTTGGCACTCGCCTCCGGCGGCTGGAGGAGCGTGAGGTTGGCGGGCACCTCGCCGCCGTCGAACACCTTCTTGCCGACGCCGAGCACGACCGGGTGCAGCCAGAGGTCGAGCCGGTCGAACAGCCTCTCCCGCAGGAGGGTCTGCACGAGGTTCAGGCTCCCCACCACCTTCACGTGCTCGTGCCGCTCCCGGACCTCGCGCACCGCCTCCGCGAGGTCCGGGCCGAGCTGGGAGGACCCCGCCCAGGAGAGGTCGGGCCGGCCGCGCGAGGCCACGTACTTGGGGACGTCGTTGAACAGCGAGGCGATGTCGCCGTCCTGCCCGCCCTTCTGGTGCGGCCAGTAGGCGGCGAAGATCTCGTAGGTCCGCCGGCCGAGCAGGAGGGCGTCGGTCCCCTCGTACGCGGCGGCGATCTGCGCCCCGACGGCCTCGTCGATCAGGGGCGCCTGCCAGCCGCCGAACGGGAACCCCACCGGGTCCTCGTCGGGACCGCCGGGCGCCTGCCCGACCAGGTCGAGGGTCGCGAACATCTCGATGTCGATGAGGCCCATGGTGTGCTCCCGGTGGCTCGGTCGTCTCCGTCAAGGGATAGACCGACGCCGCCCCCGCAACTCATCGCCGCGCCGGAAACCGCTTCCGGGCCGCGGCCGCCCCGCCCTCAGCCGGCCGGGGCGGCGGGCTCGTCGTCCCAGGCGGGGAGGGTCGTCGTGCCCGTCAGCCAGTCGCGGCGCAGGATCGCGTACCCGACGGCGTCGCGCACCCCGCCGTCGGGGGTCGGCCAGGCGTCGCGGTGGTGCGCCTCCTTCACGTATCCGTTCCGCAGGAGCGCGCGGCGCATGGCCGCGTTGTCCTGCCGGGTGGCGGCCTCGATCCGCCGGACGGCGGGGAACCCCTCGAACACGTAGGCGGTGAGCCAGGCCACCGCCGCGGTACCGAGGCCCCGCCCCCGGTGCCCGGAGCGGATCCGCAGGTCGAACAGCGGGGTGGGGTCGCGCAGGTCGGTCAGCCGGACGAGCCCGGCCCGCTCGCCGCCCCGGTCGATCCAGAAGGAGCGGTGGTCCTCGTCGTCGAAGCGGCCCTCCTCGATCCACCGGCGGGCCTGCGCGGGATCCACGACGGCCGTGCCGTGGAAGGGCCAGGTGTCGCCGGAGAGGAACTCGACCAGTTGCTGCGCCTGGCCCGGTTCGAAGGGCTCGAAGGTGGTCTCCACGTCCGCACCCTAGGGCCGGGGACACCGTTGCGGAAACGGTTTACCGGGGGGTCAGGGAGCCGCTCGGTTCAGCGGACGCCTCCTCCTTCGCGGCGGCGGGAGCGGGCCGGCCGGGTCGGGGGGTCCACAGGAGGGCTCCGGTCAGGAGGGCGGCGCCGCCCACCAGCCAGGGCAGCGGACCCGGCGGCAGGTGTCCGACGATCAGACCGGCGAGGGCTCCGGCCAGTTGGGCCGCGAGGGACTGGACCGACAGTGCCGTGGCCCTGCCCCGGTCGGAGACACGGCGGTGCAGGACGTCGTTCTCGCTCGGGCCCGCCGCGCCGAGCCCGAGGTAGACCAGGCCGTAGCCGGTGGCCGCGCCGACCGTGGCCACCGCTCCGGTGGCCGCCGAGGTGGCGCCGAGCAGGAGCACGCCGCTCGCGCCGGTGCCGAGGCCCAGCAGGACGGCGCGCTCTCCGCTGCCCGCGATCCGGGCGGCCAGGGGTGCGAGGTGGCTGCCGAGAGCCGCGCACAGGAACCCGGCACAGGCCAGCGCGGCGAAGAGCACGGCCCCCGACTCCGGCGTGCCGGTGAGGAGGGCGGCGCGGCCCGGGGTGAGCAGTTCGAGCGTGGCCACGGCGCCGCCGGCGGCCGCCGCGCTGAGGAGCACCCGGCGGACCAGCGCGTCGCGGCCCCCCAGGCGCAGCCCGGCCGCGACGGTGGCCGGCACGTCCCGCAGGACCTGGCGCGCCGTGGCCCCGGGCCGGGGCGGTTCGGGCAGCGACACCACGGCGTACAGCACGAAGGCCGCCTCGACGGCCGCGCCCAGCAGCAGCGGGAGGGAGAGCGGCACCACGAGCCCGGCGGTGGCTTCGCGGAGCCGTGCCCCGAGGCCCGGGACGAGTCCGGTCAGCCACGGGAGGGCGCCGCCGAGCAGTGTCCCGGCGGCGAGCGCCGCGGAGGTCACGGCGGAGCCGCGGGCCAGCCCGGTGCGCAGGTCGGCGCCGGGGCCGGAGTGGGCCCGGACGGTGTCGACGTACCAGGCTTCGGCCGGCCCGCTGGACAGGGCGCGGCCCGTGCCCATGAGGACCATGCCCAGCACGAGCGGCCAGAGCGCGGTGCCCAGCGCCAGGAGGGTCAGGGCGGCCAGGTTCAGCAGACCGGCGGTGGCCAGGACGGCGCGGCGTCCCAGCACGTCGGACAGGCCTCCGGTGGGCAGTTCCAGTGCCGCGGCGGTGACCGAGTGCACGGCGAACAGGCCGGCGACGGCCGCCATGGACAGGCCGCGCCCGGTGAACAGCAGGATCAGGGGGGCGATGGTCAGGCCCAACGGCAGCCAGAAGAGGGCGCAGAGGCCGACGTAGCGGCGGAGGGCGGCGGCCGGCGGGAACGACGGCGGCCTGGTCACGAGGAACTCCCGGCGCCGGGAAGGACGTTGTCCGGCCGAGCGCCGGCCTCGGGGTCCGCCCCGGGGGTGTGCGGGGCCAGGGGCAGCCCGGCGGTCACCAGGACGACCTGCGCCGCGCGCGGGTCCGCCGCGTCGCGGGCGGTCAGTTCCTCGAGCTTGAGGTGGAGCGCGTCCCAGAGTTCACCGAGCGACTCGGGGGTCAGACGCGGCAGCAGGTCGCTGATCCCGGCCGCCCCCGCCCACTCCTCCCCCAGCCGCCCGGCGGCCATGTCGGCCTCGTGCCGGGCGAGCGAGGTCTCCAGGTGCTCGATCTGGACCCGGCGCGAAAGCCCGACGTAGGCGCGGCTCTCCGCCGTGGCCGCCATCGCGCCGCCGCTCCACGCGGACGCCGCGTGCGCCGCCCGCCAGCGGCGCTCCCTGCCGTCGCGGTGCCGGGCCTCCGCGACGAAGGCGTACTTCGCCAGGACGCGGAGGTGGTAGCTGGTGGAGGCGGACGACTCCCCGGTCCTGACCGCGAGTTCACTGGCGGTGGCGGGGCCGTCCTGGCGGAGCAGGCCGAGGAGCCGGATGCGCAGGGGGTGGGTGAGGGCCTTCAGGGCCGCGGCGTCGCGCTCGGGATCGAGGACGCGCCGCTGTTCGTCGCTGACCATGACGGCAGGCTAGGCGCCGCGAAGGCTTTCCAAAAGGATTTTTGCAGAATTTCTATGGGAGTTGGGGGCCGGACCCCGGGAATCAAGGCTGCTGCGGCCGGTCGCGGTCGATGTACTCGTTGGCCTTCTCCTGGGCCATGTCGACCTTGTCGGCGTATTTGCCGCCCGTGCGCTCGTCGAGCATGTCGCCCCCGCGTTCCACGCCCTTCTTGGCCTTGTCCGGGTTCTGACCGAGCATTTCCTTGAGCTTGTCGACGATCGACATGGTGTCCTCCTTCGGACCTGGACGTCCTACGTCCCTCCCAGCCTCCCCCTCCTTCCGCCCGACCGCATCCGCGGCTGCCCTGGTGGCGGCGGCCGTTGCCGCCCCTCGGCCGTCAGGCGGCGCGGCCGTCCGGGGGAGGGAGGGGTTGACGGCGGGCACCCGGGGCACACGCAGGGTCTCGGCCCCGTGACGGTGGGGTCACGGCCGGCCGTGCGGACTGCGGGGAGGTTGCCATGGCGGTGGGAGCGGAGGCCGTGCCACCGGGGGCCGGGACGGTGCGGAGCACCGTGCCGCAACGGCTGGACCGGCTGCCCTGGAGCGGGTTCCACTGGCGCGTGGTGACCGCCCTGGGCATCACCTGGGTGCTGGACGGGATCGAGATCACCATCGCCGGTTCGATCGCCGACCGGCTCAGGGACCAGCACACGCTCGGGCTCTCCTCCTCCCAGGTGGGCCTGACGGCCAGCATCTACCTGCTCGGGGAGGTCGTCGGAGCCCTCGTCTTCGGCCGGCTCGCCGACCGGCTGGGCCGGCGCAGGCTGTTCATCGTCACCCTCGGGATCTACCTGCTGGGCAACGCGCTGACGGCCCTGTCCCCCGCCTTCGCCTTCTTCGCCGTCACCCGATTCATCGCCGGCACCGGCATCGGCGGCGAGTACGCGGCGCTGAACTCGGCCATCGACGAGCTGATCCCCAGCCGGCACCGCGGCCACGCCGACCTGGCCGTCAACGCCACCTACTGGCTCGGCGCGATGATCGGCGCGGCCTCCAACCTGCTCTTCCTCAACCCCGACCTGTTCGGGCTCGACACCGGCTGGCGCCTCGGCCTGCTGGTCGGACCCGCGATCGGCGCGGCGATCTGGGGACTGCGGCGCAACCTGCCGGAGAGCCCCCGCTGGCTGCTCACCCACGGCAGGCCCGAGGAGGCCGAGCGGGTCGTCGCCGGGATCGAGCGGGATGTCGAGCGCACCGGAACCCGGCTGGAGCCCGTCCCGGACAGCCTGGCGGCGGAGTACCGGCAACGGCCGGCCGTCGGGTACCGGGAACTCGCCCGGATCCTGTTCCGCGACTACCGGCGCCGCTCGGTCCTGGGGTTCATGCTGATGGTGACCCAGTCGTTCCTGTACAACGCGATCTTCTTCACCTACGCGCTGATCCTCGCCGAGTTCTACGGCATCCGCGGCGGCGCGGTCGCGTACTTCATCTTCCCCTTCGCCCTGGGCAACCTGGCCGGGCCCCTGCTGCTCGGCCGGTCCTTCGACACCCTGGGCCGGCGCCGGATGATCGGCACGACCTACTGCCTCTCCGGCACCCTGCTCCTGGTCACCGGCTGGCTGTTCGCCGAAGGAATGCTCAGCGCGGTGACCCAGACCCTCCTGTGGTGCGTGATCTTCTTCATCGCCTCCGCGGCGGCCTCCTCCGCCTATCTGACGGTCAGCGAGATCTTCCCGGTGGAGATGCGGGCCCAGGCCATCTCCTTCTTCTTCGCCCTGTCCATGCTGTTCGGCGGGGTCGTGGCCCCCTGGCTGTTCGCCACCCTCATCGGCGCCGGCCACGACCCGTGGCGGGTGTTCGCCGGGTACGCGGCCGGCGGCGTGCTGATGGTCCTGGGCGGGCTGACCGCGTTCCGCTGGGGGGTCGACGCCGAACGGCGCCCGCTCGAGGACGTGGCCGTCCCGCTCTCCGCGAGCGTGCGCGCCGCGGGCGGGTCCGCCGCGGCCGGCCCGGCCGGGGCGGCACGGCCTACCCGGCGGAGGCCGTCGTGAGGCGGGCGCATTCGGCGACCACCGCGCCCAGGTCGCCGGTGGTGCGCAGGAGGCGGCGCTGGACGCGGGCTCCGTTGCCCCGTTCCAGGAGGCGAGCGAGGCCCTCGCGGACGCGTTCCAGGTCGCCGGTGTCCTCCAGCGCGTCCCGTACGTGCTCCACCAGCACGTCGAGGACCGCCTCGGGCGGTGCCGGGCTCATGCTGCGGGGGTCGAGCAGGGGCCCGTCCAGGCCCGACTTGGCCGCCTGCCAGGCGGCGAGCCGCAGCAGGCCGACGCCGACGCGGGCCGGGGGCCGCCCGGCGCGCCAGTCGCGGGCGGCGGTCTCCACCAGGGCGCGGGCCAGGGCGGCGAGGAGGACGGGGGTGCCGGGTTCGAGGCAGACGTCGGCCACCCGGATCTCGACCGTGGGGTAGCCGGCGGAGAGGCGGGCGTCGAAGTAGATCATGCCGTCGTCGCGCAGGACACCGGTGGCGATCATGTCGCGCACCTGCTGGTGGTAGCGCTCCGCACTCCCGAAGACCTCGGTCGGCCCGGCGGACGGGAGCCGGTTCCAGACCCGGCTGCGGTAGCTGCCGTACGCGCTGTCCTGGCCCTGCCAGAAGGGAGAATTGGCGCTGAGGGCGGTCAGCACCGGCAGCCAGGGGCGGATGCGGTCGAGGACGGCCACGCCCTCGTCGTCCGAGGCCACGGAGACGTGGACGTGGCAGCCGCAGGTGAGCTGCTCCTGGGCGGTCAGGCCGAACTGCCGGGTCACCCAGCGGTAGCGCTCGCCGGGCATCGTGGACGGCCGCACCGGCAGCGGGGAGGTGGCCAGCGCGGCGAGGGCCCCGCCGGCGTCGGCGGCGTGCCGGGCCGCCTCGGCACGCCAGCGGACGATCTCGTCGGCCAGCTCCCCCATCCGCAGGACGGGCCGGGTGGCGAACTCCACCTGCTCGCACTTGAGCTCCGATTCGAGCGCCCCCTCCTCGGGGCGGTGGCTGCCGTTGCCCTCCCGGGAGGCGGCCGACATCACCGCGGCCGACAGGGCGAGCGGCTCGCCCGTCCTGGCGTCGACCAGCAGCAGTTCCTCCTCCACGCCTACGCTGCGCATTGCCCGTCACGTTCCTTTCGCCGGCTCCGTACACCCGTCGGGTGTCACGTGCCCAGCAAAGACGCTCGTACGCCGCGGACACCCGTTCCCACGCCGCCGGGCGGAGCGCCCGGATCCGGTCAGGGCGCGCTCCCCCGCCGGGAACTCGCTACGGCGTGGTGCGGAGGCATTCGATCAGGTAGGCGCCCGTCTCCGGGTCCACGGTGACCCCGTGGGCCTCGCTGCCGAAGCCGGGGAAGGCGCGGTCGAAGGCCTCCAGGGCACCGAGGTAGCGCAGCAGGGGGCCGTCCGGGGCGCCGAGGGATTCGCCGGGCATCAGGACGGGGATGCCCGGCGGGGTGACGGCCACCATCGCGGCCGCGACCCGGTGGGCGGCGTCGGCCAGGGGCACGCGCTCGGTCCCGCCGCGGATCAGCTGCTGGTAGCAGTGGCGGGGCGGGTGGACCGGTTCGGGGAGGTCGCGGAAGGCCTCGTCCAGGGCGTCGATGAAGGCGCCGCGGGTGAGGTGCCCGTGCATCCGGGCGCACAGTTCTCGCAGCGTGGTGTCGCGGTAGCGGACGGGGTGGCGGGCGGTGAGGGCGGGCAGGACGCGGTCGAGCGGGGCGTCGGAGTCGTAGAGGGCCTTGAAGTCCATCAGGGCGTCCATGAGGGTGCCCCACTTGCCCTTGGTGATGCCCATCGAGAAGAGGATCAGGGTGGTGTAGCTGTCGGTCTTCTCGACCACGATGCCGCGGGTGGCGAGGTACTCGGTGAGGATCCGGGCGGGGATCCCCCAGGGCCGGGTCTCGCCGGTGGCCGTGACGCCGGGGCAGGTGAGGGTGACCTTGACGGGGTCCAGGAGGCCGTAGCCGTCGGTCAGGTCCGGGAAGCCGTGCCAGGCGGCGCCGGGTTCGAGCTGCCAGCAGGAGGGTTCGGCGGCCAGCAGGGCGGCCGGCGCGTCGGCGAAGGGGATCCGGGTGCCGGTGGCGGGGTCGGTGACCTCGTCGGGCTGCCAGACGCCGAAGAACCAGTCGGGCCGGTCCCCCGCGGCGGCGATGCGGCGGCCGGTGCGGACGACGGCCTGGCGGAACCGGACCGCCTCGGTGACGGCCTCGTCGATCAGCCACCGGCCCTGGGGCCCGTCCATCATCGCCGTCGCCACGTCGAGGGAGGCGATGGCCGGGTAGAAGGCGGAGGTGGTGCCGTGCATCATGAACGCCTCGTTGAAGCGGTCGTGCTGGACGGGCGCCCGGGGCGCGGGCCGTACGTGGACCATGGCGCACTGGGAGAGCGCGGCGAGCAGCTTGTGCGTGGAGTGGGTGGCGAAGACCGTCGGCCGGTCGGCGCCCTCGAAGGTGTCCGGGCCCACGGCCATGCCGTAACGCCCCTGGTAGAGGGGGTGGAAGCGGGCGTAGGCGAACCAGGCCTCGTCGAAGTGCAGGCGGGGGGTGCTCGGCGCGAGGGCGCGGGCGGCGGCGAGGGTGTCGTAGCACAGGCCGTCGTAGGTGGAGTTGGTGAGGACCGCGTACTGGGCCCGGGGCGATACGGCACCGGCCGTGAGGGGGTTGGCGGCGATCCGGGCCGCGACCGCGTCCGGGGCGGTCGCGGTGGGCGGTACGGGGCCGGCCAGTCCGTAGCCGTTGCGGGTGGGCACGAGGTAGACGGGGCGGGCGCCGGAGACGACCAGGCCGTGCAGGACGGACTTGTGGCAGTTGCGGTCGACCAGGGCGATCTCGTCGGAGGTGACGCTGAAGTGGCCCACCATGCGGTTGCAGGTGGAGTCGCCGTGCAGGACGAAATAGGTGCGTTCGGCGCCGAAGACCCGGGCGGCGTTGCGTTCGGCCTCGCCGATGGGGCCCGTGTGCTCGTAGAGGGATCCCAGTTCGCCCACGGAGATGGACAGGTCGGTGCGGAACAGCCGTTCGCCGTAGTAGTCGAAGAAGACCCGTCCCGCCGGGGACTTCAGGAACGCGACGCCGCCGGAGTGGGCCGGGGTGTGCCAGGAGTACTCGTGGGCGTCGTCGAAGCGGCGCAGGGCGCGGAAGAACGGCGGCAGGATCTCCTTCATGTAGGTGTGCGCGGCGGCCGCGACCCGGCCGGCGATGAAGGCGGGGGTGTCCTCCAGCGGCCAGATGTAGCCGACGACCGTCTCCGAGACCCACAGCGGCAGGTGTTCGAGGTCGTGGTCGGAGCTGTCGGTCATCAGGAGGAAGACGGGGAGGTCCTTGAAGCGGTGCCGGATCCGGTCCAGGACCTCGGCGCCGCCGGTCGGCAGGTGCGCGTTCCCGGACGGGGAGGGTGCGTCGGCCGTGCGGGCGCCGGCGGAGGGGCGGGGCAGGTCCCAGGCCACCACGGCGGCGGCGATGCCCGCCTCCGTCTGGAGCGTCGCACGGGCGTCCCGGGAGTCGGCCGCCCGGCGCAGTTCCAGTCCGCGTTCCTCCAGTTCCTTGCCGATCCGGCGCAGTTGCTCCGCGCTCACCCCGCCGCCGAGGGGGTCCTCACGCAGTGCCAGCAACACCGTGCCGTTCGCCATGGGTTCCGTCCGCCTTCCGTCACGGGCCCCGGAGGCCCGGGGCCGGGCGGGACCAGTCTGGCCGGGCCCGCGGGGCCGCCGGGCGGGCTTCGGGGGCGGTTCACCCCGGGGTGGGCGCGGCGCCCGCGCCCGGTTGACCGGGGGGTGCGGTAGCGGCTCCCGGGACGGGGCGGATCGTCCGATCGGATGACGGGCGGGTCCGCCGGGCGTGCGGCGAGGGAGGGACGGCGGGGGGACCGCCCGGCCCGGCGGGCCGGAGCAGGATGGGGTCATGAACCCGCACGACCGACTGCTGCTCGATGCCGCCGAGGCCGGGGACACGGAGGCGGTGCGTACCGCGCTCGCCGCCGGTGCCGCTCCCGAGACCCGTGACGAGGACCTCCGTACGCCACTGCTGCTGGCGGTGCTCGGCGACCACGTCGCCGTCGCCGAGGTCCTGGTGGCCGCCGGCGCCGACCCCGACGCCCCCGACTCCCGCGAGGACAGCCCCTGGCTGGTCGCCGGCGTGACCGGGAGCGTCCGTATGATGCGGGCCCTGCTCCCGGCCGGGCCCGACCTGACGCGGCGCAACCGGTTCGGCGGGGTCTGCCTGATCCCGGCCGCCGAACGCGGGCACGTCGGCTACGTGCGGGCGGTGCTGGCGGAGACGGACGTCGACGTCGACCACGTCAACCGGCTCGGCTGGACGGCGCTGCTGGAGGCGGTCATCCTCGGCGACGGCGGCGACCGCCACGAGGAGGTCGTCCGGCTGCTGCTGGGCGCCGGGGCGGACCCGTGGCTCGGGGACTCCGCGGGGGTGACGGCGTACGAGCACGCCGTACGGCGCGGCTTCACCGGGCAGGCCCGGCTGCTGCGCGCGGCCCAGGAGGCGACGCGCCCCGAGGCCCGCGCCGGACCCGAGGACCGCCCCGGACGCGAGGGCCGGGGTACGCGGTAAGCCCCCGGACCCGGGCACGGCGGGAAGGCCGGCGCGGAGCGGGGCGGGCCGGTGGGCGCGGGTTCTGCTCTTCGTGGAGTCGGCCGTCGCCGCGCTGGTGGTCATCGCCGTCCTGTGGCCGGCGCGACGCACGGGCCCGGTCAGCCGCCCTTGAGCCGGCGGTTGACCTCCTCGCCGATCTTGCGGTTGAGTTCGGCCAGCTGCTCGGGGGTGTAGGCGGTGAGGTCCCCGAGGTCCGGTGGGTTGGCCCGGGGTTTGTCCTTCTGCTTCTGGTCCTCGCGCCGTTTGAGCTCCTGCTCCTCCGGCGAGCCGGGCGCCGCGTACGCGCACCGGATCAGTGCGCCGTCCGCCGCCGTCAGGCAGGTCGCCTCGCGGCCCGCGACCTGGCCCCGGCCCACCACCCGGTAGCGGATGTCCTGTTCGCTGCCGATGGTGGCGGTCCAGGTGGTACCGCCGGTGGGGACGACCTCGAAGACCTGGTCGTCGTTGTAGCAGCAGACGTCCCGGTACTCGGCTTTGATCAGCGCGACGATCGCCTTCGGCGAGGACCAGGTCGGGTCGAGCCGGTGGACGGTCAGGGGGGCCAGGGCGGTGCCCCCGTGGCGGGCCGGCACGGTCGAGACGGCGACGACGGAGCTGGCCTCGCCCTGGGGGGTGAGGGGGGTGACGTAGGCGCTGCGTCCGCTGGAGTCGCCGTAGCGGAGGGTGAACTCCGAGTCGTTGCCGTCGTTCGCGCCGTCCTCCGAGGCGTCCCAGCCGCTGCGTTCGAACCACCAGTCGGCGAAGCCGCCGACGGCGGCGACCGATTCCCGCTGCCGGGCGGCGAGGCTCAGGGGGTAGGAGGGGCCGGGGACCTCCTCCGTGTCGGTGGTGAAGGTGATCTTTCCCGTGCGGCCGTCGTAGAGCGCGACTCCGGCGGGGCGTTCCGTCACGACCAGGAGCCCGGTCTGGCGTTTGAGGGGCACGACCACGACGGGAGTGTCGCCCGAGCAGGTCACGTAGGCGTCGTCGGCCTCGAAGCGGACCCAGCGCTTCTGTTCGGAGATCTTCCGGCCCAGGTTGTGGCCGAACCAGCCGCTGATGCGGGCGTCCGCCACGTCCACGTCGAACGAACAGCGCTGCTGCGAGCGGCTGGTGCCGCCGAGCGGGACGTCCTGCACGAGCCCCACCTCGTACCCGGACAGCCAGCCGCTGCGCTCGACGAGGGTGGCGAACCGGTCCGAGTCCGGCAGGTAGGTGATGTCGGCGATCTCACCGGTGACGTCGCCCAGGTGCGGGGCGGCCTGCGCCTTCCCGACGAGATAGGGCGAGCGGGGCGCCAGTTCGGGCACGGCTTCCGTCACCACCCGCGTCGCCTGCATGTAGGAGCGGTCCTGCAGGTACGCGCCGTAGATCAGCCAGGCGACGGCGAGCGCGAGCCCGGCGACGGCCCCCAGGCAGCCGAGGGCCCCCGCCACGCCGCCCGATCCGGCGGCGGCCTTGCCGCGCCGCCGGCGCACGAGCCACCGCACGCACCACACCAGCGCGAAGAACGCCGCGGCCAGCAGCGGCAGGGCCAGCCAGGCGAGGAGCTTGCGCAGCTCCCACACCAGGACGGTGCTGTAGTACGGGGCGTACAGCGGGGCGCCGGCCACGAGGACCACGAAACCCACCGGTATGCCGATCTTCAGTGCCCGACCCATCAGCGCCTCCACCGACCCCGTGGTCCAGGTCGATTGTGGGGTGTGCGGCGCACCCTGTCACGGCCCCGCGGGAGCCGTGACGGCGACGAGCTCGACCTCGAAGCCGTCGGCGTTCTCCAGGTAGGCGGCGTAGGTCCGTTCGCCTCCGGCGTGCGGGTGGCGCTCGGGGAACATCAGGGTCCAGCCGTGCCGCCCGGCCCGGCGGGCCAGGTCCTCCACGGCGTGGTGGTCCGTGACGTGGAACGCCAGGTGGTTCAGCCCCGGCCGGCAGCGGTCGTGCCGCCCCGCGGTGAGGGCGGGGGACTGTTCGAAGACCAGGTAGGCCGTGCCGAGCCGCCAGCTCCGGCCGCCGTCCCAGCTCTGGAAGGGCTCGTAGCCCATGGCCTCCAGCAGCCATCCGAAGGAGCCCGCGGCCCGTTCCAGGTCGGGCACCCAGATCTCGACGTGGTGCAGCGCCCCGTGCCGCGGGCCGGTCCCGCCGGTGCCGGCTGCCGCATGGGGTGGGGGTTCCTCGGTCATGGGGGTCATCCTCGGCCCTGGGGCGGGCCCCGGACCACTCGGGGTGCCGCTACGGCCGGGTGGGCGGCTCCGTGAAGCGGGCGCGGGGCGAGGTGTCGCGCAGCCGGCGGTCGAGGAGGACCACGGAGGTGAATCCCGCGGCTCGCGCCGGGCCGCCGTCTTCGATCCCGGACAGCAGGCCCGCCAGGCCCCGTTCATGGGTGGCGAAGACACGGGGGGAGGCCAGGCGCCGGCGGGCGCGCTGGCCCGAGAGGGCCTCTCGGGCCCCGACGTCGAGGAGGACCATGTGCGCCTGCCGCCCCGCCCGGCCGGCGCTGTGGGCGAGCCAGCGGCGCAGCCAGGTGCGGGTGCCGCAGTCGTGGAGGAGCAGCGGGCCGGGGTCGCGCATCGCCCTGCGTATGCCGCGCATGTGGTGCAGCCGCGCCAGGGGGCGGTACGCGCCGTAGGGGAGCCAGGCGGGCATGCGCGCCTCGCAGGCGGCGCGCGTGGCCCGCGGGTCCAGGACGGTTCCGTGACCGGCCCAGGCGCGCAGCAGGGTGCTCTTGCCGCTGCCCGGGAGACCGGCTATGACGACCACCGCGTCCCGCGGGTAGGACAGGGATATGCCCGCGTCGTCCCGGCCCCGCAGGTCGACGACGCCCCGTGGGGTGAGGGGCGGGACGGCCCGGCATCCGGGATCCACGGCGGAGTTCGTGTTCTTCACGTCCGGGCCGGCCTCGGACACAGCGGACCGCACATCTCGTTTCGACTCCAGGCTCAGGGGGTGGGCGTCAGGCCCCGGCACGTCGGGCGACGGCCGCCACCTCGGCGGCGTGCGGCCTCCTCGACCCTATCCGTCCGCCGTCCGACACCATCGCGCACGCCCTCCACAAGGGAGGGTCATGGAAATGTCTAGATTGGGCAATATGCAATGTCCTTCCCGGTTTCAGGGGTGATGGAACGTCAGAGTGTGGCCTGCCCGGCCCGCGCCGGGAGCAGTTCGGAGCCCGTCCGGCCCGTAAGGGGTGCGGCCGTGCCGACCGTTGAAGGAGCCACCCGTATGTCCGCTTCCCTCGCCACCCGCCGCACCGTCGCCGCCCTCCTGGCCGTCGGCGCCCTGATCGGCGCCGCCACGGTGCCGGCCGCCGCCGACGACCACCGGCACGACCGGCACGGCGCGCACTCCGCCGTCGTCATCGGCGACGTCGAGAACGCCGGCCGCGGACGGGACAACCGCGCCCTGAACGGCGAGTGGGTCGAGGTCAAGAACACCGGACGCCACGGCGTCAACCTGCGCGGCTACACGCTGACCGACAAGCAGGGCAACCGCTACCGCTTCGGCGACCTGCGCCTGGACGGCCGCTCCAGCGTCAAGGTCCACACCGGCTCGGGCCGCGACTCCCACCGCGACGTCTACCAGAACCGCCGCCGGCAGATCTGGGACGAGCGCGACACCGCCACCCTGCGCGACGCCCGCGGCAACGTCGTCGACACCGAGTCCTGGGGCCGGCGCGGACACCACCACCACGGCTGATCCGCTCCCGGTGGCACGGCCCGGCCCACCCCCGCACGGGCCGCGCCACCGGTCGACCACGGCGTGCCCCGGCGAACCGGCCGGGGCACGCCGTGCCCGTGCCCGGGGTTCGTACCCTGGAGGCATGCGCATGCGCCCCACCCTGGACTGGACCCCCGCCGAGGACCTTCCGCCGGGCACCACCGACCTGCGGCCGGTCACCGACGCCCTGCGCGCCGGCGGTGTGCTGGTGCTCAGCGGGGCGGGGATCTCCACCGAGTCGGGCATCCCCGACTACCGCGGCGAGGGCGGGAGCCTGAGCCGGCACACGCCGATGACGTACCAAGAGTTCACCGCCGACGCCGGGGCCCGGCAGCGGTACTGGGCGCGCGGCCACCTGGGCTGGCGCACCTTCGGCCGGGCCCGGCCCAATGCCGGGCACCGGGCCGTCGCCGCGTTCGCGCGCCACGGCCTGCTCTCGGGTGTGATCACCCAGAACGTCGACGGCCTGCACCAGGCGGCCGGCAGCCAGGACGTGGTGGAGCTGCACGGGAGCCTGGAGCGGGTCGTCTGCCTCTCCTGCGGCGCCCTCAGCCCGCGCCGTGAGCTGGCGCGGCGGCTGGAGGAGGCCAACGCCGGCTTCCAGCCCGTGGCGGCCGGGCTCAACCCGGACGGTGACGCGGACCTCACCCGGGAGCAGGTCGGGGACTTCCGCGTGGTGCCCTGCGCGGCCTGCGGGGGCGTCCTCAAGCCCGATGTGGTGTTCTTCGGCGAGTCCGTGCCGCCGCGGCGCGTCGAGCACTGCCGCACGCTGGTCCGCGAGGCGGCCTCCCTGCTGGTCCTGGGGTCCTCGCTGACGGTGATGTCGGGGCTCCGGTTCGTCCGGCAGGCGGCGGAGGCGGGGAAGCCGGTGCTGATCGTCAACCGGGACCGGACCCGGGGCGACCTGCAGGCGGTCACCCGGGTCGCGCTGCCCCTCGGGGCGGCCCTGACCACGGTGGCCGGCCGGCTGGGCGTCCCGGTCGACGGCCCGCCGGCGGACTGACCGGGGTCATCCGCCTCCGGCCGGCCCGCCGGTCAGCGGGGTGCCGCAACCGGAGCAGAAGCGGGCGTCGACCTCGATCGCGTGCCGGTGGCAGTGGGCGCAGACGAGGTGGAGGGCGCACGTCGGGGGCGGCTCGGCGAGGGCGGCCACGGGGGGCTCGGCAGGGAGGGCCGTGGCGGCTGGCGCGATGCTCATCCCCCGGCGCCTGCGGTGGACGGTGAGCACGACCAGCCCCTGGGGGCCGGCCAGCAGCGCCCGGACGGCGCCGCGCGGCAGCAGCCCCAGGAATCCCGGGGAGAGGTGGGACTGCTCACCGTCCAGGGTCAGGACGCCCGTGCCCGCCACGACGACCATCACGACGTCGACGGCGTTCTCGGTGGAGGGCGCCCCCCCGGTCCCGGGCAGATGCCGCACGAGGTTGGCGTCGAGCTGCCGCCCGGCCCCCCGCAGCCGCCACAACGCCCCGCCCTGCCCCTCGGCAGCCGCCGCGAGCAGCCCCGCGACGGTCGCGGTCTGCGGCGTGTGCTCCCCCTCCGCCAAGGCGTCCCTCCCTGTCCGGCCGGTGTTCCAGCCCTCATGATCCCGCACCGGCGGACCGGCGCGGGACCGGGAAGGCGGTTCAGCGGCCCTGGAGGGTCCTGACGTTGTCGCCGAACGTCCAGCCGCGGGAGCCGTCCCAGTTGAGGGACCAGGTCATCAGGCCCTTGAGCCGGCCCCCGTAGGAGTTCCACGCCTGGGAGACGAGGGCGGGGGCCATGTAGCCGCCGCCGGCGCCCGGTTGGGCGGGAAGTCCGGGTACCTGCTTGTCGTAGGGCACCCGGACCGTTGTGTTCTGGACGACCAGCCCGCGGTCGAGGCAGTCCGTCTGCGCCTTGAAGCCCGCGACGGTGCCCGCCTCGTAGGAGTCCCCGCGGCAGCCGTACATGCTGCCGTTGTAGTACTGCATGTTCAGCCACCACAGGCGGCCGTTGTCCGCGTACTTCTTGACGA
Source organism: Streptomyces sp. NPDC001594 (assembly GCF_042893675.1). Lineage (NCBI taxonomy): Bacteria > Bacillati > Actinomycetota > Actinomycetes > Kitasatosporales > Streptomycetaceae > Streptomyces > Streptomyces sp. NPDC001594. Next base: position 439,835 of record NZ_JBIAVB010000005.1, on the reverse strand, counting down.
CGGGCAGGTAGGCGCCCCAGATGGAGCCGTACGCCACGCTGCCGCCGGTGACGTAGGCGGTCTCGGGGGCCATCGTGAGGCCGAAGCCCTCCGGCATCCGGGCGAGGACGCCGTCGATGATGCGGATCAGGTTCGCCTGGGACGGGGAGAGCTGTGTGATGCTCCCCGACCCGACGAGACCGGTCTCGATGTCGATGTCGATCCCGTCGAAGTTGTACTTCTTGAGGAGGGGGACGATCGTCTCCACGAACCGGTCGGCGACGGCGGTGGAGCCGAGGTCGATGCCGGCCGCGGCGCCGCCGATGGACATCAGCACGGTGAGGCCGTCCTGTTTGGCCTGGCACATCTCGGCGGGGGTCGGGACCTTGACCGTGCTGTCCATCCCGTCCTCCCACAGGACGGTGCCGTCCGAACGGATCACGGGGAAGGCCGCGTTGACCACGTTGTAGCCGTGGCTCCGGATGCGGGCGTCGGTGAGGGGGATCCAGCCGAGGGGCGGGTGGACGCCGTTGGCGGCGCCGTCCCAGTTCTCCCAGTAGCCCTGGAGGACCTTGCCGGAGGGCTTCGGCCGGAGGGCGCAGGTGTCGGGTGCGAGCGGGCCGGGGGGCGACGGGGCGGCCGCCGCGGCCGGCAACGGGCTCAGCAGGGTCGCGGCGAGGGCGAGTCCGAGTCCGAGGAGGCGGATGGTCCGACGGGGCATGGGTGTGCTCCCTTCGCGCCCGCCCCGCCGGGGTGGGCGGGCAGGCGGGCAGGCCGGAGTGACCGGGAGGGTGACGCGCTCCACGGTGAGTTGGTCCAGACCATCTGTCAAGGGTGTCGGCAGGGCGGTCAGGCGGGCTCCGCCAGGAAGGCGGCGACCTCGGCCGCGAACGGCTCGGCCGCGTCGTGGTGCACGACGTGGCCGGCGGCCAGCTCCACCAGGCGGACCCGGCCGCCCCGGCGGGCGGTCATGTCCCGGGCGTGGCCGGCCGTCAGCTCGTCGCTGCGCGTGCCCCGGACCAGGAGGGTGGGGCAGGCCACGGCCGTCCAGTCCGCCCAGTGGTCGCCGTTCAGGGCCTTCTGGGAGGCCACGGTGTCCTCCGTGCGGAACGAGAAGCCCCAGTCCCGCTCCCGTTGCCGGAACGAGCACTCCAGGTAGGGCGCGGCCGCGCCCAGCGCCTCGGCCAGGGCCCGGCGCGTCGGGGCGGTGACCGGAAGGCGCGTGGTGAACGACCAGTCGCAGTCCACGACCGCGCCGATGTCCTCGACGATCAGTCTGGCGACCCTGTCGGGGTGCCGGCCGGCGAACTGGTAGGCGTTGACCCCGCCCAGGGAGTGGCCGAGGACCGGTACCGGGCCGGTCCCCAGATGCCGGTGGAAGGCGAGGAGGTCGGCCGTGTAGTCGTCCCGCCCGTAGCGGGGGGCGGGGTCGGACTCTCCGTGCCCGCGCTGGTCGAGCGCGACCACCCGCCACCGTGGCGCCAGCGCCCGCGCGAGCGGGGCGAAGGCCGAGGCCTCGTTGTAGTGCCCGTGCAGCGCCACGAGGGGCTCCCCCGGGCCGCCGAAGTCCAGGTACGACAGCCGCCGCTCGTCCGCCGTGAAGTATCCGCGCATGCGGGGATGTTAAGAGGTCGCACTGACATTCGACCGCCGCCCGGACCGGGACGGGCGGGCTTCCCGGGGCTCAGGCCGCCGGGGTGCCCTGGTGGAAGTACATCCGCCAGCCCGTCTCCGTCAGCCGCCACACCGAACTGCGCCAGGCCCGGCGGCCCTGCTGGTCGGACAGGTAGGTCAGGTGGACGACGCCCGGAGCCAGCACGGTCCCGGACATGGCGCTGACCTCCACCGGGGACTCCGGGGTCACCGAGCCGCCGCTCGTCACCGCGAGGATCGTCTCGGCGTCCCAGCGTCGTCCGGAGGCCCCGATCTCGTTGAACTCCGGGTCCAGGAGCTCAAGGACCCGGTCCGGGGACATCCGTACGCCGGGGTCGAGCAGCCGCAGCTCCGCGTCGACGGCCGCCTGCACGGCCCGTTCGTTCTCGTCCGTCATACGGGAACCCTACGGGCCGCCTCCGCGCGGGGCACAGCGGGTTTCCGCGGGGTCAGGAGACGAGGGGGCCGGCCTCCGCCTCGGTCAGCCTGACCGTGCACAGCCCGCCGCGCTCGGTCTTCACCTCGGTCACCTTGAGCTGGGTCCCGGGGGCGAGGATGTACTCCTCCTCGCCGGTGAAGGCGGAGAAGCTGCGGATCCCCACCGCGCGGGCGGGGGCCACCTCGAAGAGGGTCCGCTTGCCGCGGCTGCCCAGGAAGGAACGGGCCACGCTCAGCTCCGAGGTGCACGAGGAGACGCCCCACCAGGTCACCGTCCCCCCGACCGGGTACTGGGCGCGCAGGTCCAGCGACACGCCGCGCCACAGCGGCCGGGTGTGGGCGGGCAGTTCCGAGACCGCGGAGAACAGCAGCCGGAGGTAGGGGAGATAGGGCGTCAGCCTGGTGCGGTCAGGGGAGCGCAGAACGGCGTTGATCTCCCGGTAGAAGGCGGACTCGCAGGTGTAGAGGTAGAGCGCGGCGATCGCGTCGGCGGACGGGCGGCCCGCGCCGCCCGCCGCGTCCGCCCGCCGCTTGCCGAACTCGTGGGAACGGTCGATGTGCCTGCCGAGACCCGGCAGCACGTCGGCGACCGGTGCGAGGGCCGTCCGGAAGTCCGCCGCCGGGGTGTCGAACACACCGGTGATCGCCGGGAGGACCAGCCCCTCGTCCTTGACGCTGGTGAGCCGCTCCAGGTACAGCTGGTGCAGTTCCATCGTCGAGGCGATGAAGGCCCCCATGCGGGCCGCGACGTCGCCGTCCGCGCCCTCGGACGCGGTGCCCGCGGCGTCCTGGTTCCAGCCGGTGCTCGGCAGCCAGTCGACCGGCTCGGCGCCCAGGGACGCGAGGGCGTCGTTCACCGTGGCGAAGTGGTCCCCCTCGCAGAAGATGTCGCCCTGGGCCGCGGGGTTGGCGTGGTCGATGTGCCGGACCTCGACGTCGGGGTACTTCTCCTGCAGGCGCAGGACGACCTTCTTCAGGCTGCGGGCGTGCGCCCCCCACCAGGCGAAGACGACACTGCGGTCCTCCTCGTCGGCGTCCTGCTTGGCCTTGAGGATCTCCTCGACGATCCGTTCGGCGACGGGCCGCCAGAAGGCGGTGTGCCGGTCGGCTCCCATCGCGCCGTCGGCGCTGGCGGTGAGCGCGGCGTTCAGCAGGAGGACGCCCTGGGTGAGCATCGCCTGGAACCACTCCGGCGGCTGGACCGTGTCCCGCTCCTTGAGCAGGGCGCGGACGTCGGCGATCGGGGTCTTCTTGACGATGCCGTACTTCCACATCGCGGCCGCCTTGATGATGCAGCGGATGCTGACGACCCGGCCGAACTGGCTGTCCTTCCAGTCGTTGAAGGTGTTGTCGAACATGGCGATACCGGTGGCGCTCTCCGGCCGCGGATAGGGGTTCTGGCCGAAGACGACGACCTTCCACTTGTGCGGCGGGTGGGGCTTGAGGGCCTGGAAGGTCAGCTCGCGGACCGGGACGACCTCCGGGCTGCGGCCCTGGCCGATGAACCGGGCGGCGTCCGGCTGCGCCTCGATGACGGGCTTCAGCAGCGGGAGCCAGGGCTCACCGCCGCCCTTGAAGAGTTCGGTCAGCCGCAGCGGGTCGCCCGCGTCGGGCTGGGGCGGGGTGGCGGTGTCGTTGCTCATGGGGGAAGGGCTCCCGGGCGTCGTGCTGGTGGGGTGCGGGGGGCCGGCGTGCCCGCCGGCGGGGTGGGCGCCGTCAGCGGCGAAAGGAATGCCCTTTCGGTGGCACGATCCGCACCCGCTCGGCGGCCGGCGCGTCCTCGATCCCGTCCAGCTGGGCGGTGATCGTGGCGCGCAGCTCGTCGTCGTCCTGGAACCAGTGGTCGTGGAAGAGGGTGTAGCCGGTCCACATCAGGTTGGCGCAGACGCGGGCGGGGACCCGGCCGGTCTGCGCGCCCATCCCGACCAGCGCCACCGACCGGATGCTGCCCGGCGCCAGCCGGTTCTGCCGGTGCACGGCCTGGAAGGCGGCGGCGCAGGCCAGGGCCACGTTCAGCGTGTCCCTCACGTTCTGCGAGGACTCCACCATCGTCGGCGTCGATATCAGGTACCGGGGGACGCCCGCCCCCGACGGGACGCAGACCGCGCTGCCGACGGGCAGCGTCCCGGCGAACCGGTCCCGGATCGCCCGCTGCACGCGCAGCTGGATGCCGGCTCCGAGGTGCCGCCTGATGGCCGCGTCGACCCCGCCGTCCATCCGGCCCCGGGAGTTGGTCGGGGTGACCCAGGCGTCGACGTCCTCGTCGAGGATCGAGCCCCGGCGGATCTCGATCCCGGGGGTGTCCGCGAACGCCGTCCGCCATGCCTGGACCACTCGCTCGTTGACGTCGGTCAGTACCACCCTGAGCACGGGCTGCACACGGTTGTCGGTCATCGTCCACTCCTGTCGGGAAACGGCCCTTCCAATACCTCCGACGCTAACGGCGGCCACTGACAACGCGGCTGCGGGAAGGCGGCGATGACCTGCCGTCACAGTTCGGAGGATTCCGTGAAGGCCGCGTGATGCCGCACGGGCCGGGCGGGCGGCGGCCGCCACACTGGGGGCGTGAGGATCGCCATCATGACGGCCGGGTCGCGCGGGGACGTCGCACCGTACACGGGTCTGGGAGCCGGACTGGTCCGGGCCGGACACGAGGTCACCCTGCTGAGCCACGGCCTTTTCGAACCGCTCGTGGCCGGGTCGGGAGTGCGCTTCCGGGCCGTTCCCGGCGACCCGGAGGCCGAGTTGCACTCGGCGCGCGGGCGGGGGCTGCACCGCAGCCGGACCGGGGCGGTGAAACTGCTGCGCGCCGTGGCGCTGGCGAGGAGGATCGCGCCCTCGATGACCCCCGCGATGGTGCGCGAGGCGCGCGGGGCGGACGTCGTGCTGGCCGGCGGAACGGTCGCCCCGCTCGCCCACGCCGTCGCGCAGGGGCTGTCCCGGCCCAGCATGGGCCTCTTCCTGCAACCCCTGCACGGAACCCGCGCGTTCCCGCCACCGATGCTCGGCACCCGCTCCCTGGGCCCGCTGGGCAACCGGCTCGGCGGTGACGCCGTCACCGCGGCCGTCGACCACGTCTTCACCCGGGCGGCGCGGACGCTGGCCGCCGAGCACGGCCTCCGCGTGCCCCGGCTGCCCTCGGCCCGCCGCGCGCGCGAGCGGCAGGGCTGGCCCGTCTGGCACGGCTTCAGCGAAGTGGTGGTGCCCAGGCCCCGCGACTGGCGCCCCGGCCTGGAGGTCGCCGGCTACTGGTGGCCGCACGAAACCACCGGCGAACTCCCTCCGGAACTCGTGGACTTCCTCGACTCGGGTCCCGCCCCGGTGTACGTGGGCCTGGGGAGCGCCACCACCCCCGACCCCCTGCGGGTCAGTGCCCGGGTCGTCGGCGCCCTGCGCGCGGCCGGCCTGCGCGGCGTGATCCAGCGGGGCTGGGCGGGGCTGTCGGCCGCGGGCCGGGACGACTTGATCACCATCGGCGAGGTCCCGCACTCCCTGCTCTTCCCGCGCATGGCGGCCGTCGTCCACCACGCGGGAGCCGGCACGACCGGCGCGGCCCTGCGCGCGGGCGTCCCCTCCGTCCCCGTCCCCGTGCAGTTCGACGCCCACTTCTGGGCGGCGCGCCTGGTGGCACTGGGCACCGCCCCAGGGGTCGTGCCCCTGCGCCGGCTCGACTCCGCCACCCTCGGCTCCGCGCTCCGGCAGGCCGTCACCGATCCCTCCTACGGGGAGCGCGCCCGGGACATCGCCCGACGGCTCGCGGCGGAGGACGGTGTGGCCCGGGTCGCCGCCGCGCTCGAACGGGTGGCGGCACGGTACTGACCTCGACCGCTACAGCGGTTTCCTGTCCTTCGTGTAGCGGCCCAGCCCCAAGGAGAACCCGATGAGCACCTCGACCATGACACGGCTCGCCCTCGCCGTGGCGGCCACGACCCTCTTCGCGGTGACGACGGCGACCGCGGCGACCGCGGCGACCGGTGCCGGTGCCGTCGCCCCGGGTCCGGAGCCCAAAGCCCCGCAGGAGTTCGTCGCGCTGGACTCCGTCGACCCCACGATCATCCAGGAGATGCGCTACCCGTCGGCGCACAACTTCGTCGGCGAGCGCATCGACGGCTACCGGCAGCCGGTCTGCATCCTGACGCGGCCGGCGGCCGAGGCCCTGCACCGGGCCCAGGCGCGGCTCCTGCGCCAGGGGTACTCGCTCAAGGTGTACGACTGCTACCGGCCCCAGCGCGCCGTCGACCACTTCGTGCGGTGGGCCAAGGACCTCGCGGACGAGCGGATGAAGGCGGAGTTCTATCCGCGGGTCGACAAGTCCCGCCTGTTCGAGGACGGCTACATCGCGGAGAAGTCCGGGCACAGCCGCGGCAGCACCATGGACCTCACGATCGTGGCGCTTCCGGCGCTCCCCGCGCCCCCGCCGCCGCCGGGGCAGGAGTCCGTCCCCTGCTACGCGCCCCAGGCGGAGCGGTATCCCGACAACTCGGTGGACATGGGGACGGGGTTCGACTGCTTCGACACGCTGTCGCACACCGACGATCCGCGCGTCCAGGGGACCCAGCGCGCGCACCGCCTGCTGCTGCGGACGGCGCTGGCCGCCCAGGGATTCGTCAACCTGCCCGAGGAGTGGTGGCACTTCACGTACAAGCCCGAGCCGTTCCCCGACAGCTACTTCGACTTCCCCGTCGCGCGCCGGTCGGTCTCCGGGCACCGCCCCTGACGGGCGGGCCCGCCGCGAACCGCGTCCTCACGCGGACTCCCCCGAAGGGCCTATCGCCCCGGCCGGGCCGAACCAGCGGGTGAGCGTGTCGGCGAGACCGGCGCCGCCGGCCCAGCAGACGTATCCATCGGGGCGGACGAGTACCGCCTCGGCGTCGATGCCGCCCTTCTCCGCCCGGGCCCGCACCCGGACGATCCGGTCCTTCCAGGGGGCCGCGGCGTCGAGCGCGGTGTCGGACAGCTCCAGCAGGACGCCGCGGCCGCCGCGCGTCAGGTCGCTGAAGCGGACCTGTTCGCCCTCGTCCGTGGTGAGGTCGAGGTCGGGCATGCGCAGGCCCAGCAGCGGGTGTTCGGCGGCGTCGGGAGAGGGGAGACGGAGGTCGAGTCCGGCCATCACGCCGGCCATGTAGCGGTTGGCCTCGGGCACGCGGAGCAGGTCGGTGAGCACGTCGCGCAGCTCGCCCAGCCCGCCCTCGCGCTGCGGGCCCATGACGACGCCCTGGGCCCGGGTGAGGGCGAGCACCCGGGCCGCGACCGGGTGCCGCTCGGTCTGGTAGGTGTCCAGCAGTTCCTCGGCCGCCTCGCCGCGCAGGACCGCGGCGAGCTTCCAGCCCAGGTTGAACGCGTCCTGGACGCCCAGATTGAGCCCCTGGCCACCGGCCGGGGAGTGGATGTGGGCGGAGTCCCCGGCGAAGAACACCCGGCCGTGGCGGTACTGCTCCAGCTGCCGGCTCGCGTCGCTGAACCGGGAGGAGTAGCGGATCTCGGCCACGTCGAGGGACCCGCCGTGGGTGGCGCGCAGCACCTCGCGGACCTCCTCGGCGGTCACGGGGGCGTCGCGCTCGGCCAGCGCGGTCCGCGGCCCGCTGAAGATGAGCTTGTGGAGCCCGTTGGCCAGGGGCGTGACCATGGCGAAGTGGCCGTCGGGTGAGGTGTGGATCCGCGAGCTGATGTGTCCGGTGGTGCTTTCGTCGATCTCGCCGGTGAGCACCAGATCGGCGGTGGCCATGCGGACGGTGGCGGCCTGGCCGGGGAACGCGGCCCCGACGATCTTGCGCACGCTGCTGTGGGCGCCGTCGCAGGCGACGAGGAAGCGGCCCCGGAGGGAGCGCTCGCCGTCGGGCGTGGCCACCGTGACCGTGACCCCGTCGGCGTCCTGGCGCAGTCCGGTCAGCTCGTGCCGCCTGAGGACCCGGCCGCCGAGCTCGGCGAGGCGGTCCTCGAGGACCGCTTCGAGCTGGTCCTGCGGGAGCAGGACGGGGTGCGGGTAGCGGGTGTCCCACGCCGCGTAGTCCAGCGGGACGGGAAGTCCGGCGAAGTGGCCGCCGACCAGCCGGTAGTCGATGGACCGCCCGAGGGCGTCGTCCAGCAGGCCGCGCAGCGCGAGCAGCTCCGCGGTCCGGGGCTGGACCGCCCCGGCGCGGGACTGGAGGTTGCGGCCGGGCATCCGGTCCAGCACGACCGCGGGGACGCCCGCGAGGGCGAGCTCGGTGGCGAGCGTGAGCCCGGCGCCGCCGGCCCCTACGACGATGACACCGGTGACCTGCGTGTTCATGGAGCCTCCCAGGACGCTTCCTTCACTTGGTAGAGAACTATACCAGGTGCAACTTTCTCCTGGGTACCCCTTTCTGCTTTATCGTGTGCGCATGACTGAGCCCCTCGGACTGCGCGAGCGCAAGAAGCAGAAGACCCGGCAGACGATCTTCGAAGCGGCCCTGCACCTGTTCCTGACCCGCGGGTTCGACGAGGTGTCGATCGTGGAGATCGCCGAGGCGGCCGAGGTTTCCAAGCGCACGCTGTTCACGTACTTCCCGACCAAGGAGGATCTGGTCCTGCACGTGTTCGCCGACCACGAGGACGAGTCGGCCCGCGTGGTCCGCGGCCGCCCGGCCGGCACGGCCCCGCTCGACGCCCTGCACGCGCACGAACTCGACGCCCTGGCGCGCCGCGACCCGGTCACCGGGCTCACCTCCGACCCGGAGGCCGTGGCCTTCGCCCGACTGCTCAGCACGACGGCGAGCCTCAGCGAGCGGCTGATGCGCTACGCGGGGCGCAGCATCGACGCCCTGGCGCGGGCGCTGGAGGAGTCCGGGGCGGACGAGCTGACCGCGCGGCTCGCCGCGGCGCAGGTCGTCACCACCCTGCGGGTCCTCGCCGACCGCAACAGCGAGCAGGTCCAGGCCGGCCGCCCCGCCGACGAGGTCTACCCGGAGGCCGTCGCCGCCGCCGACCAGGCCTTCCGCCTCCTCGGCTCAGGCCTGGCCGCGGCCCTCCCGGCCTGACTCACCCGGCCGCGCGGCCGGTCGGACGCGACGGGGGCGCCCTGCGGCGGTCTCGCCCGAGGGGCGGGTCGTCGGACGGGGCCAGGCCCAGCATGTCGAGCAGGGTCCGCAGGTCCTCACTGTCGGTGGCGCGGGCGGCGACGGCGCGGCGGGCCGCGGCCCGGTCCGCGGAGCCGGTGCGCGCCAGCAGGGACGGTTCCTCGCAGGCGAAGGGGTCCTTCATCCCACCGATGCCACCACCGCCCCGGCCGGTCCGCAGCCGAGGTTGCTCCATCAGGCCCCGCGCCGGCCTCCGCGCCGGGCGGCGCCTCAGCCCTTCGCCGAGGGGCCCGGAGGGGCGCCGAGGGCGGCTCTGACCAGGCGGGTCACCCCCGCCGTGGCGGTGCGCAGGTCCGCGCCGGGGCCGGATTCGGCGGCGAGGGCGTCGAAGGTCTCGAAGGAGGTGAGGACGGTGAGGACGGCGGCCGCGTCCTCGGGGACCCCGGTGAGGCGGGCGGTGAGCACTCCGGCGCCCTGGCGGCGGCGGGCGTCCCGGTCGGCGATCACCCGGCCCACCTCCTCGTCCAGGGCGGCGAGCGCGCGCAGCCGCCGCGTGCACACCCGGTCCACCGCCCAGAACCCGCCGAGGACCGCGACGAACCGGTCCACCGCCGCCCACGGGTCGGCGAGGGTGAACACCTCGGCCAGCCGGTCCATCCCGCCCTCGGCGGCCAGGGCGTCACAGACCGCCTCCAGCAGGCCGGTCTTGTTGCCGAACTGGTAGTACACGGTGGCCCGCGCGACGTCCGCCCGGCGGGCCACCGCGTCCAGCGAGAGGGCGCCGGTCTCGCCGAGCTGGCCTCGGGCGGCGGCCACGATCCGCGCCCGCGTCTCCTCCACGTCCGCCTGCCGCTGTCCCATCCGGTAGGCCCGGGGGCTCATCGCACTCGCCTCCACTTCGTCCGCCCGCCGGCGGCTCGGCGTTCCCGGAGGGGCGGTCGGCCGGCGGGCCCTGTGTGAACAGGCAGTATCGCCGACGGCGGGATCAGAGCATGACGCGGCCGCCGCTGACGTCGAGGGTCTGGCCGGTGATCCAGGAGGAGGCGGAGGAGGCCAGGAAGAGCGTGGCCGAGGCGATGTCCGCCGGTTCGCCGAGGCGGCCGAGGGGGTGGGCGGCCGCGACGGTCCGCTGGACGTCCACCGGCATGCGGGCGGCCGTCCGCTCGGTCCGGACGGCGCCGGGTGCCAGCGCGTTGACCCGGATGCCGCTGCCCGCGACCTCCAGGGCGAGGTGGCGGGTGAACATCAGCACCCCCGCCTTGGCGGCGGCGTACGCGGCCGAGGCGCCGCCGGGCAGCCGGCCGGCCGTCGAGGCCATGGTGACCACCGAGCCGGTGCCGCGCCCGACCAGCCGTGGCAGGAAGGCGGAGACGGTCAGGAAGGTGGCCGTGAGGTTGGCGTCCACCACCGAACGCCAGTGCTCCGCGGTCTCCCGGACGGTGGGCACCGGAGCGCCGTCGCCGCCCGCGAACGCCGCCAGGACGTCCGCCGGGCCCAGGGCGTCCTCGATCGCGGCCGCCGCGCGGGCGAGCGCGGCGGCGTCGGTGCAGTCGGCGGTGACGGCGCGGGCCTCGGCGCCCAGGGAGCGCAGCTCGTCGGCCACGGCGGCGAGGGCCGCCGCGTCCCGGCCGAGGACGGCCACGGCGGCACCCTGACGGGCGAAGGCGCGGGCGGTCTCCGCGCCGATGCCGCGGCTGCCGCCGGTGATCACGACGACCCGGCCGGCCAGGTCGGGGTAGCGGGCGGGGTGGGGGGCGGTGCGGTGGGATTCCATGGCGACCCTCTCTCCTTCGTGCCGTGCGGTGTGGTTCACTTGGCTTCAGTTTCAGTCATACCGCCTGTCTGACTGAATTGCCACAGGCGAAGCACGACGGACCGAGGAGGAGCGGGATGGAAGCGATGAAGGTCGCCGTTGTGGGTGCGGCGGGGCGAACCGGACGGCTGGTCGCCGAGGGCGCCCTGGCGGCGGGCCACACGGTGACGGCCGTCGTGCGCGACCCGAGCCGGCTGCCCGTGTTCGCCCACGGGGCGGTGCGGGCGGTGACGGCCGACGTCCGGGAACCCGGGAGCCTGCGCGGCGCGTTCGAAGGGCACGACGTGCTCGTCTCGGCGCTCGGCACGGGCGGCGGCCGGGGGCCCACCACCGTCTTCTCCGCCGGCGCGCGGGAGGTGGTCGCCGCCTGCGCCGCCCAGGGGGTGGGGCATGTGCTGGCGATGTCCTCGGCGGGCCTGGAGAGCGGCCATCTGCCGTGGGCCCAGCGGGTGGTGACGCGCCTGGTGGTGGACCGGGTGTACCGGGAGATCCACCGGGACCTGGCCCGGATGGAGGAGCTGCTGGCCGGCTCCCCGGTGCCGTGGACCGTGGTGCGCGTACCCCTGCTGAAGGACGGGCCGCCCTCGGCGGAACCCCGGGTCGGCTACGACGCTCCGCTGCCACGGGCGGGTACCGCGAACCGGGCCACGGTGGCGGCCTGGATCGTCGCCCGTCTCGGTGACCCGGTGGTCTTCCGCCGCCGGGTGACGCTCGCCGACGGCTGACCCGGCCGGCGGCGGAGGGGGCTACGTACGGGCGGGAGCGGGGGCCGGGGCCTGTTCGGGGTCGTTGAGCTCGGCGATCAGGGCGTTGCGGCCGACCAGCATCTCCGTGAGGATCCGGCGCGCGGCGCGCAGGAGTTCGGCTACGTCGCCGCCGGCGAGGGCGTAGGTGACGGTCGATCCCTCACGCGTGGAGACGACGATGCCCGAGCGGCGCAGGACGCCGAGCTGCTGCGAGAGGTTGGAGGCCTCGACGTCGATCTCGGCGAGCAGGTCCCGTACGGGCATCGGGCCGTCCTGGAGGAGCTCCAGCACGCGGATGCGGACCGGGTGGCCGAGCATCCGGAAGAACTCGGCCTTGGCCTGGTACAGCGGGACCTGCATGCCCACCACGCTCCTGTTCCTCCTCGAACGGGGTCCGTCCCGGGCGGGGACCACGCCCTCCCACCATCGTCGCGTCCGGTCGGCCCACGCGGAACCGATGTTGACCGGTTTCACATGTTCCGAGTTGAAGACTTCTTCAACTCATGGGCATGCGTGGGCCCGACGGACACGGCGGCTAGACCTCCAGATCGGACTCGATCCGGGCCAGCTGGTGCCGGGCCATGGCCAGGTTCGACCTGCCGCGGTCCAGAACCAGGTAGAGGAACAGACCGCCGCCGGCCCGACCGCGGCGGATCCGGATCAGGTGGTACTGGCTGCCGAGGGTGATGAGCAGGTCCTCGATCTCGTCCTGGATGCCGAGCATCTCCATGGTCCGCAGCTTGGCCCGGATGACATCGGTGTTCCCGGCGGCCGCCACCATCAGGTCCAGGTCCTTGCCACCGCCGAGCGTGCCGAGGGCCATCCCGCTGGCGTAGTCGACCAGCGCCACCCCCAGGGCCCCCTCGATCGAGGTCATCGCTTCCTTGAGCGACACTTCCACATTCGCCATGGCTGTCCTCCGTCGGTGTCTTGTGCCGGGCGCGGCACGGGTGTTCCGTATCGGGACGCTACCGATCGCGCGGCTCCTTACGGCCGGATCCGCGGAATTGGCGCAATCCGGCCCCCGCTCCGCGGCCCACTCCCCGCCGCCCCGTCACCCGGCCTCCGCGGCCGGCTCGCGCAGCCGGGCCGCCGCGGTGCGCCAGGCGTCGGTGACGGCGGCGTGCGCCTGGAGCGTCCGGGCGGCCACGTCACCGGTCAGCTCCAGCGGCGGCCCGACGTGGACGTGCAGCCGCGGCCGCCGCAGCGGCGCGGTGACGACGCCGGCCAGCTGCTTGGCGGCGCCCCCGGAGCTGACGCGGCGGGCCCCGGCCTGGCCCACCGGGACGACGGCCGCCCCGGTGCGCTCGACGAGCCGGGCGAGCCCGCTGCGGAAGGGCAGTGGCGCGGCTTCGGCGGCGTCGCGGCGGGAGGGGATGCCCCCTTCGGCGTACAGCAGCACCGAGCGGCCCGCCGCCAGGGCCGACGCGGCGTGGTCCAGGGCTTCGGCGGCCCGCCGGTCCCCCCGGTGGACCGGGATGTGCCCCTCGCGGACGAGCAGCCGCGCGAGGACCGGGGCCCGCCAGAGCCCGGCGGCGGCCAGGACGACGGGCTCGACGCCGCAGCGGTGCAGGGCGGCGAGGACCACGGCCGGGTCGGCGAGCGAGGTGTGGTTGGCGACGATGACGCTGCCGGCCGGGAACCGGGCGTCGGACGCGGTGGTGACGCGGATCCGCGCCAGGGCGGGAACCACGAGGTGGGCGAGGCGGCTGAGCATGGTGTTCCCGTTCACGAGGCCGGCGACGACCGCCCCAGGGTGCCCGACACCACCCCCGCACCGCCTGAGCCCTCCTACTCACCCCCGCCCGCCGGAGTACCCAGGGAAGCCCCCACTCCCCCGGGCACGCGCTTCCGGCCGCTCAGCCGGGTCGAACTCCCGGTCCACGACGGCCGCGCGGACTTTTGCGGCGCGTCTTCGGCCTGCCCCTCCCGTGCGGGGGCGGGTCAGGAGACGCGCTTGAGGGTCCAGGCGTTGTTGTTGAAGCCCGAGTTCGGGAAGGCCACGCAGGAGCTGGAGTAGTACGAGCTGGTCTGGACCCAGCCGGCCGGGTAGTAGGTGGAGCCGCAGGCCTGGACGACCGTGCCTACGGGCAGGCCCGTGAGCTGCTTGATCTGCTTGATGTTCGGCGAGAAGTTCTGGGTACCGCAGCTCGCGCTGTAGCCCCAGCTGACGTCGACGTAGCCCGCCGGGGTGGCGGTGTTCGCGCAGGTGGTCGTCACGTCGCCGGGGGCCGCCTGGGCCGGCGCGGTGGAGAGGGCGAACATCGCGGCGGCGCCGGCGAGGGCCATGGCGGTGGTGCGCGAACGGGTCATGGTGGGCTCCTGGGAGGCGAAAGCGGCCAACGGGATACGGCAGCCCATTCCTACGCGCCGGCCGCACACCGGGACAGCCGGTTTCCGGCCCGACAGGATCACGCCAGACCTGCGGCGCCGCCCGGGCCGGTCAGGCGGATCCGCCGTCGTCGTCCCGCTGTCCCCGGGCCCGTTTGGCGACGACCGCGGCCGCCGCGGCCGCGCTCCCGGCGAACGCCAGCCAGAGCATCCACCGCTGGTCGAAGGTGTGGCCGGTGGCGTGGTCCAGGGAGTAGCGGCCCGCGCCGGCCAGCCCGATGGCGGCCGCGGTGAATCCGAGGAAGGCCGGGTACTCGAATCCCCCGGCCTGGGCGAAGAACCCCGCCGGGGCGTGGACGGACACGGCGCCAGCCATGGCGCCCGCCGCCGCCGCGCCCGCCGCCGGGGTGGCCAGGCCCAGGACGAGCAGGGCGCCGCCTCCCGTCTCGCCGAGTCCCGCGGCCAGGGCGCTCTGCCGGCCGGGGGTGAAGCCCATGTGCTCCATCGCGGCCGCGGTCTTGTCCAGACCGCCTCCCCCGAACCAGCCGAACAGCTTCTGCGTGCCGTGCGCCATGAGGACGGCTCCGGTTCCGGCGCGGAGCGCCAGCAGTGCGAGGTCTCGCCGGTTGATGCGGCTCATCGGGTCTCCCTGGGGCGATGGGGGCGGGCAGCGGGAACATCCGTATCCCATCCGGGCGCCCGCGCCCCCGCACCCAGGGATACGTCCGCCGAACGGGCGAGCCCCGGTGGCGGATCGAGCCACGCGGTGTCCCGCCCGGCCGGAAACACGTGGTCATGTCACCGGTTCGTGACAGCGGCGTACGGGGACGAACACGCGGGCGGTCCCCGGCCCGTGACTCCCCCATAGTGATCAAGAAAGCGCCGACCGGCCGTACCCGCCTCGGCCTCGAAACCGATCTCCAAGGGGCTCCTCATGTCCGGCAACCGCCGCCACGCCTTCCTCGTCTCCGCAGTCCTCGTCGGCGGCGCCCTGCTGCTGACGGCGTGCCAGGACTCCGACGCGGCCGGGGGCACCGGCGCCGCGCAGGGCTCCTCCGCCGCACCGGCCGGCGCCCCGTCCGGCGCGGCGACGCCCGCCGGCACGCCGGGCGGCGGCAAGGCCGGCGACGCGACGGGCAAGGGGACGGCCGCGGGCGCGACCGGCAGCGGCGCCGACACGGGCGCCGGCGGCCGCAAGCCGGTCGGACAGGCCTGCGGCGCCGACGACATCGCCTGGAGCGCCAAGTCCGAGAGCCAGGGCGGTGGGTACATCCTGATCACGGCGAAGGCGAAGCCCGGGATCACCTGCTACCTCCCGGCCGCGCTGCCGACGGTGGCGTTCGGCTCCGACGGCACGCAGGCCGGCCCCGCCGAGCAGGCCGCCGGCCGGCAGATCCAGCTGAGCGGCGGCACCGCCGCCTACGCCGGGGTGAACCCGAAGACCACCAAGGAAAACGGCGGCAAGGAACTGGACAGCATCATCGTCGCCGTCGGCGACAGCGACCCCAACCCGGCCTCGCTGCCGGTCGGCACCATCACGGTCGACCGGCCGGTCGTCACCAACTGGCACACCGCGGCGAAGGACGCCGTCCCCGTGAAGTGACGGGACCCGCTCAGCCGGCACCGGGCGCCGGGCCGGTCGGGGGGCGCAGGGCCGAGCGCCCCTGGTCCCACGCGGCACGGATGTGCGCGGCGAGCCGCTCCTCCAGCAGGAGGGTCGCCGCGCAGCCGAAGGCGACGTCGGGCTCCAGCTGCGGCTCGTCGGTGAGCAGGCCGCCGATGACCTCGTGGCGTACGACCTGCTCGTGCACGGCGTCGGCCTCCACGTGTTCGGCGTAGAAGTGCTCGGCCGCCGGGCCCGCGCCGCACCGGCGCATGGCCCGGGCCAGACGGCGGGAGCCGGGCGAGGAGGTGACCTCCACGCACGCGAAGTGTCCGACCAGGGCCCCGCGCAGGGCGCGGTGCAGGCCCAGGAGGGACATCAGGTTGACGGTGGCGAGCAGGGGCGCGGGGGCCCGGTCGAGGTAGTGGCCGTACGTGGTGTCGAGGCCCAGGTCGGCCATGAGGTCGGCGAAGAGGCGGGCGTGGACGCGGTCGGGGTGGCCCGCGCCGAACTCGTCGTACTCGATGGCGACCATGGCCGCCTTGGCCCTGCCGTACAGCCGCGGGATCACCCAGGCGTGCGGGTCGGCCTCCTTCAGGTGGTAGAGGGAGCGCAGGGCCGCGTACTCGCGCAGCTGCCAGAGCTCCCCCTCGGTCTCCAGGCGGTGGCTGAGGCTCGCGCCGGGGTCCACGGGCTCGACGAGGAGGGGACCGAAGGCTTCCTCCACCGTGGCCGGGGCGTCGGCCGTCGCGGCCCGCAGGGCGTCGAGGAAACGGTCCTCCAGGGCCCGGCGCAGGCCCAGCAGGGCCGGATCCCATTCGAGGGCGTCGTCCACGCCGGCGAAGCCGCGGTAGTGCAGTTCGTAGAGCAGGTAGAGGGCGAGGTGGAGGTCCTCCCCCCACGGGTCGGTGCCGTCGATCCGGTCGGCCAGGGCGGCCAGGTCGATCCAGTCGGCCCGGTCGTTCCGGTCGGCCCCGTCGCTCCCGGGGACGGCTGCGGCGTCGGCGGCCGCGGGGGGGCCGCCGCGCAGGACGGCCACCACGGCGCGGGACAGCGGGCCCCGGCCCTCGACCAGCGCGGGGCCGGACGCGGCCGGCTGCGCCGTGCCGGTCCGGGCGGGGGTGCGCGCGGGTGCGGTCATCGGTCGCTCCCGTCCTCGGGTCCGCGGCCGTCGGCCGCGCACGGCTCCGCGCTCCGCCCGCACGCGGGGGCGGCCCGTTCGCGGGGCCGGTGGCTGGTGTCGCACCAGGGGTAGGTACGGCTGCGCCGGCAGGTGCACACGGCGACCGTGAACCGGTCCGACCGGACGGTGGTCCCGTCGTCCAGGGTGATCTCGACCGGCCCCTCGACCAGGACCGGGCCGCCGCGCTCGACGCGGACCCGCCGTGGGCGGGGGCCCTGACCGGCCGCCGCGGGCGGGCGGGTGTACTGGGGTTCAGGCGTACTGGGCACGGACCACCACCAGTTCCTCCAGCTCCTCGCCCTCTCCGGCCAGCCCCTCCTGCCGCAGCCACGCCGCGCGGGAGCGCAGCACCGGCCCCCAGGGGATGCGGGCGCGTTCGGTGACACGGGCGGACAGGCCCTGGTCGGCCAGCAGGGCCAGGGTCTTCTGCGCCCCGCACATCCCCGAGTGGACCATCAGGAGGACACCGCCGGGACGCAGCAGTGTGGGGGCGGCCGTACAGATGCGGTCGATGACGGCGCGGCCTTCCGGGCCGGCCTCCCAGGCGCGCCGGGCCCCGCTGGTGGGCAGCCGGGAGTCGGGGCCGGGGACGTAGGGCGGGTTGGCCAGGACCAGGTCGTAGCGGCGGCCGCGGGTCCGGTCGGCGAAGTCGCCGTGCAGGACGCGCAGTCTCAGGCGCTGGCGCCAGCCGTTGAGGCGGGCGGCCAGGACGGCGGGCCACGCCACGTCGACGGCGGTGACGTGGGCGCCGCGGGCCGCCGCGCGCAGGGCGAGCGCCCCGGTACCGGTGCCGATCTCCACGACCCGCGCGCCGGGGCCCAGTGGCTCCCGCGCGAGGGCGTCGGCCAGCAGCAGGGTATCCGCCTGCGGCCGGTAGACGCCCGGCAGGGCGATCAGGCGCGGCATCGGGTCGAGGTAGGTCAGTGCGGTACTGGACACGGCGGGTCTCCTGGTCAGCGGCCGGCCACCACAGGGGCGGGAGCCCCGGGGGTCGGGCGGCGAAGTGGGCCGATCATGGGCCGCGCCTACCCCCGATGGCCCGCTTTGCACCTCGCCGGAGCACTTCCCGCCCGCCGGCCGGTACGCCCGTCGCACGGGGGTGCGGGACGACGACGGCGGCGGCGGTTCAGGGCCGTTCCCGGGTCTCGTCGACCACCGGGAGGGCGGCGGCGCGGCGGCGGCGCAGGACACTGCTGTAGACGCCGAGCCCCAGCAGCCCGCCCGCCATCATGATCAGGCCCACCACGTCGAGGTTGACGCCCTTCATCTGCCAGTCGCTCGCGAAGGTGAGGATGGCCCCCACCACGAACAGGGTGATGCAACCGCCTATGCCGGCCATGGATGTTGCCTCCTCGTCGGGGCGTCGTGGTCCGTGACCGCGCGGTTACCCGGGGCGCCGGGGGTGAAACGGTGGGTGGCGCCGGGCCCCTGCCGGGTGCACCGGACGCCGCCGGCCCGGCGCATGGCGCGCACGGCAGCGGGCAGGGGCGGTCTGGGGGGGCACCTCCAGGAAAGGGGTGGAGCATGACTGGGCCGTCGACGGGTGGGGCCGGGGCACGTGAGACGCGCGAGGCGGTGGCGGTGGCCGCCCGGTGCGGGCTGGTCACACGCGGGGTGCTGTACGTGCTGGTGGGCGTACTGGCCCTGCGGATCGCGTTCGGAAGTCCCGCGAAGGCGGCCGACCGCTCGGGGGCGCTCGCCGAGCTGGCCGGCCACCCGTTCGGGCGGGTACTGGTGTGGGCCGTCGGGGCCGGTCTGGTGGCGATGGCGCTCTGGCGGCTCTCGGAGGCCGTCTTCGGTTCCGCCGGACCGGGCGGGCGGGGGCCGGCGAAACGGGTGGCGGCGGCTGCCCGGGCCTGCTTCTACATGGTGACGGCGTTCTCCACGCTGGCGTTCGCCGCGGGGCAGGGCGGTGGGCAGTCGGGCGACGAGCAGTCCCGGGACGTCACGGCCCGGGTGCTGGGGATCCCGGCCGGGCCGTGGCTCGTGGGGCTGGCGGGGCTGGGGGTCGCGGTCGGAGGGATCGTCATCGTCGTGGGCGCGGCCCGGCTCTCCTTCCGTGACCAGATGGACATGAGCCGCCTCCCCCGGGGTGCCCGGCGGGCCGTGGACGTGCTCGGCGTGGTGGGCGGCGTGGCGCGCGGAGCCGTGTTCACGGCGGCCGGCGCGTTCCTCGTCCACGCCGCCGTCGCGTACGACCCGGGCAAGGCCAAGGGGGTGGACGACACCCTCCGCTCGTTCGCGCAGACCCCGGCGGGCCCCTGGCTGCTGGTCGCCGTCGCGGCGGGGCTGCTGCTGTTCGGGGTGTTCTCCTGGGCGATGGCCGTCCGGCCCCGGCTGTGAGGGCGCGGCGCCGGAAGGCGCGGTGCCGGAGGGGCCGGTGCGCGAGGGCGTCCCGGCCTTTTCCACGGGAATGGGATTTCCGCCCCGCGCCGCGCCGTCCGCGAATGCTCTTTGAGCGGTATGGGGAAACCGGGCCGTGGTGCGCCGTCATGCCATGCGTGTTCTCGCGGCTCCGCGGCCCGCGGTGCGCGACCATTACGGACGCCGATACGGCTGGAACACGCGACAGCGACAGCGACAGGAAAGAAGGACGGACGTGTCCGGTAGCGAGAGCGAGAACCCGGTAATCCCCTCCCCCTCCCCCACGGCGACGCCTCCCCGCACGAACCGGGACTGGTGGCCGGATCAGCTGGACCTCCAGGTCCTCCACCAGAATTCCCCCCTGGCCAGTCCTATGGACGAGGACTTCGATTACGCGGCGGAGTTCGCGACCCTCGACGTCGACGCGCTGAAAAGGGACGTGTTCGAGGTGATGACCACCTCCCAGGAGTGGTGGCCCGCCGACTACGGACACTACGGTCCGCTGTTCATCCGGATGAGCTGGCACGCGGCGGGCACGTACCGGATCGCCGACGGGCGGGGCGGCGGCGGCTCCGGCGCCCAGCGGTTCGCCCCTTTGAACAGCTGGCCGGACAATGCGAGCCTCGACAAGGCCCGGCGGCTCCTGTGGCCGGTCAAGAGGAAGTACGGACGGAAGATCTCCTGGGCGGACCTTCTCGTGTTCACGGGTAACTGCGCCCTGGAATCGATGGGCTTCAAGACGTTCGGATTCGGCTTCGGCCGGGAGGACATCTGGGAGCCCGAGGAGATTTTCTGGGGGCCGGAGGACACCTGGCTCGGAGACGAGCGCTACAGCGGTGAAAGACAGCTCACGGGGCCTTTCGGCGCGGTGCAGATGGGCCTGATCTACGTGAATCCGGAAGGGCCCAACGGAAACCCGGATCCGCTGGCCGCGGCCCGGGACATCCGTGAGACGTTCGGCCGAATGGCGATGAACGACGAGGAAACGGTCGCGCTGATCGTCGGCGGCCACACGTTCGGAAAATGCCACGGCGCGGTCCCCGCCGAATACATCGGTCCGGAGCCCGAGGCGGCGCCGCTGGAGCAGCAGGGCCTCGGCTGGCACAACACCTTCGGTACCGGCAGCGGCGTGAACACCCTCACCAGCGGCCTTGAGGGCGCGTGGACGACCCAGCCGACGCGGTGGGACAACGGCTACCTGGACAACCTGTTCGGATACGACTGGGAGCTGACGTCCAGCCCGGCCGGGGCGCACCAGTGGAAGCCGAAGGACGCGTCCGCGGAGGGCACCGTGCCCGACGCCCACGACCCGGCGAAGCGGCACGCCCCGATGATGCTCACGACCGACCTCGCGCTCAAGCTGGATCCGGTGTACGAGCCGATCTCGCGCCGCTTCCGGGAGAACCCCGACGAGCTGGCCGACGCGTTCGCCCGGGCCTGGTACAAGCTGCTGCACCGTGACATGGGACCGGTCACGCGCTACCTCGGCCCCTGGGTCCCGGAGCCGCAGCTGTGGCAGGACCCGGTCCCGGAGGTCGACCACGACCTGGTCACGGACGAGGAGGTCGCCGGGCTCAAGGAGACGATCCTCGCGTCCGGGCCGTCCGTCTCCGAGCTGGTCGCCGCGGCCTGGGCGTCGGCGGCGAGCTTCCGCGGCACGGACAAGCGCGGCGGAGCCAACGGGGCACGGATCCGGCTCGCTCCGCAGCGGGGCTGGGAGGTGAACGACACCCCGGAGCTGGCGCGGGTGCTGGAGGCCCTGGAGCGGGTCCGGGAGGAGTTCAACGGCTCGCGCTCCGGCCGTACCAGGATCTCGCTCGCCGACCTGATCGTCCTGGGCGGGTGCGCGGCCGTCGAGAAGGCGGCGCGGGACGCCGGGCACGACGTGAAGGTGCCGTTCGCGCCCGGGCGCACGGACGCCTCACAGGAACAGACGGACGTGGAGTCGTTCGCGGTGCTGGAGCCGAGCGCGGACGGGTTCCGCAACTACCTCCGGCCCGGGGAGAAGCCGGCGGCCGAGACCCTGCTGCTGGACCGGGCCTCGATGCTGACGCTGACGGCTCCGGAGATGACGGTGCTGCTGGGCGGCATGCGCGCCCTGGACGCCAACTTCCGGCGGTCCCGGCACGGCGTCCTCACGGACCGGCCCGGGACGCTGACCCCCGACTTCTTCGTCAACCTGCTGGACATGGGGACGGAGTGGAGGGCGTCCGCCGAGGTGGAGGGCGAGTACGAGGGACGGGACCGGTCCACGGGGGAGGTCAGGTGGACCGCCACCGCCGTGGACCTCGTCTTCGGCTCCAACTCCCAGCTGCGGGCACTGGCGGAGGTGTACGCGAGTGAGGACGCGCGGGAGAAGTTCGTACGGGACTTCGTGGCCGCGTGGGACAAGGTCATGACCCTCGACCGGTTCGACCTGGCCTGAGCCGCCGGGGGGCGTGTCAGCGCCCCGGGTCCCGCCTCCAGTCCTGGACGAGGAGTCCGAGCAGCACCTCGTCCAGGAACCGGCCCATCACCCAGGCCGAGTCGCGCAGTACGCCCTCGCGGACGAAGCCGTTGCGCTCGGCGGAGCGCAGCATGGCGGCGTTGTCCGCGAGGGTTTCGATCTGCAGCCGCTGGAAGCCGCGGACGGTGAACCCGTAGTGGCACAGGACCGCCACCACGTCCGTGCCGTAGCCCTGGCCGCGGGCGGCCGGGAACAGCCCGAGTCCGATGTGGGCGTTGCGGTTGTGGTTGTCGATGCCCCACAGCGTGGCGGAGCCGATGAGCGTGCCGCCCTCGAGTTCCACCACGGAGAACGAGACGCTGCGCTCCTGGTTCTCGTCGACGACGAGCCTGGGGTCCTGCGTTCCGGGGGTCATCGGCCGCCACGGCCCGGCCTCGGACCGCGAG
The DNA here is from genome assembly GCF_042893675.1 of Streptomyces sp. NPDC001594. NCBI lineage: Bacteria > Bacillati > Actinomycetota > Actinomycetes > Kitasatosporales > Streptomycetaceae > Streptomyces > Streptomyces sp. NPDC001594. Next base: position 417,796 of record NZ_JBIAVB010000005.1, on the reverse strand, counting down.
GAGTTGACCACGTCGTCGTAGAGCTCGGTCCGCAGGACCGGGATGTCCTCGTCGAAGCGGGCCCTGAGCCCGACCTTGTCGCCCGTCAGCATGTGAGCTTCCTATCGGGCGGGTCCGGCCGGGGGCAAACGATTATGCGTCTGCGGGGGCAGCCCGTCGAGGAAGGTGAGGAAGGTCCGGACGGCGGCGGCGAACCGCTCGGGGTCGGTGGCGTGGACGGTGTGTCCGGTGGGGAGTTCGACGAGCCGTGTGCGCGGGCGGGCGGCCGCCATGGCCCGGGCGTGGCCCGCCGACAGGACGGCGCTGCGGGTGCCGCGGAGCAGCAGGGCCGGGCAGTCGCTGCCGAGCCAGGCCCGCCAGTGGTCACCGTTGAGCCCGCGCTGCGAGGCCGCCATGTCCTGGGGACGGAAGGCGAGGCCCCAGCCGTCCGCGTACTCGCGGACCGCGTCCGTCAGGTGGGGGGCCGAGCCGCCGAGGGCTTCCAGCAGCGCCGCCCGCGTGGGGGCGCGGTGCGGCCAGGTGAGGCAGAACGACAGGTCCCCGTCGACTTCCGCGCCGATGTCCTCGACGATCAGGGCGCGGACCAGCCGGGGGTGGCGGAAGGCAAGGTGGTAGGCGTTGACCCCGCCCAGGGAATGGCCGAGGACGACCGCCGGGCCGGGGCCGCCGAGGTGGCGCAACAGGGCCGCCGCGTCCTCGACGTAGCCCTCGCGGGAGAAGTCCGGCGGCCGGTCGGAACGACCGTGGCCGCGTTGGTCCAGGGCCACCACCCGCCAGTGGGGGGCCAGTCGCCGGGCCAGGGGGGTGAAGGTGCGGGCCTCGGCGAAATGCCCGTGCAGTGCGAGGAGGAGGGGGCCGGGGGCGCCGGAGTCCAGGTAGGACAGGCGCCGCCCCGAGACCCGCAGGGCGGCTCGGACCTGCTCGGACGCGGGGGTCGCGGACATGCGCGCCATCTTCCCATGGGCCTGCCGGGACCACCGAGGGGGCCCCGGCCGGGGTGCGTCTGGTCGGCATGGTGGCGGGCGTGACGGCCGCAGCCGTGGGCTGACGTTGACCTTCAGGTTGGTCGAAACCCCATGATGACGAGGTGTCCCCTACCGAACTGATGCCCATCGGCCTCTTCGCCCGGCGCTGCGGCCTGACCTCCAGCGCGCTGCGCTTCTACGCCGACTCCGGACTGCTGCCGCCCGCCGAGGTCGACCCCGTGTCGGGCTACCGCTTCTACGGCGCCGACCAGCTGGCGCGGGCGACCGCGCTGCGGCGGCTCCGTGAGATCGCCATGCCCCTCGCGGGGGTCGAGGCGGTCCTGGCCGCGTCGGCTGAGGAGGCGTACCGGCTGGTCGACGCGCATGTGGCCAAGGTCGTCGGGGACGCGTCGGCGGCCCTGCGGAAGGCCACGGCCGTCGTGTCCTCGCTGGGCGGCGGGCCGGGGCTGCCGATCGGGGCGCTGAAGGGCCCCGTGCTGGCCGACGCGGTCGAGCAGGTGCTGACCGCCACCGCCCGCGAAACGCGGCTGCCGGTGCTCGGCGGCCTGCGCCTCGAAGCGGGCCCCGGGTCGCTCACCCTGACCGCGACCGACCGGTTCCGGTTGTCCACCCGCACCCTCGTGCCGGCCACGCCGCCGGGGCGGGCCTGGGCCGGCACGCTGAGCGGCGACGATCTGCGGGCGGCGGCCTCCGGCATCCGCCGCAGCGCACTGGTCCGCCTCGAAGCGGCGCCGCACGGGGTCTGGTTCCGGACGGGCGGCCGCGAGGACCACTACGCCCGGCTGCTGTCCGAGGAGTTCCCCGACCACCGGCAGGCGCTCGCCTCGCTGGGAGCGGTCACCGGCCGCGCGACGGTCTCCAAGGAACCGTTCCTGCGCGCCCTGGAGGAGCAGCCGGGCGAGCGCGTCACGCTCCGCGTCGCCGACCGGGCGGTGCACGTCCGCCCGGCGGAGGGCGGGCAGCCCGGCACCGCTCTCCCCGCCACGACAACGGGTACTCCCCTCCTGATCCACTTCGACCTGACCACGCTCCACCCCGCCGTGAGCACGGCGATCGGCCCCGAGCTGATGCTCGACCTGCGGGGCCCCGACCAGCCGGTCACGATCCGCTCCGCCGACCGCGGCGACCTCACCACGCTCGCCATGCCCGTCCGCCACTCCCGCCCCACGACGAAGAGGCCCCGCACCAGATGACCACCAAAGCCACCGCGCCCGACGCGACCATGGAAGCCATCGCCAGGGCCATCACCCAGGCCCGGACCGGCGACCCGGCCCCCGCCCGGCGCACCCTGCTGGACCTCTGGACCCGGCTCGGCACCACGGGTGACCCCCTGCACCGCTGCTCCCTCGCCCACCACCTGGCGGACCTCCACGCGGACCCCGCCGAAGCCCTCGCCTGGGACGTCCGCGCGCTGGACGCGGCCGACGCCGTCACCGGGCAGCGCGCCCGCCAGCACCACCCCGGCCTGCGCATCGCCGGCTTCTACCCCTCCCTGCACCTCAACCTCGCCGACGACTACCGCCGCCTCGGCTCCTTCGAAGCCGCCGCCCGCCATATCGAGGCCGCCCGGACCCGCGCCCCGAGCCTCTCCGACGACCCCTACGGAAACCTGGTCCGCCGCGCGGTCGAAGAGGTCGCCGAAGCCATCGCCCACCGGGACCGCACCCCCCGCACCTCGGCCCCCGGAACGTCCGCCTGACCCCCGCCGAGGCCCCTGACACCGTCCCTAGCGAGCGGTCTCCGCTGCGGCCGGGCCGGGGCGGGTGCGGGGCCGGGGGGCAGGAGGAGGGTCGCGGAGAGGAGGGCGGTGGTCAGGAAGGCGGCTGCCGTGACGAAGGCCGCCGGGGTGGCCGTTGCGGTGACGATGCCCTCCGCGTCGGCCGTGTCGTCGTTCGCGGCCAGGACCAGCGCGCCCGCCAGCGCCAGCCCCACCGCCCCGCCCAGCTGACGGAGCGTCTGGCGCAGGACCGACGCGTCGGCCCGGTCCCGCCGTGGTACCGCGCGCATCAGTTCGGCGCTCAGGGCCGGCACCGGCATGCCCATCCCGATGCCGGCCAGGACCGTCCCCGGGACCTGCCAGGGGTAGCTGCGCGGCGGAAGGGCGAGCGTCCAGCGCACGGCGCCCACGACGGGGCCGAGGGAGAAGAAGACCTGCGCCAGTCCGGCGTAGACGGCCAGGGCCCGGCCGCGCTCGTGTTCCTCTTACACGTTCGTGATCACGGTGGTGGCCACGGGGATCATCAGCCCCGCCCCATGCCCTGGAAGACCCTGCTGCCACGGGCGCCCGCGCCCGCCTGTCATTGAGCCCGGCGCACGCGGCGGGGGTCTCAGCCGGGGAGGGTGGGGACCACCTCGTCGATCTCCGCTCCGCGCTCGTCCGGACGGCCGCGGGGTCGCTCGTCCGTGCGGAGAGACCTCCAGGTCAGGCGGGGTCGCGGACCGCGACCAGGCGGGCCACCGCGTCGACCACGGCCGCGCGGTGGGCGGTGCGGTGGCGGGCCGCGTCCGCGTCGCCGCCCGCCGTGGTGAACCAGGCCTGGGCCAGGCCGAGGACCAGGGTGAGCAGGTCGGCCGGGTCGTGCGCGGGGTCGACGTGGCCCTCGCGCTGGGCCGCGGCCAGTGAGGCGGTCTTGCGGGCGTAGGACTCCGCTTCGAGGGCGGTGGCCTGCGGGCGTTCGAGCCGCTTCCACATCAGCAGCCGCATCAGCCGCGGATCGGCCGTGAGGTGGTCGAAGATCGCGCCCGCGTAACGGGGGAGGTCCTCGGCGTCGAAGGGGACGGATTCCGCGCCCTGCTCCACGGCCTGGAGGAGCACCTGGTCGAACAGCTGCTCCTTGTTGCCGTAGTACACGTAGATCATCCGCTTGTTCGCCCCGGCCGTGTCGGCGATGCGGTCGACCCGGGCGCCGGCGATACCGTACGCGGCGAACTCGTCGAAGGCCGCGGCCAGGATGCGGGCCTTCGTTGCGCTGGAATCACGTGCCATGCGGCCCAGGCTAGCAAGTAACTATCTGGTTATTGACATGACGACCCCACCTGGTGCACCGTGTAGGTAACCAGTTAGTTATTTCTCTTCCCTCCCAGGAGAACACCATGGAACTGCGCGCACTCGGCTCCCAGGGTCTGCAGGTCGGCGTCGAAGGCCTCGGCTGCATGGGCATGAGCGCCTTCTACGGCGCCACCGACGAGGCCGAATCACTGGCCACCATCGGCCGGGCCCTCGACCTGGGCGTCACCCTCCTCGACACCGCCGAGACCTACGGCCCCTTCCGCAACGAGCGGCTGGTCGGCAAGGCCGTGGCCGGCCGCCGCGACCAGGTGGTCATCGCCACCAAGACCGGTATCGAGATCGACGACGACGGCACCGTCCGCGGCCACAACGGCGGCCGCGCCTACATCCACCGCGCCGCCGAGCGTTCGCTGCGCCACCTGGGCACCGACTACATCGACCTGTACTACCTGCACCGCATCGACCCCGGCGTCCCGGTCGAGGAGAGCATCGGCGCCATGGCGGAGCTGGTCACCGCGGGCAAGGTCCGCTACCTCGGCATCAGCGAGGCCGCCGCGGCCACCATCCGGCGCGCGCACGCCGTCCACCCCCTGACGGCCGTGCAGACCGAGTACTCGCTGTTCGAACGGGGCCTGGAGGACAACGGCGTGCAGGCCGCCCTCGACGAGCTCGGCATCGGCCTGGTCGCCTACTCCCCGCTCGGGCGCGGCTTCCTGTCCGGCGCCATCACCAGCCCCGACGACTTCGCCGAGGACGACTTCCGCCGCACCGACCCCCGCTTCCAGGGCGAGAACTTCGCCCGCAACCTGGCCGTCGTCGACGCCGTCCGCCGCCTCGCGGAGGCGAAGTCGGTCACCCCGTCCCAGCTGGCCCTGGCGTGGGTGCTCCGCCAGGGCGCGGTGCCGATCCCGGGTACCAAGCGGCGCGGCTACCTGGAGGAGAACATCGCCGCCACCGGGGTGACGATCACGGACGAGGACATCGCCGCGATCGAGGCCGTGGCCCCGCGCGGGGTCGCCTCCGGCGACCGCTACGCCCCGGAGTACATGCACAACCTGAACGGCTGACGGGCCGCCGGCACCCGTCGCACCGGCCCGACTCCGCCGCCGCCCGGCCCGCCCCTCCACCGTGGGGCGGGGCTGTCGGTGGCGGGTGGCAGCATGTCCGCATGACGCCCGACGCTCTCGACCTCCTGTTCTCCTCCCCCGCCCGCCTGCTCGCCGCCGGCCCCGGGGCCCTGCGGGAACTGCCCGCCGAGGGTGGCGGGGCGGGCCGGGAGGCCTGCGCCCAGGCCGTCGCGGTCCTCGACGGCGCCGAGGTGCCGCCGGCGGAGTTCGCCTCGTGGCTGCACTTCGGCGCGAAGGTCCTGGGGCACGAGGCCTATGCCGACCTGGTCGCCGCGGCCGAGCCGGGCATGCCGTGGCGGACGGTGTGGGCCTGGTGGCGGCCCGTCGGCGCCTACCGGGCCGCGCCCAACCTCAGCGGGGACGCGGACGTCGAGGTCCACGAGGCGGCGGACGGCCGGCTCCTGCTGAAGGTGTGGTCGCAGTGGACCCCCGAGCACTGGCGCGACCCGGCCACGGGCGAGCGGGTCCCCGCCCCCGCCGAGGGCGAGTTCACCGAGCGGCCGTACGACGCGCCCGCCGACGGGCCCGTCCTCTTCGACCCCGACGGCGAGGACCGCGGCCTCCACCAGCCCTGCGCCTGGGAGGAGCCCGTACCGCTGGGCGGCGGGCGCGTCCTGTTCTCCGAGCCGCGCGGGGTGTTGGTCCTGGAGCACAACGCGGCGGCGGCGGACGGACCCGGAGCCGCGGGAGCCGTCGCCTGGGGCGGGGCCGACCCGTGGTTCGCCGGGCCGACCGCCGCCGAGAAGCCCCTGGACGCCGCCCGCATGCGGGAGGCCTTCGGCCCGGACGGGACGGTGGTGCTGACGCCGGACCGGCTCCCGGCCGCGCTGACGCACGCGCCCACCCGGGAGCTGGCGCTGACGGCCGGCCTGCCGGCGTGGTTCGCCGCCGGGGTCGCCTCCTTCCGCCTGGCCTGGACCCGGGAGGAGGCGCAGGGCGCGGAGCCCGACGCGGACGGCCTGCTGCACCTGGGCACCTTCGACCTCGGCTACGCCGACGAGGGCCGGGTCCTCGTCCACCCCGCGACGGGTGCGGTGTCGATGGTGCGGAGCGGCGAGGGGCCCTTCCCGTTCGCCCGGGACACCGAGACGTTCGTCCGGCTGCTGGAGGCCGTCTACCGGTTCATGGGCGCCTGCTGGAACGCGTACCCCGGCGAGAACGGCCGGCGCGACTTCCTGCGCGAGGTGGCCGCCCTGGAACCGCTCGCGGTGGACGGGCGGTCCCCGGCGTCGGACGTGTGGGAGCACCTGTTCGCGGCCGTCACCGAACTCAGCCCCTGGGGCTACTGACGGCCCGTCGGCCACCCCGGCGGGCCGGGGGGGACGACTGCGGGGTATCAGCGCGTGAGGACGGCGGCGGCCTTCCGGTCGTTCTTGTAGGGGGCGAAACCGGCGTTGTCCTTGCAGCCGAGCTGCTCCCAGGTCTTGTCGTTGGTGACCGGGTCCGTGCCGGTCAGGCGGTACTTGCACGCACCCTTGATGTAGTTGCCCCGCACCCCGCCCGGGAAGTCGATCTCCTTGTTCCACAGGTACGGCGACTGGTAGCCGTTCACCCGGGCCGTCGCGTTCACGTCGATGCCGCCGGGCGCGTAGATCTCGTACACCCAGCCGGTCTTCTCCGTGCCGTACGTGGCGAACCGCTTGGCCACCGACGGGTCGCAGCTGGTGCTGAGGTGCGCGCTGAGCTGGCCGCCGCCCTTCACGATGTACTCGGCGAGGGGGATGAGCTGGTCGCCGCGCGGGGTGAAGCCGGTGCGGAAGATCTCGTCGACGGTCTCCCTGGTGTCGCCGCGCCACAGGGTGTTGACGTCGTCGCGCCACTGCCAGCGCTCATCCGCCGCCTTGGAGGCGACCGTCGGGGCGATCCCGGTGTCCGTCGTGGTCCGCCACCAGTCCCAGGCCCGGTAATCGACGACCGGCCCGCAGGGGGCGCTGGAGTCGTCGCCGGCCGCCGGGGCGGCCACCGCGGGCGGCGCCAGGGCGGCGGCGGAGAGGACGAAGGCGGCGGCGAGCGCCCGCAGGGCGGCGTTGAGCATGGCGTGACGACCCATCAGAGGAGGCAACGGGGGAACTTCCCGTTTATAGAGGGGCCGTCAGGGGGCGGGGCCGGACCGCGGGGAACGTCCACCCGTGCGGGTGGATCAGTCGTACCGGGAAAAGGATTCATCGGGCACGGACACCTGCCGACACCGGCCGAAGCGGAGGCCCTCTGGCGCCGCGGCGGACGGCTGGGGCACCATCGCGGTGCCCCACCCGCACGGACACGGCCCCACCTCACACGGTCACCCCAGCAGGAGGCTCACGAAGTGAAGACCCGATCCGTCCTCACCGCCCTCGCCCTCGTCCTCGGCGCCCTCTTCGCCCCCGGCTTCGGGGTGCTGGCCGGCACCTCCCAGGCCCAGGCCGCCACCAAGATCACCCATGCGACGGCGACGTCGATGTTCCGCCAGGCCGGGATCACCTGGTCCTCCTCGGGCAACTGCTCGGACCGCTCCAACCCGAGCTGCACCTCCTTCGAGCAGCTCAACCTCGCCACCGCCCAGGGCGCCCAGACCCTCAAGGCCGCCAGCGGCTGCGCGCTCAACATCACCGGCGGCACCGAGACCGGCCACGCGAGCGGCACGTACTCCCACTGGAACGGCTACAAGCTCGACTACGCCAAGGCCACCTGCCTCACCAACTACGTCAAGGGCACCTTCTCCTACATCGGCCTGCGCGGCGACGGCGCGCCCCAGTGGCAGTCGGGCTCCGGCAACGTCTACGCGGACGAGGGCAACCACTGGGACGTCCTGTACTACAACTGCGGCGGCTGCTGAGGCTCCGTCCCCGCGGGATCCCTCCGCTCCCGACCCCCTCCCGGCTTGACCTTGACACGGTGGCAAGGTCTTCGCTGTCCGTCGAGGAGGTGGTCCCGAGTGATCACGCAGGAGAGGGAAGCGGCCCTGATGCGGGCCCTGGAGGGGCTCGGGCACGGCAGTGCGTCGGTGCGGCTGCGGGCGGCGCTGGAGGTGGGGACGGCCGCGGATCCCCGCTGCGCCGGCGCGCTCGTCGCACGGTGCGCGGTCGAGCCCGAGTTCTTCGTCCGGGACATGCTGACCTGGGCGCTGGTCCGCCAGCCGGCCGCGGTGGTCGTGCCGATGCTCGTGGCGGAGCTGGGCGCGGAGTGCGCCCAGGCGCGCAGCCAGGCCCTGCACACCCTGTCCAAGATCGGGGACCCGCGGGCCTGGCCGGCGATCACCCTGGCCCTGCTGACCGACGCCGACGACACGGTGGCGCGCAGTGCCTGGCGGGCGGCCGTCGTGCTCGTGCCGGAGGGCGGGGCGCGGGAGCTGGCCGCCGTGCTGGCGACGCAGCTGGGGCGGGGCGGGCGCGAGACGCGGCGGAGTCTCAGCCGGGCGTTCGTCGCGCTGGGCGAGGAGGGGATGCCGGCCCTGCGCGCCGCGGCGGCGGAGCCCCTCCCGGCGGTGGCGGAGCACGCGATCGCCACGCGGCGGCTGGTGTGCGACCCCGACGCGGGGTTCGAGTGGGCCGTCGAGGAGGCGAGGCGGATCATGGTCGGAGGGCAGGACGGGACGGGCTGAGGGAGAGGGAGTGGGCGGGCGGTGCTGATCGGTGAGGTGGCACGGCGGTCGGGGGTCAGCGCCCGGATGCTGCGGCACTACGAGTCGCTGGGCCTGCTGCGGCCGTCCGGCCGTTCCGGGGCGGGGTACCGGGAGTACTCCGGCGAGGACGTCCGGCGGATCTTCCACATCGAGAGCCTGCGGTCGCTCGGGCTCGGGCTGCGGGAGGTCGCGCGGGCGCTGGACGATCCGGATTTCACCCCCGCCGGGCTCATCGGCGACCTGGCCCGGCAGCTGCGCGAGCGGATCGCGGCCGAGACCCGGCTGCTGACGCGGCTGGAGCGGATCGGGGCCGCGGAGCCCGCCGGGTGGGACGAGGTGCTGCGGGCCGTCGCGCTCCTGCAGGCCCTGCGGTCGCCCAGCCCCGGGGAGCGCCAGCGGGCCGCCCTGGGCGTGGCCGAGGGGGGCCCGGCGCCGGTGGAGGCCCTGGCGGAGGCCGCGTTGGGCGAGTCGGATCCCCATGTCGCGGGCGCCCTGCGGTGGGCGCTGGCCCGGGCCGGCGGCGCCGCGGTCGGGCCGCTCGCGGAGGGGCTGCGGTCGTCGGCGGCGGAGGTGCGGGGACGCGCCGTACGGGCCCTCGCGGAGCTGCCCGTGCCCGCGGCGACCGCGCTGCTGGAGGGGGCGCTGGAGGACGGGGACGCCGGGGTGCGCCGGGCCGCCGCCCTGGCGCTGGGGGCGCGGGGGGTGGCGCGGGCGGTCCCGGCACTGGCCGACATGGTCGTCGAGGGGGCGAACGACGTGGACGCCGCCGACGCGCTGGAGGCGCTGGCCGGTGATCCGGCACGGGCGGACCGGATCGCCGCCGGGCTCCTCGACCGCCTCGGGCACGGCCCGGAGCGAGCGGCCGCACGGCTGCGGCTGGTGCAGGCACTGGCCGGCATCCCCGGGGAGGCCGCGGCGCGGGGCCTGTCGGACCTGTCCCGGGACGAGGACCCCACCGTCGCGCGCACGGCGGCGTACCTCCTGCAACTGCGCGCCGCGTGAGGGAGGTTGCCCGTGCCCGGGCCGGGATTGCGGGGCCGCGGCCGATGTGCGGGCGGTTCGGGGGCGTCCTAGCCTGAAGGGGGGCGTCGCGGTGCGTCCGGCGCCCGCCCGTGCGGTGGAAGGAGCAGGCCATGGCCATGACCCCGCGCAGGAGCGCGTCCGTCCGGAGCGCGGTCGTCGCCGTGGCCGCCGCGGCGGCGTTGTGCGTCGTGGCGGACGGGTCCGCCCCGGCGGCGGTGCGCCCCGCGGCCGCCGCGGCGGAGGTGACGGCGCCCGCCCGGGACTCCTACACCCGGCCGGCCCTCGACACCCTCGACGAGGTGGTGCGCGGCGACTTCGACGCCGTCTGGGCCCGGTTCGGCACGGGACTGCGGCAGCAGGTGACCCCGGAGGCGCTGCGGCAGTCCTGGGACGCGTACCGGGCCGAGTTCGGCCCCTACGTCTCGCACGGGGAGCCCCGCCAGACCGCGATGGCGGCGGGGACGGTGGTGAGCGTGCCGCTGCGGATGGCCAAGCAGCCCGGGGAGTTCCGCGTCACCTTCGGCACGGACGGCCGGCTGACCGGGCTCTGGTTCCTGCGCGCCGGGGTGCCCCTGCCGTAGGCCCCGGCGCCCGGATGACCGGACCGGGCCGCCCGGCGCGCGACCCGGTGCGCCCGGATCACGCCGTTCGCCCAGTTCGGCGAGGAGGCGCCGGTAGGCGGCGAAGGCGGGCTTCGGGGTGTAGTCGTCGTGGAGCAGGCCGAAGGGGGGCAGGTCCCCCCGGCGCCGCTGTCGGCGTCCCGCAGGGCGAACAGCGGTGTTCAGGTCGCCGGCGAGGGGCCGCCGTGGTCCGGATGACGGTGTCCATCAACACCCAGACCAGCAAGGGCACCAGCCGGCCCTGCTCGCCCGGCTGCGCACGGTCCAGGAGGACTTCGCCTGCGCGCTCCTCAACGACCGCTGACCCCGCGCGCCCGGCGCAGGGCGCGGTGCATGCGGGTGCCGCCCTCACGGCGCAGGCGGGAGTGGCGGTCGAGTTCCTCCATGAGGCGCTGGGAGCGTTTGTCCACGTCGAGTTCGTCCAGGACCCGGTCGACGTCGGCGAGCAGGGCGCCGTGCAGCTGCCACTGCCCGGGCTCGGTCCGCAGCTGCTCCAGCAGCAGGTCCGCCAGGCGGTCGCGGGCCTCGCGCGCCAGGCCCAGCTCGCGGGTGAGCCGCTCCTCCTGCGCCTCGGCGTTGGTCGTCACCTGGGCGGTGATCAGCCGGGAGAAGCTGTGCACGGCGAGCGCCATGTGCCCGAACAGGTCCTGCAGGGCGCGGGTGACCGGCGGGGAGAACAGCGGCTCGTCCGCGCGGGCCCTCGCGAGGTCGGTGAGCGCCCGGGCCGAGACGCGCAGCACGACCGCGCAGATCTCCAGGGTGTCCAGGCCCGTGCGCAGGACCAGCCGGAACATCAGCCCCTCCCGTACCCGGGGGTTCATGCGCAGGCTGTCCTCGGCCTGGCGCAGCGCGGCGTCCACACCGGCGATGTCGTTGTCGAGCCGGCGGGCCTCGTGCAGCCGGGTCGCGGCCTTGGCGACGGTGGTGCGGCCGGTGAGTTCATCGGCCATGCCGGTCATCAGCGCGGCCATGCGGGCGGCGAGGTCGTCGATCGCCCGTCCGGCGGGCTCCACCCAGACGGGCGGGGCGAACAGCAGGTTGAAGGCCAGCCCGACCACCGCGCCGATCAGCGTCTCCAGCACCCGGTCCCAGGCCGTGTCGGCCACCCGGGTGACCCCGAGGACGAGCATCGCGCTGATCGCCACCTCGGGGATGAACTCGTCCACCCTGACGAGGTGGCCGACGACCAGCGAGGCGAGGATGACCAGCCCGAGGCTCCACCAGGTCAGGCCCACGAGCACGCTGAAGCCGATCGCCACCAGCACCCCGGCCACGACCGAGTTCACCCGGCGCACCCCGGTGGTGAGGGTGGAGTACAGGGTGACCTGGACGACGAGCAGGGCGGTCAGCGGGGCCGTCAGCGGCGCGGGCTCGTTGCTGAGCCGCAGCGCGACCACGTACGAGAGGACCGCGGCCCCGGTGGACCGCACGCTCTGCACCACCACGGGGTCCCGCCGTCTGGCGGCCAGGCGGCGTGGGACGCCACGGAGGGAACGGAAGGGATGGAAGCGACGGAAGGGGCGTGCGAGGTCGGGCATACCTTCGCCTCTTCCCCGTCGGCGGCGATGATCACGCGGGGAACGTCCCCCGTACGGCGTCCGCCGGAAGCCGCCGGGGCGGGTACGGATACATCCCGTGAGCGATTCCCGTACCGATTCCGCCGGCGGAGCCCGCAGTGGAGCCCGATCCGGTCCCGGTCCGGGCAGCGGTCCGGGCACCGCCGTCCCGGACGGTTCGTACGGTCGACGGCCGTTCTGGCCGCGGCCCTGCTGCTGGATGCCAGCGGCGCCGCACCGCCCGCCCCGGTGCCCCGGGCCGCCGAGCCGGCGCCCGTGGACTGCCGCAGGACCGCGTGCGTCGCCCTGACCTTCGACGCGGGACCGGGGCCGGACACGGCGAAGCTGCTGGACGTCCTGCGGGCGAAGGGGGTCCACGCGACGTTCTTCCTGCTCGGCAAGCACATCGGAGCCCGTCCCGAGCTCGTACGGAGGGAGGCCGCCGAGGGGCACGAACTGGGCAACCACACCTGGACGCACGTCCTGCTGCCCTCGGCCCCTCCGGAGCGGATCCGCCACGAGCTGGTCCTCGTCCAGGACCGGGTCAGGGAGCTCACCGGCCGGACCCCCACCCTGATGCGTCCGCCCCAGGGCCGGACCGACGCGCGCGTCGCCGAGGTCTGCCGCTCCCTCGGGCTCGCGGAGATCCTGTGGAGCGTGACCGCGAAGGACTACCGCGACCACGACCCCCAGGTGATCACCGACCGGGTGCTCCAGGACGCGCGGCGCGACGGCATCATCCTGCTGCACGACATCTACCCGGGGACGGTGCCCGCCGTCCCGGCCGTCATCGACGGGCTGCGCAGGCGCGGCCTGACGCCCGTGACGGTCTCACAGCTGTTCGCCCCCCGCCGCCCGGAACCGGGCCGGACCTACCGGAACGCCTCCGCTCCCTGACCCCGCCCGGGGTACCCACCCTGCCCGTCTAGCCGGCCGCCGCCGCCCCGGCGTACAGCGGGCGCCGCTCCTCCTCGGTCAGGCCGCCCCACACGCCGTAGGGCTCCTGCGCGCGCAGGGCGTGGCGCAGGCACTCCGCCTGCACCGGGCACAGGGCGCATATCTCCCTGGCCGCCTCGTCGCGTTCCGCGCGGTCCTCGCCGCGCTCCCCGGCCGGGTGGAAGAACCGGTCCGGGCCGAGGTCGCGGCAGGCGGCACGTTCCTGCCACGTCCAGTGGTGCTCCGCCCGGCCCGGCAGCCGTGACACGTTCGACATGGGTCGACTCCTTTCCCGCATCTGGTTTCCGCGTTTCGTTCCCGCGTCCGGAATCCGGGGTCCGGACTCCGGCGTCCGGGGTCCCGCGTCAGGGGACCCGCGTCCGCTGTCCCGCGTCTGGCCTCATCGCGTCCCGCGAAACCCGGCCGTCCGCGCGGAGTCCGCCTGCTCGTACGGCGCGGGGACGGCCGGGGAGGTGGAGACGCGCGGGAGGGCGTACGGGTGCTTCTCGGCGATCCAGGCGATGAGTTGCTCGCGCACCGTGCAGCGCACGGTCCACAGGTCGTCGGGGTCCTTGGCGGTGACGATGGCCCGCAGGACGACGGTGGTGGGCGTGGTGTCGGTGACCGCGAGGTTCCAGCCGCGTCCGTCCCAGGCCTCGCAGCCGTCCAGTATCTCCTTGAGCCGCTCGCGGATCAGGGGGACGGGGGCGCTGTGGTCGCAGTGCAGGAACACGGTGCCGGTCATCTGGATCCCGCCGCGGGACCAGTTCTCGAACGGTTTGCCCGTGAAGTAGGAGACGGGCATGGTGATGCGGCGCTCGTCCCAGGTGCGTACGGCCAGGAAGGTGAGGGTGACCTCCTCGACCACGCCCCACTCCCCGTCGACGACGACGGTGTCGCCGATGCGCACCAGGTCGCCGAAGGCGATCTGGAACCCGGCGAAGAGGTTGCCGAGAGTGGACTGGGCGGCCACACCGGCGACGATCCCGATGATGCCGGCGGAGGCCAGCACCGAGGTCCCGACGGCCCGGAAGTCGGGAAAGGTGAGCAGCATCGCGGCGGCGGCGACGAGTGCGACGAGGGCCGTGACGATCCGCATGATGAGGGTGGTTTGGGTGCGGACGCGGCGCAGCCGCGACGGGTCGCGGGTTCCGGCGGCATAGCGGGCGTACGAGGACTCCACCACCGCCGAGGTGACGAGCACCACGCACCAGGCGCCGGCGCCGATCGTGAACAGCGAGAGGGTCCTGCCCACGGCCGCCTCGTGCGTCCGCAGGGGGTGCCACTCGATCTGCCGGTAGGAGCCACGCAGCAGGGCGGCCAGCATCAGCAGTCGCAGGGGCAGTACGCAGCGGCGCAGCAGGCTCCACAGGGGGGTCTCGGGGTGGCGGGCGTCCGCACGCCTGAGCAGCAGGTCGGCGAGCCGGCCGGCCGCGAAGGTGAGCAGGACGGAGCCGCCCAGGACGGTCAGCAGTCTCAGAACTCCGTTCATGACTCCTCGGTGGTGTCGGGGGCGGAAGGTGCGCGATGGGTCCGCACGTGCCCTGCCGCTCCCCGGGCAAACCGACGACCGGTACGCGCCCGTCGGCCACCGAACAGCGCTTTCCGGCCGATCCGGGGTGTTCCGGGCCGGTTCGCCGGGAGGGGGGCGCTTTCGGGGGCAGCCGCGCGGTGTGGCGGGCGACGCCCCGCCCGCGCCGCGCGGGACCGGTCGGGTCCCGGGGGCGGCGCGCTGCCGGACCAGGAAGGAAGGGACCATGCTGATCACCGTGACCCGCTCCGGGGGCTTCACCGGGGCCGAGCAGGAGCGCAAGCTCGACACCTCGGGCCTCCGGGACGCGCCGAAGTGGGAGGAACTGGCGCACCGGGCGGTCGCGCCCACCGCGGACGGCTACCACTACCGGATCACCGTGGACGGCCGGACGGTCGACCTCCAGGACCCCTATCTCTCCGAGGACCAGCGGCGGCTGATCCGCGGGGTGCTCGACGAGGGCGCCTGACCGGACGGCGGGCGGTGGCGGGGGGGGGGGCCGGGGGGGGCGCCCCCCCCCCCCGGGGGCCCCCCGGGGGGGGGGGGTGGGCGCCCGGGGGGGGGGGGGGCCCCCCGGCCGGGGGGGGGGGGGGGGGGGGGGGGCCTGGGCCGGCCGCCCGCCCGCCCGGAGGTCACGCCGTCGCGTGGGGTTCCGCGCCGGCGGGGGCGTCGGCCGCCGCCGGGGCGGAGCCCGGGAGCGTCGGGTCTGTCATCGGGCCGGCGAGGTAGGCGAGCAGACCGGCGATCTCGTGGTCGGCCTCGGCGGGGTGGCGGAAACGCGCCCCGGGGGCGATGACGTACCGGTTGCGCCGGCCGTCGCGGCTGCGGGTGAGGTATCCGTCCGCCTGGAGGTCCGTCACGATCGCCTGCACGGTGCGTTCGGTGAGGCCGCAGGCGAGGGCGATGTCGCGCAGGCGGACGCCCGGGTCTCGCGCGATGGCGATCAGAACCCGGGCGTGGTTGGTCAGGAACGTCCAGCGGTTGCGGCGGGGCTCCATGTGCTCGTTCTCCACGCGGCCATTCTTGGGGGGACTACGGGAGAAAGGCAAATCCAGAAATGAATTTCCGGTATCGCTTGACGTGTGTCCACCTCGCCGGGCAGGGTTCATCGTGAGCGGAACGCGACTTCCGTTTGATCGGAACGTTCGAGAACGCACCGCAAGCACCCGTGCCCAAGGAGCGAAGACGATGACCCTTACGGCTACTGCCGAGGCTACGACACAGCCGACACCGGCCCCCGTCGGCGAGACCGCCACAGCTCCCTCGGCCGCCGCCTACGCCACCGCGCACACCCCCGTGCCCGACGGCCTGCCCGACGTCCCCTGCCCCCGGGAGGTTGACCCGGGCGACGCCCGCCAGCTGACGCGGGTGTTCTTCGAACGGCTGCGCAGCCTCGAAGAGGGCACCCCCGAATACCAGTACGTGCGCAACACACTGATCGAGATGAACATCTCGCTGGTGAACTTCGCCGCCCGTCCGTTCCGCGACCGCCCGGGCGGTCCGGAGAACGAGGACATCGTGCAGGTCGGCACCATCGGCCTGATCAAGGCCATCGACCGCTACGAGCTCGACCGCAACACCCAGTTCTCCACCCTCGCCCTGCCGTACATCACCGGCGAGATCAAGCGTCACTTCCGCGACACCACGTGGGCCGTACGGGTCCCGCGGCGCCTCCAGGAGCTGCGCACGCAGCTGGCCCGGTCCACCGAGGACCTGACCTCCGCCACGGGCCGCGCGCCGACCCCCGCCGAACTCGCCGCGCACCTGGATCTGGACGAGGAGGAGGTCCGCGAGGGCCTGGTCGCGGCGAACGGCTACTCCGCCCAGTCCCTCGACGCGCCCGCGGGCTCCGCCGACGGCCGGGAGCCGGCCCCCTCGGCCGCCCGCTCCACCCACTCCCTCGCCGAGACGTTCGGCGACACCGACCAGGCCCTGGAGACGGTCGAGGACCTGCACTCCCTCGCGCCGCTCCTGTCCGGGCTGGACGAACGCACCACGCGCATCCTGCAGCTGCGCTTCGGGGAGGAGATGACGCAGCGGCAGATCGGCGAGGAGATCGGCATGTCCCAGATGCACGTCTCCCGCCTGCTCACGCGCACCCTGGGAGCCCTGCGCGAGGAGCTGCTGCGCGACGACTGAACCCGCACCCCCTCCCGGCGTACCAGGGCGGCCCGTCTCACGGCGGGCCGCCCTGGCGTGCCCGGCCGCCGCCGGGCGGCCGGAAGCACGCGGTGACCGTCTTGCGGTTCTCGCCGGGGCGGACGTCCCAGGTGTCCGCGAGGGCGGCGACGATGCCCAGGCCCCGCCCGGACGTGGCCCGTTCGCCCGCCTCCCGGGGCTGCGGCAGCCGCGGGTCGGCGTCGGCCACGCTGACGTGCAGGCAGCCGCCGTCCCAGGTGAGGACCAGGTGGGCGGTGCTCGCGGCGTGCACGTGGGCGTTGGTCACCAGCTCGGACACGGCGAGCAGGACGGAGTACACCGTGTCGGGATCGTCCCGGGCCCAGTCGAGGGACTCCAGGTGCCCGGCCGCCCACACCCGGGCCGCCCGGGCCCCGTTCGCCACCGGGAACGAGTGCGCCCAGCCGACAGCCCGCAGTTCCGACATCCTCACCGTCCCTCGTTCGGAGCCCCGGTTCGGGCTCCTCGCGGTCCGCGCCTACCCGCCGGGCCGGACCGCATTCACCTGGCCGCGGAGCCCGCCCCGGGGCGGCGCTGATGGCGCAGCCAGGCCGTCAGGGCGGCCTGGAGTTCGGCCACTTCGCCGGGGGTGAGGTCCTCACCGGTCCGGCCCACGCGCAGGCGGACGACCGTCCCCGTGACGGTCCAGCCGGCGCCGCGTCCGGGGCGGGACGCCAGCGGGCGGCCCGCGGCCAGGGTGCGCAGGCCCTCGCGGACGGCCGGAGGCACGCCGGAAGGAGCGGCTGCGGCGGGGGTCGCCGGCTGCGGGGTCAGGCCGATCGCCGCGTGGAACGCGCTCAGCGCGTCCTCCAGCGACCCCGGCCCCGAGGGGGCCGCGCCGGTGAACTCGGCGATCAGCTCCGGATGGGCCGACGGCGCGTGCTCGCCCCACGGGCGCGGGTGGAGGGGGTGCTCGTCGGTGTCGAGCCGGACGCAGGCCGGGGGGATCAGCTCCCGGGTGTAGCCCTGGTGGCGCAGATCGGCGTACAGCCTGCGCAGGGTGGCCGCCTGACGCGGGACCGGGTGCGGATCCCGGCCCGCCGGGGCGTGCGGCCGGGCGGGCCGCACCGCCAGGCCGAGCAGGCCCATGCTGTGGTGCAGGACGCCCGCCCGGGTGAGCACCACCGTCGCCTGCCGGCCCTTCGCGTCCCAGCCGAGCCGGAACCCCACCACCACGGTGCCCATCAGGCCCGCTCCTTCCCGGCCGCCGGGCGGCATGGCCGTCCCCGTCACGGTAGCCATCGCGGACCGTGCCCCGGGCGGGCATCACGGAGGTCCACACCCGATCGGGTCGAATGTGCTAGGCGGACACCCCCTGGGACGGGCACCGGCCGGACGGCCGGGACGCAGGGCTAGGCTGATCGCATGGCTTCCACACTCGTCATCGGTTACGACCCGGCCGCGATACCCGGCGTCGACGCAGCGGCCCTCCGGGCTTCCCTCGACGCGGAGTTGGGCCGGTTCGGCGCCCTCGGCATCGACGCGGCCATGGCGCTGATCACCTTCGACGGCACGGCCGAGTCCACGCTCACCGCCGCACTGGCCGAACGGCCCTGGGACGTCGTGGTGGTCGGCGGCGGGATCCGCAAGACCGAGCAGCTGCTCCTTTTGTTCGAGCAGACGCTGAACCTGATCCGCCGGCACGCCCCGCAGGCCGCGATCGCGTTCAACACCAGCGGGGGCGACAGCGTGGAGGCCGCCCGACGCTGGCTGTGAACCCGGGGGCCGACGGGCCAGGACGGACCGGGGCCGGGTCGGGGGAAGATCGAACCCTTGCCCTCAACCGCACTTGAGGTCATAGCGTTCCCGCACGCACCACGGCACGACGGGACGGCCCGCCGTCCGGATCCGCAGGGAAGGGACGTTCCATGACGACCAGCCAGGTGTCCGACGCCGAACTCGCCGGCCAGCCCGCCGCCTACTGGACCGGTGTCGCCTACGAGGCGCTCATCGCGTTCACCCGGGCCCGGCAGGCCGAGAAGGGCTACACCCAGCCGCAGTTCTGGCTGCTGCGCAACCTGTCGGCCCACGACATCTCCCCCGACGGCGCGGGGATGACCCTGCCCGAGCTCCGGAAGGCGATGGCCTCCTACATCCGGCCCGAGGACGACCTGGCCGCGGAGGCCGCGGTCCTGGTGGAGCGCGGCTGGCTGCGGCGGGACGCCGAGGAGCGGCTGTGGCTCACCGAGGCGGGCGAGGAGGCCCGGGTCCGCCTCGCCCGCAACGCTCCGGCGATCCGCGCCGCCCTCCACGAGGGGATCGACGACGCGGACTACGTCACCGCGCTGAAGGTGCTCCGGCAGCTGATCCGCAACGCCGGCGCGGCGGCCGTCTGAGGGCGCCGGCCGGGGCGCTCACGAGCTCAGCGCGGGCCCTCGGCGTACGGACCGGCCGGGACCGCCGAGGCGGCCGGGGCGACGGACGCGAGGAGGGCCTCGGCGAGGTTCTCCTTGCGGATGCGCCGGTCGACGTAGAGCAGGGACAGGACCAGCTGCGGGTATCCGAGCTGGACCACCGCCGCGACGGCCGTGCCCAGCATGATGCAGACCACGTACACGACGATGCCGATGAGCAGCGAGTCCGGGGTCCCCGCCTCGCCCGACGCCAGCATGGCGGGGAAGAGCGCGAACATCCCGAGGAAGGTGAACGGCAGCTGGATCGCGTAGCCGATCGCCATCCCGAGCAGGTAGCCGAGCAGCGCGATGCCGAACGTACGCCACCAGCCGCCCCTGACCAGGTGGGAGGAGCGCCGCATCGCCGCGATCGGGCCGAGCCCCTCGCACACCGCGACCGCCGGCGCCAGGCTGAACCGGAAGGTGAGCCACACCGCCAGGGGCATCGCGACCAGGGACGCGACCATCAGGAACGCCGGCAGCGCCGTGACCCCCGCATGCCCGGACGTGACCGCCCACGGGAGGAAGACGGCGTACAGGACCAGCATCGGCCCGCCCGCGAGCAGCCCCACGCACACCAGGACCCCCAGCACGGACGGCAGCCGGGACCAGCTGCGCCGCCACATCGCCCCGAAGGTCGCGGGGCGGCCGAGCACCGCCTCCTGGATCACCGCGGGAGCCAGTGTCGTGATCACTCCGCCGACCAGGGCCATGGTGAGCAGCAGCAGCACCCCCACGGGCGCCAGATACAGCAGCAGGGACGCCACGTCGTCCGGCGCCGCGGGCTCACCCGCCGGGACGTCGAACACCGCGTGGAGCCTGGGGCGGATCCCGGCGACGGTGATGCCGATCGCCGCGGCGACCAGCAGGGTCCCGAGGCCCTGGACCAGCAGGATGATCCCGACCAGGGGCTTCCAGTAACCGCGGAACGCCTTGAAGGCCCCGCCGATCACATCGCCCGTCCCGAGCGGCGCGAGCGGGATCACGCCCGGCTGCGGCGGCCGCGGCACCCACCCCCACGGCGGTACGGGCGGGCCCGGGTGGTGCTGTCCCCACCCCGCGTGCTGTGACATCGCTGTCTCTCCCCCTTGAAAAGGCACACCGTAACCCCCGGCCTCCGCACCAGGTCACGCCGCCCCCGGCGGACCGGCGTTGCGGCGGGGGCGGCCCGGGTCCAGGCTCGGAGGGGGGCGGTGGCCGCATCGCCGCCGGAGGGACGGGAGCGAATCCATGACGGGTACGGAGCCCACGGGTCCGGAGCCGGCCGGCGAGCTGTGCCTGGTCACCGGCGCCACCGGCTACATCGGGGGTCGACTGGTGCCCGAGCTCCTCGACGCCGGCTACCGGGTCCGGGCGCTGGCCCGCTCCCCGGAGCGGCTGCGCGACCATCCCTGGGCCGGCCGCGTCGAGGTGGTGCGCGGCGACGTCACCGACGGGGACTCGCTGGACGGAGCCCTGCGCGGGGTGGCCGTCGCCTACTACCTGGTGCACGCCCTGGGCGGCGGCCCCGGCTTCGAGGAGCGCGACCGGGCCGCCGCCCGGCTGTTCGCCGAACGGGCCCGGCTGGCCGGCGTGCGGCGCATCGTCTACCTCGGCGGCCTCACCCCGGCCGGGCCGTCCCCCGAGTCGCTCTCCCCGCACCTGCGTTCCCGGGCCGAGGTGGGCGCCGTGCTGCTGGCGTCCGGTGTCCCCTGCACGGTACTGCGGGCGGCCGTGGTGATCGGCTCCGGTTCGGCCTCGTTCGAGATGCTGCGCTACCTGACGGAACGGCTGCCGGTCATGATCACGCCGAGCTGGGTCGGCACCCGGGTGCAGCCCATCGCCGTGCGCGACGTGCTGCGCTACCTGGTCGGGAGCGCCGCGATGCCGCCCGAGGTCAGCCGGACCTTCGACATCGGCGGACCCGACGTCCTGACGTACGAGGAGATGATGCACCGCTACGCCGAGGTCGCCGCGCTCCCCCACCGGCGCATCCTGCGCGTGCCCATGCTCAGCCCGGGTCTGTCGAGCCTCTGGATCGGCCTGGTCACCCCCGTGCCCCGGGCGCTGGCCCGCCCGCTCGCCGAGTCGCTGCGCCACGAGGTGGTGTGCGCGGAGCACGACATCGCCCGATGGGTGCCGGATCCGCCGGGCGGACCGCTGTCCTTCGACCGGGCCCTGACCCTGGCCCTGCAGCGGGTACGTGAGGCGCGGGTGGACACCCGCTGGTCCAACGCCGCCCTGCCGGGCGCTCCCAGCGACCCCCTGCCCACCGACCCGGACTGGGCGGGTGGCAGCCTCTACACCGACCACCGCACCGCCCCGGTGGCGGCCCCGCCGGGGGCCCTGTGGCGGGTGGTGGAGGGCATCGGCGGGGAGAACGGCTGGTACTCCTTCCCGCTGGCCTGGGCGGTACGCGGCTGGCTGGACCGGCTGGCGGGCGGGGCCGGCATCCGCCGGGGCCGCCGCGACGCCGGACGGCTGCGGGTGGGTGACGCCCTGGACTTCTGGCGGGTCGAGGAGATCGAACCGGGACGGCTGCTGCGGCTGCGGGCGGAGATGCGGGTACCGGGGCTGGCCTGGCTGGAGATGTACGCCGAACCCGATCCGCAGCACGCGGGCCGCTCCCGCTACCGCCAGCGCGCCCTCTTCCACCCGCGCGGCCTGCTCGGGCACCTGTACTGGTGGTCGGTCAGCCCCTTCCACGCCGTGGTCTTCGGCGGAATGGCCCGCAACATCGCCCACGCCGCCGAACAGCTCCCGGCGCAGCCCCCCGCGCCGGCTTCACCCGCGTGACGCGGCGCCCGCTCCGTGCGGCCCCGGGTACGCGGCCGGTGCGGGCCGGCGCGGGAGCAGCAGGGGGGTGGCCAGGAGGAGGACTCCGGCCAGGGCGAGGGCCGGGCGGGGGCCGAGGAGGGTGCCCAGGACACCCCAGGCGGCCGTCAGGAGGGCGGTGGCGGCCTTCGTCGTCACGGACCAGGCGGAGAGCGCGCGGGCGACGCGGTCGGCCGGGATGCGTTCGAGGCGGTAGGTGGCGCAGACCGGGTTGAAGACCCCGCAGCACAGGATCAGCCCGAACTCGACGCCCATCACCAGGAGCAGCCCCGGGGTGCCCGGCCCGGTGAAGGCCAGGCCGACGGGCCAGAGGGCGCGCAGGGATCCGGACACCGTCAGGACCCGGTGCTGCCCGTACCGGGAGACGAGCGGGCGGGCCAGCCGGGAGCCGACGAGCCCGCCGACCGAGGGCACGGCGAACGCGAGGCCGTACTGCCACGGCTCGAAGCCGAGCGGGCCGAGCATCAGGACGGCCAGCAGCGGCGAGGTGGCCATCACCAGGCCGTTGAACAGGGCGGTGCCCAGGAACAACGGGCGCAGGCCCGCGTCGGCCAGGACGCACCGCCAGCCTTCGAGGAGGTCGCCGGCCCGCGGGCGCCCGCTCTCCGGGCGTCGGGGCGGCGGGGGTTCGTACCGGCCCGCCGCGCGGATACCCAGGGCCGAGAGCAGGTGGCTCGCCGCGTCGGCCGCCACCGTCACCACGGGGCCGAGCAGCCCGATCAGGGCGCCGCCCAGCGGCGGGCCGATCATCGTGGTCGTCCAGGAGGCGGACTCCAGCCGGGCGTGGGCGGCGAGCAGGTCCCCGGCCGGCAGCAGACCCTTCAGGTAGGCGCCGGAAGCGGCGCGGAAGGTGAGGTCGGCGGCCGCGACGACGACGGAGACCAGCAGCAGCTGGAAGAAGGTGAGCGCGCCGAGCGCGAACGCGGCCGGGACCGTCAGCAGCGCCGCGCACCGCACCAGGTCCGTGGCGATCAGCACCGGCCGCTTGCGGCGGAACTCCACCCACGGCCCGAGCGGCACCGCCGCGGCCGCGCCCGCCGCGGCACCGGCGGAGGACAGCGCGGCCACCTCGGCGGGCCCGGCGTGCAGCACCTGGACGGCGATCAGGGGGAAGGCCCCGAAGGCGAGCCAGGTGCCGAGCGCGCTGGTCGTGTACGCCCCCCAGAACCAGTCGAACGACCTCCCCAGCCGGTGGCCACCCGGGAGTCCCCGCAGCCGTCCACTCCCCATACCCGACGCTCCTGCCTCTGCCCGTACAACCGATCGGCGTTCGTGAGCATCAAAGCGGGGCTGGCGGTCGGGGATCAAACAACCGGGAGGCCGACCCCCCACAACCACTCGTTGTGGACCTAGGGTGAGGGCATGGACCTCGACGCCGTACGTACCTTCGTCGCCGCCGCCGACGCGGGCCGGTTCCAGGAGGCCGCCGCCGAGCTGGGGGTCACCCAGCAGGCCGTCTCCAAGCGCATCGCCGCGCTGGAGCGCGCCCTCGGCGTGCGGCTGTTCAGCCGCACGCCGCGCGGCGCCGAGCCCACCATCGACGGGCAGGCGTTCCTCCCGCACGCCCGGGAGCTGCTGCGCACCGCCGAGCGGGCGGTCGCGTCCGTCAGCACGGCCCACCGTCCGCTGCGGGTCGACGTGATCAACTCGCGGGGTGCGGCGACGGGGCTGATGCGCGGGTTCCACCGCGCCCATCCCGAGATCGAGCTCGACGTGGTGATGCTGTGGGAGATCGACGCCGCCGTGGCCGCCGTTCGTTCCGGGGCCATCGACGCGTCCTTCCGCGCCGTGGCCGCACCCGGCCACCCCCTTCCGGAGGACGTCGAGGCCGTACGGGTGCTGGACGAGCCGCTCCAGCTGCTCACCGGTCCGGGCCACGCGCTGGCGGGGGCCAGGTCGGTGACGGTCGCCGAGCTGGCCGGGCACCGGATCTGGATGCCCGGCGTGGTCCCCGGCACCGAGTGGACCGCCTACTACGACGACCTGGTGGCCGCGTTCGGCCTCACCATCGAGGCGACCGGGCCCAACTTCGGCTCCGACGCGCTCCTCGACACCATCGCCGACACCCCGGCGCTGGCGACGTTCATGAGCGAGGGCACCCGGCTCGTGTGGCCGGCCGGGCACGGTCTGCGCCGTATCCCGGTGACCGCTCCGACGCCGGTCTACCCGCACGCCCTGCTGTGGCGGCGCGGCAACCCCCATCCGGGGCTGGCGGCGCTGCGCGCGCACCTGGCCACCGGGGCGGGCGGCCGGGACACCGCCGGGACCTGGATGCCGGACTGGGTGATCCCGCGCTGACGCGCCCGCGCGCACGCCGGATGCCGCCCGGGCCCGCGCCGGTGGGGGCGGGGCGCCGGGCGGCGGCTCGGCGGGTCAGCAGGGGCGGATGTGGTAGACCGGGGTCCAGGAGGCCGTGCCGCTGTCCTTGGCCACGTTCGACCAGCGCTCGGTGCCGTTCTGGTTGTAGAAGCGCGCCCGGGTGCCCGAGCTCTGGTTGTTGTTGAAGGTGCCGTCGCCGATCCCGCCGAAGTCGTAGTAGCCGCAGTAGTAGTAGTCGTAGTTGCTGCCCTGGCCGTCCCTGATGCACAGGTGGCCGTTGGCGCAGTCCAGCGCCTGGCCGGGGGCGGCGAGGTCGCGGGTCTCGGTCTGGCCCGGGGCCCTGAGGACGAGGTCGCCGCCGGCGATGGCGAGCTTGTTCGCGGAGAGCTGGCGGGCCTGCGGATCCGACGCGAGGACGGCGTCGGCCCGCCGCTGGAGCTCGGCCGCCTGCGCGGTGCTCAGCCCGGCGGCGCGGGCCTGCTGGGAGAAGGCGTTCTGGGGTGAGGTGGAGGCCTGGGCGCTCAGTACCGGGCCCGCGATCAGTGCCGCGGTCGCGGCCGTCATCGCCAGGATCCTGCGCGGTGACATGCGTGTTTCCCCTCTTGTCTCGGCAGCCGGGGGCCGAACCGCTCGCGGCGGTGGCCTGGGAGTCGCGGGACCCATCGTCGCGAAGTCACGGCGGGGCCAGAAGAGCGGAATCAGCCGGATCGCGGCTCTTGTACGGATACCTCGGGTGCGCCGGGGTCACTGGAGCCGCAGGAGTAACCGATCAGATGTGTGGCCCATGCATCGTTCGCCCTGACGGGGCGGGGCTTCCGCGCCCGCGGCGCGGCGGCCCGGCTCGGGTGGCGCGATGGGAGGGTCGATGGGATCGCCGGCCGGGCCACCCGGGTGGCGGCGGGGGCGCCGAAAGGTTTCGCTGGCCGGAGGATCCTGTTCCGCTCCTCCTGCCGCCGGAGTCACGATGACGTCCACCTGGGACCCCCCGCCCCCGCGCCGCTCCGGGACGTCGATGCTGTCGGTCCTGATTCCGATCGCGGTCCTGATCGTGGCGGCGGTGGCCGTCGGGTCGTGGCTGCAGTTCTCGGAGCGGCAGGCGGGCGCGACGGTCCACACCGCCGGGTCCGGCGCCGCCGACCGGGTGGACGTGGAGGCCGCCGTCCAACGCGTCGACGCCGCGGGCAGGGAGCTGGTGCTCCGGGTCCGGGTCGTCCCGCGCGGGGCCCTCGGCGAGGAGGACGGCACCGCGCCGGTGGCCGACCTGGGCCTGCAGACCTCCGCGGCGACCCTGGGCGACCTGGCGTTCAAGGCGCACGAGCGGCTCACGCCCCGGGACGTCAAGGTCGCCCTCTCGGGCGGCTCGGTCAGCGACTACCCGTTCGACAGCTACGAGACCGACGTCGAGTTCTGGGCGGTGATGAACGGCAGGCAGGTGCCGGTGCGGCTGGTCTTCTCCAACAACGACCCGCTGTTCTCGGTCAGCACCGAACCCCTGTCGGCCCGGCAGGAGGCCGTCCTCGGGCTGGCCGTGGCCCGGTCGGGCAGTCTGCTGGTCTTCGCGGTGTTCATGATGGTGGTGATGTGGGCGCTGGCGGCGTCCGTGATCATCGGCACCTGGTACCTGACGGCGCGGGGCGAGGGCCTGGTCTGGCCCGCCCTCGCCTGGATGGCCGCCACCCTCTTCGCCCTCGCGGCCTTCCGCAACACCGCCCCGGGCACGCCGCCGATCGGCTGCGTGCTGGACTGGTTCGCCTTCCTGTGGGCCGAGACCGTGATCGCCCTCTGCCTGATCTCCGTGGTCGTCGCGGGCGTCCGCGCCTCACTGCGCGAGAAGGCCGCGGACTGAGGGCGTCCGGGCGGCGGTGCCGCCGCCGCCCGGACGGGCCGGGTCAGCCGAAGTTGCACTCGGCGAGGCCGCTGCGCCAGGAGTTGGAGTTGTCCAGGTAGGGCGCGTACACCCAGCCGTGCGTGTACTCGTACCAGCCGCGGTACTCGGCGTCGACGTAGTACCAGACGTTGCCCTGGTTGTTGATGTTCTCGCCGCGCTTCCAGCACACGATGTCGACGTAGTCCCCGGGGGCGAGGTCCGAGGTGACCTTGGCGGACGACGAGTTGTGGTCCGAGTAGACGCCCACTCCGTGCGAGGTGCTCGCACGGGTCCATCCGCTGCTGGCGGATGCGGTGGTGATCCCCGTGGCCAGCGCGCCGGCGGTGAGGGCCGCGACCGTCGCGGCCATGGCGCCGCGGCGACCGAGAGCGAACTTCATGACTGTCTCCTGTCGGGAAACTGCCGGGCCCGTCCTCCGGGCCCGGCGACGGGGCCAACCTTCGGCAGCGGCGCCGGTGTCCGACAAGGGGCTGCGACGTGCTGGGACAAGCCCGGACGGCCATGGACGGGACCGGTCCGCCGGGCGCGGCGGAGTTGGCCGGTGGAGCCGTTCCGGGGCCGGGCCGGAGCCTCGTAGGATCCGGCCAGCCGGGCGCCGTGGGACACCTCGGGACGGTCCGGTCCAGGGGGACGGAGCGGGGGGACGCATGACCACGCGGGAAGAGCGGGTGCCGGGGCGGCCGGAGTCGGTCGCCGAGTTCATCGGGGAGCTGCGGGCGCTCAAGGCGGTGGAGGGGCTGTCGCTGCGGGAGTTGCAGCGGCGCTCGGGACTGCCCCGCTCCACGATCGCGCACGCGCTGCGGACGGACCGGCCGGGGCTGCCGCCGTGGGAACGGGTGGCGGGGCTGCTGCGGGCGCTGGGCGTGACGGAGGCGGCACTGCCGCACTGGAAGGCGACCTGGACCAGGCTCCGCCTGGCCCGCGAGGGCACCCGCCCGCAGGCGGTGCCGCCGGAGGCGGGCCGACCGGAGGCACCGGGCGGTGCGGGCGGTGCGGGCGGCGTGGCCGGCCTGGGCGCGTTGGCCGGCCTTGGCGGACCGGGCACCGCGAGCGGGCCGGTCGGGCTGGCCGGTCCGGGCGGTGCGGGCAGTGCCGCCGATCCGAACGGACCGGCCGGTGCGGGCGGGTTGGTCGGTCTGAACGGCCTGGCCGGCGCGGAGAGTCCGGAGGGGTCGACCACTGCGGACGGGACGGGCGGCGCGCCCGGGCCCGGTTGGCCCAGTGGGGCGAGCGGGCCGGGTGATGCGGACGGGGCGGGGTGGCCGGCCGGGGTGGCCGGGCCCGGGGAGGCCGGTGGTGGGGCCGGGACGGGTGGGACCGGGGGGCAGGGATTCGTTGGAACGGGGGGTTCCGCCGGGCGGGCGGCGGGGCGGCGGTCGTGGGCGCGGTGGTGGCCGGGGCGGCAGCGGCTCGCAGCCCACGTGGCGACCCTCGTGCTGGGTGCCGGCATCGGGGCGGGAGCGGTGCTGGCGCTGGGCGGCGGCGCCCCGGCCGGGGCCAAGGCCGGGTACCCGGTGGAGGAGCAGCCCTGCCCGCCGCCCACCGCGAACCCGCGGCCGTCCCTGCGGCCACCGGCGGCGGGCGCGGCCCGTACGGCGGACGAGCCGCCCTCCTGGGTGGGCCGGGTCACCTCCGGGCAGGAGATCCTCTCCGGCTCCGACGTGGTGCTGCCGGTCCTGTCCCCGGTCACGGAGGGGGACGCGCTGGTGGTCACCGTCATGCTCACCAGCTCCTGCCCCGGCCCGGTCGCCGTCACCGACACACAGGGGGACGCGTTCCACATCGTCGGCGACGAGACCGACACCGCCCGGCACCGCACCCTGGTCCTGGCCGCCTTCGGCGCGCACCCGCTCGGCACGGCCGACTCCCTGCACGCCACCTACCCGCACGCGAGCAAGTACCACATCGCCGTGGACGAGTTCCGCGGCATCCGCGCGGCGGTGGGCACCGCCGGGGCCCACGGCGAGACTGGCGGGACGGCCTTCAGCACCGGCTCGACCCGGCTGGACTGCGCCGCCGGGGACCTGATGGTGGGCGCGGTCGGCACCAACACCGGGTCCGCGCCGGCCTTCACCGCCGAGTGGACGGCGCTGCCCATGCTCCAGCTCTCGTCCTACCGGCTCACCACCGCCTACCGGGTGGTCCCGGCGGCCCAGACCTGCGCGGCCACCGGTACCACCACGGCCCAGTGGGCCGCGGCGGCGGTGGTCTTCCGCTGACGCCGCCCCGCGCACCCCGGCGGCGGGGTGCGCTCAGGGCGGCCGCGGGAGGCCTCAGCAGTCCTTGCTCCAGGTGTGGGAGCCGCCCCGGTCGTTCGCGCCCGCGTTGT
This sequence comes from Streptomyces sp. NPDC001594, assembly GCF_042893675.1. Taxonomy (NCBI): domain Bacteria; kingdom Bacillati; phylum Actinomycetota; class Actinomycetes; order Kitasatosporales; family Streptomycetaceae; genus Streptomyces; species Streptomyces sp. NPDC001594. Next base: position 389,485 of record NZ_JBIAVB010000005.1, on the reverse strand, counting down.
AGCCCACCTCCTGGCCGGGTGCCAGACAGAGCGTCACCGGGCCCAGCAGCTCGCGGCCCTCGTACACCTTGACGTGGTCGAGCACGCCCGGGCCGGAGACGCCGTGGTTGGCCCAGGAGGAGTCGTGCTTGAACATGTCGCCCTCCCACCACCGGTCGTCTCCGCTGTGCTCGATCTTCATCCCGTCGAAGTTCGCGTCCGTCCAGACGCAGAAGTAGCCGCTGCGGCAGTCGGCCGCCTCCGCGGCGGCCGAGGTGGCCAGGACCGCTCCGGTCGTGAACACGGCGGCGGCGAGGAAGGTGGTGAAGCGCTTCATGCGGGCGGGTTTCCCTTCGGTGGCGGGGTGTCGAGGACGGTCGCGGCTTCGGTGAGGGCGTGGGCGCGCAGCCGCTGCCAGTCGGCGATCTCGCGGCGGTGGCCGGCCCGGACCTCGGCGAGGTCCAGGTGGGTGTGGTCGGCCTCGGGGCGCAGGTTGTTGACGACCACGGAGGCGCGGAACCAGCCGGCCTGGTCCCCGTAGAGCCGCTGCTGGGCGGCGGCGAGGCAGCCGTCGGTGTGGGCGCGCACGACGTAGCCGGTGGGCAGCGCGAGGGACAGTTCGGCCGGGCCCGTGCCGAAGAGGGCCGCGCTGACCCGCGCGTCGTCGGTTCCGCGCTGCCGTCGGCCGTCGCCGCGGGGCGGGACGAGTCCCTGGCGGATCAGGCAGGCGTCGGTGAGGCGCCGGGTGGCGGCCTTGATCACCTCGTCCGGGTCGGCGGCGGGGCGCCCGGGGGCCCCGGCCGCGCAGCCCGCGAGCACCGCGCAGGCCGTCGCGGCCGCTGCCGCGGCCGTCGCCGCGCGGGACGGTTCCTTGATCACAGGCATGCTGTCTAGCCGCCGTCGGCCCCCGTGCGACAGGGCAGGGGGCGCGGGCTCACCCGTCCGGGTGTGCGTTTCACCCGGGGGAACGTTCCGGCAGGAGAAGGGGGCGGCGGGGCCGTCACACCGTCCAGGACTTCGACCCCGCGGGCGGGCCGGGGCGCGGCGTCCAGGCCGAACGGTCGGCTTCCGGCCGCCAGTCGAGGACGTCGCGGTAGTAGATCCTCAGCGCCCAGTAGTACGCGTCCTCGTGCAGGATCAGCTCGTCCTCACCCGACAGGTCGAGCCCCTCCCACTGGTGGTTGATCCGTGCCACCGCCTCGGCCGTGCCGATGCCGCACAGTTCGGCCATCTCCCGCGCGGTGGCGCACAGGAGGTCCAGGGTCTCGGGTGAGGTGGCCATCAGGTATGCGGCCGCGTCGTCCGGCTCCGTCGTTCCCATGCGGGCATTCTCCCCGGCCGACCGCGCCCACCGGCTGCCGGGCGCCCCATAACCGCTGGTACTGGCCGGGAGCAGGAACGTCCATTGGAGTCCCGGCCGCCCGGCCCGCACACTTGATCACATGACGAGGGAGACCGAACACACCGGCCGGCAGGGCGAGTCGACCCGAGGGGTGGCCGGCCTCAGGGCCGCCATCGCGGCGGAGCGGAGGGAGTTGGCCGATCTCTTCGAGGGCCTGCCGGCGAAGGCCTGGGACGCGCCCAGCCTGTGCGGGGGATGGCGGGTCCGTGAGGTGGTCGCGCACATGTCCATGGGGTTCCGGCTGTCGCTGCCCGCCACGCTGGGCGAGCTGGTCAGGGCGCGGGGGGACCTGCACCGGATGACCGACCGCGTCGCCCGCAGGGACGCGGCGGCCCATTCGGCCGGTGAGCTCTGCGCGTTCGTGCGGGACAACGCCGGTCATCCGTGGAAGCCGCCGGTCGGCGGCTTCCGGGCCGCGCTCGGGCACGACGTGGTGCACGGGCTGGACGTCACCGCCGCCCTGGGGATCGACAGGCGGGTCCCCGAGGACCGGCTGCGCGTGCTCCTCGAGGACGTCCGGCCCAGCGGACTGCGGTTCTTCGGCGTCGACCTGCGCGGGGTGCGGCTGTGCGCGGAGGACGTGGACTGGTCCTACGGCGCGGGGACCCCCGTGTACGGGGCCGCGCAGGACCTCGTCCTGGTCGCCTTCGGCCGCCGCCTGCCGCCCGGCCGCCTCCGCGGCGCGCAGGCCGGGCGGTTCACCGGGCGCGGGTGAGGGGCGCGGGGGTCTACTCGTGGCGGCTGCCGTACGCGCCGAGGCGGACGCACTCGGCGCGGTCCACGGTCACCGGCCGTTCGCGCAGGATCTCCCGGGCCCGGTACTGGCCGAGGCTCGTGGCGTACCAGGGGAGGTCGCCGGCCTCGCGGAGGTCGTCCCGGATGCCCATCAGGGCGCAGGAGCGCCGGGGTTCGGGCAGCCGGTCCAGGGCGGGGGCGGCGTCCGCCGACAGGCCGCGGAGGTAGGCGAGGTCGATCTTTCCGTCCTGCTGGTACCGGGTGACGTTGCTCTCCGCGATGATCGCGTCGGGTGAGAGGAGCCCGAAGGCGAGGACGGCGGCCGCCGCGCTGCCCGCCACGGCGCGGGCCAGCCAGCGGCCGCCGACCGCCCCGGCCGCCATCAGCAGCACGATGACCAGGCCCAGCCACAGCTCCGCCGCGACCACGCAGAGCCGGAGCCTGGTCAGTCCGTACGCGTCGACGTACAGGTCCATGCGGCGCACGGCCGAGGCCACCACGACCAGCGTCAGCAGGCACAGGGTGCCCAGCACCGCCCGGACCAGGCGGCGGTCGCCGGGTATGCCGCGGGGCGCCCAGCGCAGGGCGAGGGCGATGACCACGAGGACGAAGACGGTGGCCCAGAGCAGCTGCCAGAACCCCTGGCGGGCGTACTCGGCGTAGGAGAGCCCGGTGCTCTCGAGGACCTTGTCGTAGCCGCCGAACAGCACGGCCAGCTGGACCGCGTTGAAGCCGGCGAAGAGGAGGTTCAGCAGGATCAGCGGCAGGCTCCACTCCAGCCGTGAACGGGCCTCGCCGGGGCGGGACTTCATCCGGTCCCAGCGGTGCGGGGCCGCCGCGCTCCGGGCGGTGGCAAGGGCGAGGACGGTACCGGCCAGGAAGAGCAGGAGCCGCAGCGGCCCCTCCCCCACCGAGACGTCGGGGACCAGATCGCCCAGCAGGCCGGCGAACGCGGCGTCGGCGGAGGCGAACAGCGCCCCGAACACCACGAGGAGGACCGCCCCCACCACGGCCGCCTTGGCCACGGGCAGCCAGCGTTCCCGGCCCATCCCGCCGCCGCGCGCCCGGATGCCGGCCCAGGCCCAGCCGACGCCGGCGACGGCGCTGTCGAGGAAGCCGAGGGGCGCCAGCAGGACGCCGGGCCATCTGCGGTTGCCGTGCAGGGCCAGGGCGGCGAGCAGTACGGCGGCCAGGACCGCGAGGGTGGACGGCCAGGCGGAGTCGCGCAGGGCCGGCACCGCGAGCAGGGCCACGCAGCCGGCGGCCCACAGCACGGTCCAGGGGCGCGCCTTGCGGCCCGCCGCCCGGGCCGCGACGTACGCGGCGGCCATCGCGGGCAGCGCGGCGAGGAGCAGGCCGGGGCCGACTCCGTCTCCGAGGAACGCGGCGGCGGCGAGACCGGCGGCGAGCGCGGCCACCAGGGTGAAGGTGCGGACGGGGGCGGGTTCGGCGGGCCGGATCCGGCGCCACATGGAGTTCTCCGCCTTCGCGGCGGCGGCCTCCATGGCCTTGCGCTGCCGGAGTTGGTACTGGAGCTGCCGCTGGTAGATCAGCCAGGTGGCCGGGTCGTGCCCGGGCAGGCCGGGGGCGGGTGGGGCGGGCGGAGCCTGGGCGGGTCCCCACGGGTCCTGCTGTTCGGGCTGTCCCGCCTGCTCGGCCCTGTTGTCGGCGTTCTCGGACATGGAGTCCCTCCCCTGGTGCGGAGGGGACAGAGTAGGCCCGCGCTCCAGGGTTTTGAACACATTCAACTGACCCTTGTTGCATGATCGTGACAATGCGCGACCGGGCGTGGAAACGCCGCGGGGGCGGACCGACAGCGCTGTCGGGCCGCCCCCGCGGTGCGGAGTCATCCCGGGTCAGGCGCCCAGGTGGCTGCCCTTGAGCCACTCCTTCTCGCCGTCCTTGGCGCAGGTCGAGCTGTAGACCGGGCCGGCGAAGGCGGGGAGGTTGTGCGGGACCGCGGCGAACGAGGAGCAGTTCGACGAGTAGGCCTTGTGGCCGCCGGAGAAGTAGTCGATGTCGACCCCATCGTGGGCCAGGGCGGCCCCGGCCCCGCCCAGGAGGATACCGGCGGCCAGGACGGAAGCGGTGACGGCGGAACGAATGCGCATGACTCCCCTAAGGATCCGTTGATCGACGCGCGGTCCGTATGCGCGTCGGCCGGTCCAACAGCCACCGGCCCCGGACGGGAACGGTCGTTCACCCGGATGCCACAGAAGTATCGTTTCAGCCCTGCTCAGGGCTGCTCTGACGGGGCGTTCCCCCGGCGGCCGCCGCCCGCTGCCGGTCGAGCGCGGCCAGGACGCGCCCGCGCAGGAGTTCGTACTCCGCGACGAGCCTGCCCCACTCGGCGACGGGCGGACGGGGGATCACGACGCCCCCGGTGACGGTCTCGTGCGGCCCGAACTGCTCGCGGGTCAGGTCGACGTCGACCCCCGGTCCCAGGCGGTTCCACCAGTGGTAGTCCACGCGGACCCCGTCCACATGCACCTCGCCCCGCACCACCTCGCCCCCGAGCAGGTCGTTGAGCACCATCGCGGTCACCCCGCACTGGTCCCGGGCCGGGTTGTCCCGCGTCCAGCGGGGCCGGTACTCGGGCGTACACGTCTCGGCGCTCCAACTCGCGCGCACGGCACGCTCGATGTCGGTGAGGCGCAGGGGCGCCGGCGCCGCTGTCGTTGTCGCTGTCGCTGTCGTCGGGTTTGTCGTCATGCACGCGATCCTCGCCGAGGGCACTGACAACCGGCCCGTTCCGTCGCCCGGCCGGGAGGGGGCCGGGGCCGGTCCGGGGCGATTGTCAGTGGTGGGTGCGAGGATCGGGGTATCGGTTCGAACGAGGGGGAGCGGCCATGTCCGGAAACCAGAACTACATCAATCACGTCGCCCTTGTACTGGACGCCAGTTCGTCCATGTCGCACCTCAGCGACAAGGTCGTCGAGGTCGCCGACCAGCAAATCGCCTATCTGGCCCGCCGTTCGCAGGAACTGGACCAGGAAACCCGTGTGACGGTGTACGTGTTCGCCAATGCGGTGGAATGCGTCATCTACGACAAGGACGTGCTGCGCATGCCGTCCCTGAAGCAGCTGTACCGGGTCGGGGGGATGACCGCCCTGCTGGCGGCGACGCTGCAGTCCCAGCGGGAACTGGCGCAGACGGCCCAGCTGTACGGCGACCACAGCTTCCTGACGTTCGTGCTCACCGACGGCCAGGAGAACGCCAGCCACCGTTGCCCCGGCGCCCCTTCCAGGGACCCGAAGGCACTGGTCGAAGCCCTGGCGACGATGATCGGGACGCAGCAGGACAACTGGACCCTGGCCGTGCTCGTACCGGACCAGATGGGCAAGCGGGAGGCCATGCGGTGCGGGTTCCCGAAGGACAACATCGCCATCTGGGACGCCACGAGCACGCGCGGCCTGGAAGAGGCCGGCCAGGTCATCCAGGAGGCCACCGAGAAATTCATGATCGGCCGCACGAAGGGAATCCGGGGTTCCCGTGCCGTGTTCTCCACGGGCGCCGACACGGTGAACAAGGAGACCATCGAGGCGGCCGGACTCACCCCGGTGGAACAGACGCGTTATCAGCTCATTCCGGTGGCCCGCGACGCGGGGATCCGGGAATGGGTCGTCGAATCCGGGCACACGTACCGCACCGGTGGCGCCTATTACCAGCTGAGCAAATCGGAAAAGGTCCAGGCGCGCAAGCGGATCGCCGTTCTGGAGAAGAAGACGGACCGGGTGTACACGGGGCCCGAGGCACGCGCCCTGCTCGGGCTGCCGGACGCGGAGGTCCGGGTGAAGCCCGACCAGAACGACGAGTTCACCATCTTCGTGCAGAGCACCAGCGTGAACCGCAAGCTGGTGGCCAACACCCGGCTGCTGCTGATGACGAGCTGACCCCGCGGCGGCCCCGCCAGGGGGACCGGCGGGGCCCCGCTACGCCGCCTGGAGGGCCAGGGTCGGGGAGAGGCGGGCGGCGCGGACCGCCGGGTAGAGGCCGGCCAGCGTGCCGATGGCCAGGGTGGCCGCGAAGCCGCCGGTCACCGCCCACAGGGGCACCACCCAGGGGAGGTCCCCAGTACGGGCGTACACCCAGGTGGCCGCGGCCCCCAGGGCGATGCCCGCGAGCCCGCCGAGCCCGGACAGCAGCAGCGACTCCGTCACGAACTGGACGCGGATCTGGCCCCTGGTCGCCCCCAGCGAGCGGCGCAGGCCGATCTCGTGGCGGCGCTCCAGCACCGAGATGATCATCGTGTTGGCCACGCCGACCCCGCCCACGAGCAGGGCGATCCCGCCCAGCCCGAGGAGCAGCGTGCTGAAGGCGCCCTCGGTGGCCGCCTTGGCCTGCAGGGCCGCGGAGGGGTCGGTCACCGACACCGTGGTCGGGCTCTGCGGGTTGGCCGTCCGCGCGATCAGGGCCCGTACCTGCGCGACACGGTCGTCCGCGGAGCGTTCGTAGACGGCCGTCGGGTGGCCGTCGAAGCCGAGCAGCTCCTCGGCCGCCTGCCAGCCGACCAGCGCCGAGCGTTCGATCTCGGGCGCGAGCGGGATGGGATCGAGGATGCCGATGACCGTGAAGTACCGGCCGCCGATGAAGACCTGGCCTCCGGGGGCGCCGATGCCCAGCCGCTCCGCCGTGACGTGCCCCAGCACCACCGACGGGTAGCGGGAGGTCGCGTCGTTCAGCCAGGCCCCGGAGCGCATACGGGCCCGCAGCACGCCGAGCAGGTCGTCCTTGGCCGCCTTGACGGCGATGCCGCCGGTCTCCTCCTTGGGGATCTTCTCGGAACGGCGGACCGACTCGGGTACGTCGCCCGTGGTGCCGACCGACTCGACGCCCTCGATCCGGGAGAGCATCCCGGGGGCCTCCTTGGGGAGTTTGGTGTCCTGGCCCGCGAACATCGACTGCCCGGGCGTGACGACCAGCATGTTCGTGCCCAGTTCGTCGAGCTCCGCCAGCAGTTTGGCCTGGCTGGAGGAGGAGACCCCGACCACCGCGATCATCGTCGCGATGCCGATGGCGATGCCGAGGGCCGACAGGAACACCCGCATCGGGCGGGAACGGAGCCCGGCCGAGCCGACGTGCAGCACGTCCCGGGGGCCCAGGCGGGGCGGGCGGAGCCGGGCCGGTACCGGCGCCCGGGCCGTCACGAGGCCTCCCCGAGCCGCTCCGGCCCCGGGCCGGGGTGCGGCCGGGCCGCTGTCCGGGGGTGCGGGTGCCGGGCGTCGGAGACGACCTCCCCGTCGCGGATCCGGACCGAGCGGGGCAGGCTCGCCGCGATCTCCTGGTCGTGGGTGATCACGGCGATGGTGGCCCCGTCGCCGTTGAGCTCGTGGAGCAGTTCCATCACCGACCGGCCCGACGCCGTGTCGAGCGCGCCGGTGGGCTCGTCGGCGAGCAGCAGGTCCGGTTCCCCGGCGACGGCGCGGGCGATGGCCACGCGCTGTTTCTGGCCGCCGGACAGCTCGTGCGGGCGGTGTTCCATCCGGTCGCCGAGGCCGACGCGTTCCAGGGCGACCGCCGCGCGGCGGCCGCGTTCGGCCCGGGAGAGGCCGGAGTAGAGCAGCCCCTCGGCGACGTTGGCCCGGGCGCTGATGCCGGGGACGAGGTGGAAGGACTGGAACACGAAGCCGACGTGGCGCGAGCGCAGGGCGGACAGGGCCCGGTCGGACAGGGCCGCCACGTCGTGCCCCGCGATGGCGACCCGGCCGGCGGTCGGCCGGTCGAGGGTTCCGACGATGTGCAGGAGGGTGGACTTCCCCGAGCCGGAGGGGCCGACGATGCCGAGGAGTTCCCCCTCCAGGACGGTCAGGTCCACCCCGCGCAGGGCCTTGACCCCGCCCGGGTACTCCTTGGTGACGCCGGTCAGCTCCACGACCGCCCGGGAGTGGCGGGCGTCGGGGGCGTGCGGGGCGGCAGGGGTGGGGGGCGCGGTGGTCATACGCTCGGCACCCCCACCCGCATGCCCTCCTTCAGGGCGTCCCCCTTGATCTCGACCCGGCCCTGGCCGAACATGCCGAGTTCCACGGGGACCTCCCGGACGGCGCCGCTTTCCACGACCTGCACGCCGAAGCCGCCGCCGGCGAGGGCGAGCAGGGCGTTGACGGGGACGGAGAGCACGTCCTTGCGCGTTTCGCCGGTGAGCCGGACCGACACCGGGGCCTGGTCGGGGCCCTTGGCCTGGGCGGCGTCGTCCAGGGCCACGGTGACCTGGACCTTCGGTTTTCCGTTCCCGCCCCCGCCGGAGCCGCCACCGCCGCCGGAACCGCCGGAGCCGCTGCCCTCGCCGTCGGGGTTGGCGGTGCTGCCCACCGAGTCGATCTTCCCGGTGGCGGTTCCGCCGCCGGGCAGGGCCACCGTCACCGGATCGCCGCTCTTGACCGTGCCCGCCTTGGCTGCGTCCAGTTGGAAGCGGACCATCCGCTGGGTGCCGGTCAGGGTGAGGACGGGCTTGGCGGGGCCGGGCTCGTCGCCGACCTGGCTGTCGTTGCGCTGGACCCGCTGCGGGCCGGAGGCGAAGGCGATGTCCTCCTTGCCGACCTCGCCGGTCTCCGGCGCCTTGTGGGCCTTCTGCCAGCGCTTGACGGCCGTCGCGGTGCCGGCCGTGAAGGTGGCGTCGTCCGGGTCGAGGCCGGTGCCGTGGCCGAGTGCGGCGAGGTTGCGCTTGAGCTGTTTGACGTCCTCGCCCTTGTCGCCCGTCTTGAGCGTGCGGTACATGGGCGTGGTCCCGTACATCAGGCGGACCGGCCGGCCGCCGAGCTCGTACAGCCGGCCGTCCCGCTCGACGGCCGTGCCGGCGCCGGCGGTCCAGGTGAGGACACCGGGGCCGGGGGCGTTCAGCCGGCGCTCCTGCGCGTAGCCGAGGGTGCCCTCGACGGTGAGGCCCGAGCTGAGGTCGCTGCGGCGGACCGGTTCGGTCCGCCGGGGCAGGCCGTCGGCGTGCCGGTCCTTGTCCTGCACCCGGTCCGCACGGGGCTGGGCGGTCACCGCGTAGCCGCCGCCCGTGGCGGCGACGACCACGGCGAGGGAGCCGAGCAGCCACTTCCCGCGCCGGTTCACGCGGCCTGGCACTTCTTCTGGGCCTCCGCGAAGGCCTGCTCCTGCCCCTCTGGGATCTTGGTGGCGCCCATCGCGTTGCCCTTGAACTCCGGGTCCGGGACGTCGACGCCGTTGTCGCGCATGCACTTGGCCCACTTCAGGGCCTTGTCCTTGTCCGCCTGCGGCATCTCGCCGGTGCCGGGGGCCTGCATCCCGCAGGCCTCGAAGGCCTTCTTGACGGCCTCGGGGTCCTCGCTGCCGGTGCCGAGTGTCATGCCGCGCGGATCCTGGCCGGGCTGCGGGTCGGGGGCGTCGATGCCGTGCTCGCGCAGGCACTTGCGTACCTGGAGGGCCTTGTCCGCGTCCTTGCCGTTGCCGTTGCCGTTGCCGTTGCCGTTGCCGCCGCCGGTGCCGGAGGCTCCGGCGTTCTGCTGCGCGGAGTCCGGCTTGCCCCCGCCGGAGGAGGTGCCGGTGCCCGTGCACGCGGTCACGAGGAGGGCCAGGCCGGTGACGACGGCGGCCGCGGTCATGGTCATGCTCGAGGATCGGTTCATGGGGCGGAGCCTGCCGGGGAGGTCGGTTTCGCTTCCTTCACCGATCATGTTTATGGCGAGGAAATGCGGCCTTCGAGTAGAGAGGGCTCATGCGAGTGCTGGTGGTGGAGGACGAGGAGTTCCTCCGGGAGATGATCGCGGAGGGGCTGCGCCGTGACGCGCTGGCCGTCGACGAGGCGGGCGACGGGCTGGAGGCCCTGCGGCGCCTGCGGCTGGGCGAGTACGACGTGCTCGTGCTGGACCGCGATCTGCCCGGGCTGCACGGGGACGAGGTCTGCCGCCAGGTCGTGCGGGAGCGGATGCTGACGCGGGTGCTGATGCTGACGGCCTCGGGGACGGTGCGCGACCGGGTGGAGGGGCTGGGGCTGGGCGCCGACGACTACCTCACCAAGCCGTTCTCCTACGACGAGCTGCTGGCGCGGGTGCTGGCCCTGGGGCGGCGGGCGCATCCGGCGCTGCCGCCGGTCCTGGAGCGGTGCGGTGTCGCCGTGGACACGGCCCGGCGGACGGCGACCCGCGACGGGCGGCGGCTCGCGCTGTCGCGCAAGGAGTTCGCGGTTCTGGAGGCGCTGCTGCGGGCCGAGGGGGCGGTGCTGGGCAACGACGACCTGATCGAGCAGGTGTGGGAGCAGGACACCTCGTACCGGACCAATGCCGTCCGGGTCACGCTGAGCAAGCTGCGGGCGAAGCTGGGCGAGCCGCAGCTGATCGAGACCGTGCCGGGGGCCGGTTACCGGATCGCTGATCCGCTGTGAGAGCGGTGCTCCGTTCCGAGCGCGCCCGTCTCACGGCGCTGTACGGCTCGCTGCTCGTCCTGGCCGGCGGCGGCCTGATCGCCCTGGTGAACCTCCTGCTGCGGGGCGGGCTGTACGCCCGGATCAGCGGCGCCGTCACCACGGCCGTGCCGACCCGCGACCTCGAGAAGGCCCTGGTGGAGGCGGGCAGGACTCCGGTGCCCGCCCAGTCGCTGCCGCCGGACCGGATCCCGTCCTCGGAGGAGTTCCGGGGATACGCGGTGACACGGAACCTCTCCAGCGCCGTCGAGCAGGCCACCCTGCACGAGCTCCTGCTGGTCTCGCTCGTCGCGCTCGCCGTCTTCGCCGTGCTGTCCGTCTGGCTGGCCTGGTGGATGGCGGGCCGGGTGCTGCGGCCGGTGGGGGTGATCACCGAGACGGCTCGCCGGCTGTCGGGGGCGAACCTGCACGAGCGGATCTCCCTCCAGGCCCCGCCCGGGGAGCTCAAGCGACTGGCGGACACCTTCGACGGGATGCTCGACCGGATCGAGAGCCTGGTCGGGGCGCAGCGGCGGTTCGCCGCGAACGCCGCGCACGAGCTGCGCACCCCGCTGGCCGTGCAGCGGGCGGCGGCGGAGATCGGGCTGGCCGGGGAGCCGCCGCCGGAGAAGGTGGCCCGGATCCGGGAGCGGCTGATCGGCGTGGCGGACTCCAGTGAGCACCTGATCGAGTCGTTGCTTCTGCTCGCCGTGTCGGAGGAGGGCCTGGAGGCCACGGAGCCGGTGGACCTCGCGGAGCTGGCCGGGGCGGACCTGGCGGCGACCGCGCACGAGGGGCTGACGGCCGTGGCCGACCTCGCGCCGCTGACGGTCGAGGGCGACCGCGCCCTGCTGGACCACCTGATCCGCAACCTGCTGACCAACGCCGTACGCCACAACCGGCCGGGCGGCCGGATCGAGGTGAGCACGGCGCGGGGGCCCGCGGGAGGGGTCCTGACGGTGTCCAACACCGGGCCGGTGATCGACCCGGGGGACGTCCCCCGGCTGCTGGAGCCGTTCCGCCGCCGGGCAGAACGCCGCCACACGGCGGGCGAGGGGGCCGGGCTCGGTCTCTCGCTGGTCGCCTCGATCGCCCGCGCCCACGGTGCCCGGCTGCGGGCGGAGGCCAATCCGGCGCCGGACGGCGGCATGACCGTCAGGGTCCTGTTCCAGGCCGGAACCGGAACCGGAACCGGGGATTCATCGGCCGGCCGGAAAGAGCGGCCGATACGCCCGATTCATCCGGTGTGAGCCCTCCCACGCTTCCTTGACCGGGGCGCGAGGGCTCCCTAGCGTCGAAGGAGCGGCCGGAGGCTCCCCCGGCGCCCCCGCCCACACCGGAGCGGGACCGCGGGAACGCACCCACGCAGAGGAAGACCACGTCCATGGGCATGAGCAGCAGTTCCGCGCGCCGTCGCCGCACGGGCTCCGCGATGGCGGCGGCCGTCCTCGGCCTCCTGGCGGCGGCGGCCGGCCCGGCCCGCGCCTCGACGGACTCCTCGGCCGCCGGCCGCTCCCCGGCGGCGTCCTCCTCCCGGCCGGTCCACGGCACCGCCGTCCCGCAGGGCATATCCCGCCTCGCCCAGGGCACGGGCCGGGACATCGCGATCACCGTGGACGACGGTCCGGACCCGACGTGGACCCCGCAGGTGCTGCGCGTGCTGCGGCAGAACCACGTCAAGGCCACCTTCTGCCTGATCGGCGCACGGGCGCAGAAGTACCCGGAGCTGGTGCGCGAGATCGCCGCCGACGGACACCGGCTGTGCGACCACTCCGCCGACCACGACGAGACGATGGACCACAAGCCGGTCGACTACCAGCGCCGGCAGATCCTGGACGGCAAGGCCATGATCGAGGCGGCCGTACCGGGCGTCGCGGTGACCTACTACCGCGCGCCGGGCGGTGCCTTCACGCCCGAGAGCCGGGCCGTCGCCGCGGCGGCCGGGATGCGCCCGCTGGGCTGGAGCGTGGATCCCAAGGACTGGAGCCGTCCGGGCCTGCCGGCCATCGTCTCCGCGGTGGAGGACAAGCTGCCCGAGCTGCCCACGGTCCTGTTCCACGACGGCGGCGGCGACCGCAGCCAGACCGTGGCCGCCCTGCGGCAGTACCTCCCCTGGCTCCGCTCCCAGGGCTACGCGTTCACGTTCCCGGCGCGGAACGCCCCCTGACGGGCACGCGGAGCGCCGCCGCGAGGCTCGACGGGGAGTCCACCGAGGTGTAGACGGTCGTCACCGCGCGCCGCCCGGCGGGCCCCAGGTCCAGGTGGACGGGCGGGTCCAGGGCCAGGGCGACGTTCAGGGAGGCCTCCACCGAGCAGGCCACGGCATCCGGTTCGCCCGGAACCGGGCGGGGGCCGCGGCCGGGCACCGTACGGACGGCCGGGGCCATGGAGCGCACCGCCGCCCGGGGCAGCGTCAGCTCCCCGAGGAAGCCGGTCCGCAGCGTCAGGTGGTCGTCGTCCACCGTGTGCGGATGCCGCAGCAGCGCGGCCACGAGTCCCAGCCCGGCCAGGACCACGAGCACCTCGCACACGGCGTGCACCGGCCGTACGGCGGGCGGCAGTACGGACGAGAACACGAAGGCCGTCACCCCTTCCGTCACCGCCATGACCAGCACCAGCTGCCGCGTCGACGCCGAGTGCCGCAGCCCCGGTGCGGCCCGTCCCGGGAGCGTCCACCGGGCCAGGCAGACAGCCCACACCCGCAGGATCGCGGCCACCGGGGGCCTGGCCGTCACGGTGCCCGTCATCCGCTCCCGCTCCGTCACGCGCTCTCCTCCGTCCCGCCGCTGCCCCCCGTCCCTCTCAGGATCGGGCCGGGCCGGACGGGCCGGAAGTGACGTATGTCAGCGATCGCCCGTGCGCCCCGCGGCGGCCGGGACCGGGGCGCGGTGCCCGGCGGGGGCGCCGGGTTCCTGCTCGGCTTCGGGCGCCGGCGCGTCCTCACGGGCGACCGGGCCGGGGACCTCGTCCGGGCGCAGGGCGGCGATGCGGGCGCGGGCCCACGCGGGATGGCACATGGGATGACTCCTCTTCGTCGTGTCCGGAAGGCTCCGGACCGCTTCCTGAACGCGGATCAGGCCGTCCGTGGGGCGCGGCGGTCACAGCGGTCGCGGACCGCGGGGCCATGACCGGCAGGCTAAGTGCGGCCGGGAAGCGCGGGCTTCTCCGTTCCTGACCGATGGGAAGGTGTTCCGGCCCGGGCGAAGGGCGAGTTCAGGCCAGGGGATACTAGGGCGCGGCCGATGGTCACATCATCCGCTCACCATTCCCCGCCCTGTGGCTCGACGCCCGGTCAGCGGGCCTGTCCCACCCGCCGCGAGGAGCACCACGCGCATGTCGACACCCCCTCAGCCCCCGCCGTACCCGCAGCAGCCGTACGGGCAGCCGGGGCCGTACGGACAGCCCGGCCCGCCGCCGCAGGGGGCGGTGCCCGGGCCCGGCTCGCCGTACGGCGACCCGCAGGGCTGGTACCAGCCGACGCAGCAGCAGAAGACCAACGTGGCGGCCGTGGTGGCGTTCGTGATGTCGCTGATCTGCCCGATACCGACGCTGCCGCTGATCCTGGGCCTCGTCGCGATCTCCCAGATCCGCAAGGAGGGCGGCCAGGGCAAGGGCCTGGCGATCGCGGCCGTGGTCATCCACGGCACGACCCTCGTCGTCCTCGCGCTGGTGGTGGCCCTCGGCCTGACGAAGGCGGCCCATGAGGGTTCGTCGACCCCCCGCCGCGACGCCCACGGCCAGGTCACCACGCCGGGATCCAGCAAGGTCGAGGACCTCCGCAAGGGCGACTGCTTCAACACCGACGACGACCTGTCGAAGACCCAGAAGGGCGACGGCACGCAGGCCCGGCTCTCCGTGCGCACCGTGCCCTGCGCCCAGCCCCACGAGGGGGAGGCGTACGCGGTCTTCACCCTGGACAACGGCGCGTTCCCCGGAGCGGACAAGATCGTCACGATGTCGGAGGAGAAGTGCGGCGGTTCCGCGCTGACCGACTACGTGGGCGAGGCGGAGAAGCTGCCGAACAACCTGGACGTCTTCTACTACTACCCGCAGGCGAGCAGCTGGCTGCTCGGCGACCGGACGGTCACCTGCTTCCTGGGCACCGCCAACGGCACGAGCACCGGTTCCGCCCGCGCCGGCGGTTCCTGACCCCCCGTCCGCAGCCGCCGGGGCCCACCGGGCGGCGGCCGCGGACGCGTTGTCCGCAGGATCGGCTAGCGCGGGGAATCCGCGAGGCGGCGGGCCAGGTACGCGGCGAGGTGTTCCGCGTCCTCGGGGGCGTCGGCCCGGCAGGTGAGGCGCCGCAGGAAGCCGACGGAGTCGAGGGCCGCGCCTTCCCGGGCCAGGACGAAGACGAGCGCGAGGAAGGCGCAGCGGGCGTTGCCGTCGTCGAAGGGGTGGAAGAAGCAGACGTCGAGGTAGGCGCGTACGGCCCGGGCCGGCAGCGGGAGGGGTGCCTCACCCGCCCCCCGCGTGCTCTCGGCGAGGCAGGCGTCGAAGCGGGCCGGGGTGCCGGGGGCGATGCCGTAGCGTTCCCGGCCGTGTTTGGCGAAGGCGGGGCGGGCCCGGTCCCCGGGCCGCAGGGTCCGCGGGAGGCGCTCCGCGACCTCGTCCACCAGCAGGGGGCGGGGGTGCGTCCAGCTGTGGAACCTGCCGCCGATCGCCTCGTCGACGAGGTCGTGGGCGAGGTCCGGTGCGACGCCCCAGCGGGTGAGGAACCAGGTGAGCACCTGCGCGCAGTGGCCGTACCAGCCGCTGGCGCAGCCGGTGCGGTCGACGACCTGGAAGATCAGGTTTCGGGCCGCGCACTCCCACAGGACGCGCTGGTCCTCGATGCCGTCGAGGTCCAGCGGGTAGGCCTCGAACCAGCGGGAGAGGGTCTCCAGCCACTCCCGCCACTCGCACAGGCCCTCGGCCACCCGGTCGAGGGTCTCCTCCGGGGTGGTGACCGAGTGCCGGAAGCAGCACCAGGAGCCGACCGGTCCCCCGTCGAAGTCGCCCTCGCCGTGCGCCCAGCGCCAGCCGAGGCTCCAGCGGCCGTAGTGGTCCTCCAGGGCGTACGACACGGCCTCGGTCCAGGGCATGGCGACCTCCCAGGAGAAGGCGGTCAGCGCCGGGTCGCCGGGGGGGGCAGGTCGGGGCGGCGGGGCGTGCGGCGGGCGGGCCCGAGGGAGCGGACCACCTCGGCGGCGGTCGCACGGTCGAAGGGATGGCGGGCGGGGTCCACCTCGTCCCAGGTGAGTTCCCGGGGGGACAGTTCAAGCAGCACCGCGCCATCCTGTACGGCGTGTCGGGGTTCGGCAACGGCGTTCGCGGGGGGCGGCGGTCCAGGATCGGGGGCGGTGGCCCCGGGCGGCCGTCCGGTTCCGCCCCCGCGTGGGAAGAGGTCCTGCCATGACGCAGTGCGACGGTCCGCCGTGCTCCGGCGGCGGCCGGGCGGCGCGGTGAGCGCCGGGGAGCCCGGCGGGCGTTACGGGGAGGCGGTGTTCCGGCCGGAGCAGGCCGGTGAGGGCGCGCGCATCGACTTCGGCGCCCTTGCGTACGACGACATCACGATGGCGCGGCTGCGGGCCCTCGGGGCGGGTCCCGGGTGGAGCTGCCTCGACGTCGGCGCGGGGACGGGGACGGTCTCGGGCCGCCTTCTGGACGAGGCCGGGGTGGCGTCCGTGCTGGCGGTCGACCGGGACGTGCGGTTCCTGCGGGAGCGGCCCGGGTTGGAGGTGCTGCGGGCCGACGTCACCGCACCGGACTTCGCCGCCGGCCGCCGCTTCCGGCTGGTCCACGCGCGCTTCGTGCTGATGCACCTGCCCGAGCGCGAGCGCGTGATCGCCGTCCTGGCCGAACGGGTCGAGCCCGGCGGCGTGCTGGTGCTCTCCGACGCCGTGGACCTGACGAGCGGCCTGGAGGAGCCGGCGACGCCGTACACCACCGCGATGCGGGCGATGTGGCAGGGGTTGCGGGAGACCATCGGGACGGACGTGTCCTGGGTGCCTTCGTACCCGCAGCTGCTGCGCCGGGCCGGGCTCGTACCGGTCGCCGCCGAGGTGCACGTGCCGCCGCTGGAGCCGGGCAGCCCCCTCAGCCGCTTCTGGGCGGACACCTGGGAGCGCAGTCGGGCCGCGATGACCGCCACCGGCCTGGTGGACGACGCCGCGGTCGACGCGGCGGTGCGCTACCTGGACTCCGAAGAGTGCGCCGCGCTGTCGGCCGGCATGCTCACGGCGTGGGGGTGGAAGCCCGCCGGGGCCGGTCCCGTCCCGGGGTGACGCGCGTGCGGCGGGCACGGCGCGCGTGTGCGCCGTGCCCGCCGCGCGGGGCCGCTGGTCAGGTCACCGGTTCGCGTTGTGGATCTTCCGCATCCGGGCCGCCGCGTCCGCCTGGGACTCCTTCGCCCGGCCCGCGGCCTGCTCCGCCTTGCCCTTCATCTCCATCGTCCTGTCGTCGGCCATGTCGCCGATCTCTTCCTTCGTCTTGCCCTTGAGCTGCTCGGCCTTGCCCTTGATCTTGCCCATGACGGCCTCCCGGCTGGGGGTAGCGAACGCCTGGCGGCTACCCGGAATGCGGCGCCCCATGCTCCGGAAAAATCCGGCAGGTGCTCCGGCGCATGAACCCGCGCGGAGGTGGTAGACGCGGGAGGTCCCCATCCGAGAGGGACCAGGAGGTACTCAATGATTATCCTGGGCGTGATTCTGCTGATCATCGGTTTCTTGACCGGGATCTCGATCCTCTGGACGATCGGCGTCATCCTCGTCGTCATCGGCCTCGTCCTGTGGGTCCTGGGCGCCGTCGGGCACGCCGTGGGAGGACGGCGGCACTACTATTGACGGCCGCTCCCGAGCCACACCGTCCACCGTCCTGACCCCCGGCCCCTGCCCCCGGCGGCTCGCCGCCGGGGGCCCGGGCGCGTTCGGGCCCTGTCCCGCGCGAGCGGGGGCGAAGGGCCGGAGGGCGGCCTGGCGTGGCCGGCGGGCTCCTCAGCGCAGCGTCCAGTGGAACTTGCCGCCGCCGACCCACCGGACCTCGTCCAGGTCGTCGAGGTCGTGGATGGTGATCCCCACCTCGGCGGCGATCAGCAGCACGTCCGTCATCGACGTCGCCCGGCCCACGACCTCGTCGTCCACCTCGACGATCCGGAAGGGCGGCTCGCCGGGCTGGACGGCGAGGACGGTGATGCGCGCCGGGGACATGTGGGGTACCGATCCTTCAGTCATGGGAAAACGGTTCCACGAGGTGGCCGGTGTAGGACGCGGCGACACGTTTTCGGCGCTCCGATCCGCCGCTAGCGCAGCCCGCCGCCGCTCACCGCGCGCGGGCGGCCCGTTCGACGGCTTCCAGGACCCTGGCCGCTCCGTCCTCGGCGGCGATGACCCGCGCCGCCGCCCGCGCGGCCCGGGTGTACGCCTCCTCCCCCGCCACCCGCTCCAGCGCCGTGGCGAGCGCCTCGGCGGTGAGGGAGGCGAAGGGGACGGGGGCCGTCGCGGCGCCGAGCGCGGCGAGACGGCGCGCCCAGAACGGCTGGTCCGCCGCCACCGGGACCGGCACCGCCGGGACCCCGGCCCGCAGCGCGGCCGCCGAGGTGCCGGCCCCGGCGTGGTGGACGACCGCGGCCAGCCGGGGGAAGAGGAGGGCGTGCGGGACGTCCCCGACGGTGAGGACGTCCGGGCCGCGGTCGGCGGCGAGTCCGGCGCTGCCGCTCTGCAGGATGCCGCGCAGTCCGGCGCGGCGCAGGGCCCGTACGGCGAGCTCGCCGAGCCGCTCCCCCTCGCCGGAGGCCATGCTCCCGAAGCCGACGAGGACGGGCGCGGGGCCGGCGCCGAGGAAGTCCTCGACGTCCGCGGGCAGCCGCGCGGCGGGGTCGAGGTGGGGCCACCAGTTGCCCACGACCTCCAGGCCCGGCCGCCAGTCGGCGGGGGTCGGCACCAGGGCCGTGCTGCAGCCGTGCAGCACGGGCCAGTGTTCCCGCTCCCGCCGCCGGCGCATGGCGGAGGCGGCGAGCGGCGGCAGGGCCAGGCGGTCGCGCAGCCGGGCGGCTCCCCGCTCGCTGATCCGGTCGGCCATGCGCAGGGCGAACCGCCCGGCGGCGCGGTTGCCGAACCGGCCCAGCGAGCGGGCGCCGGTGACCACGGGCGGGAACGCGCCGGTGGGGGCGGTGGGCTGGAGGTAGACGCCGAGGCTGGGCGTACCGGTGGCCTCGGCGAGGTGCCAGCCGAGCGGGGCCGTGGTGGTGGACAGCAGGAGCAGGTCGGTCCCCGCGCCCACGGCGTCGGCGAAGCCCTGGCCCAGTTCGGTGAGGAACGCGGAGGCGGTGCGCATCAGCTCGCGCCGGTCGGTGACGTCCCCGCGCGGCCGGGTGTCGGCGGGCAGCGGCCGGAACTCCAGGCCCGCGGCGTGCACGAGGGGGGCGAACGGGGCGGTGGTGGCCAGGGCGACCTCGTGTCCGGCGGCGCGCAGAGCGGCGCCCAGGCCGGTGTAGGGGTCGACGTCGCCGCGTGATCCGGCGGCGGCGATGAGTATCTTCAGTGTCTTCATCGGGTCTCTTCCGTGTCGGTACGGCCGTCCGCGCGGCGGGCCGCGTTGGCGTGGACGGCCTTGCAGAGGTAGGCGGCGAGGCCCGGGCGCTGCTGGGAGGGCGGTACGACGAGGGCGAAGGCGCGCGGGTCGGCGAGGAAGTCGTCCGCGATGCGCCGGTGCATGGCGGGCGGGCAGGAGGTGAACCACCGCGAGACGTGCAGGCGGTGTTCCTCGGCGAGGTCCATGGCCCGTTCGCCGTCGCAGGGCTGTGCCTCGTCGAAGGCGGTGAGCAGTTCGGCGCGCCAGGCGGTGGCCTCGCGCATCAGCAGGCGCCAATCCTCCTTGGTGTGGGCGGCGGCGCGGGCCATCGCCTCACGGCGGCCCTCGGAGCCGGTCCACTTCAGCTCCGCCTCCGTGGCGTAGCTGAGGTCGAAGGCGATCTCCCCGAACACCTCGAAGCGTTCCTCGGGGGTCAGCCTGACCCCGGTCTGCTGGACCTCGATGGCCCGCGCGGCCACCTCGGCGAGCCGCCGCAGCCGGGCGATCTCCTCGCCCAGCTGCCGCTGCCGGGCCTGGAGGTGCTCCAGGACGTCGGCCTGCGGGTCGCGGAGGATCGCCGCCGTGTCCTCAAGGGTGAAGCCGAGCTCGCGGTAGAACAGGATCTGCTGCAGGCGCGCCAGGTCGGCGTCGTCGTAGAGCCGGTAGCCGGCCCGGCTGCGGCTGCCCGGGGAGAGCAGCCCGGCTTTGTCGTAGTGGTGCAGCGTCCGCACCGTCACCCCGGCGAAGGCCGCGACCTGTCCCACCGAATAACTCATCCACCTGCCCTTTCGTCGGCGCCCAGCCTGGAGCCTGACGTGGGGTGAGGGTCAAGTCCGGCTGCGGTCGCCCGGGTCGGCGCAGGCCTGGGCGACCGTGTCGGCGAAGGCGCGGGCGAGCGGGGTGAGGGCCTCCCAGCGGCGGACCGCCCAGCCGACGGGGAGCGGGGGCAGGTCGGTCACGGGGACCAGCCGCAGCGGCCCGCCGGCCGGTGCCCGCAGTCCCGGGACGGCCGGGACGACGGTGTGCCCCAGGCCGAGTTCGGCGAGCAGCAGGGCGGTGTCCCAGTCGGCCACGCTGGTGTCGGAGCCGACGCGGACGCCGAGTCCGGTCAGGGCCGCGTCCAGGCGGGCGCCGGAGAGGGAGTTCGGCGGGAGGCGCACCAGGCGCAGGTCGGCGAGGTCGGCGGCGCCGATGGCCGGGCGGGCCGCGAGTGGGTCCTCGGCGCGTACGGCGAGCACCCAGGGCAGGTCGACCACGGGGCGCTGCTCGATGCCGGGCACCGGCGGGCCGATGGTGACCCAGGCGAGGTCGAGGGTGCCGGCGAGGAGGGCGTCGAAGCAGCGGCGGGTGGAGGTCTCCGTGCGGAACTCCAGGCTCACGGCGGCGTGGCGGCGCCGGAAGCCCACGATGGCCTCGGCCATGAAGTGGCGGACGGTCGCCCCGCCGGTGCCGACGCGTACGGAGCCGCCCTCGCCGTCGGCCAGTTCGCCGATCCGGCGCAGCGCCCGGTCCAGTGCGCCGATGCCCTCGGCGGCCGCCTCCTGGAGGATGCGCCCGGCCGGGGTGGGCACCACGCCGCGCGGCCGGCGCTCCAGCAGGGCCACGCCGGTCTCCCGCTCCAGCCGTTTCACGTGCTGGCTCACCGCGGACTGCGTGCGGTCCAGTTCCCGCGCCACCCCGCTCAGGCTCCCGGCCCGGCAGACGGCCACGAACACCCGAAGATCGTCCAAGGTCACGAACCCCAAGCTAATGCTTGGGTTTGGCTTAGGAAACCCCAGGATTGACTGGGCTCGCGCACGCACGGCAGGATTTCCGTGGGCCCAGGCGGCAACCCGTCCGGCGCCCGCGACCCGGTTCCGGAGCCGGCGCGGACGCCGGACGGGTGCCGACCACCCCCTTCGACGTCCCACCTCGCACCTGTGGGTCAGCGCGTCAGTTCGGCTGCCAGGAGGTCCATCAGGAGGCCGTCGTGCCAGGTGCCGTCGGCGCCGCGCTCGTACTGGCGCATGATGCCGACCGGCCGGAAGCCCACCTTCTCGTAGCAGCGGATCGCCGCGGTGTTGTCGGCCGCCGGGTCGATGACGAGCCGGTGGTGGCCCAGGTCGTCCACGAGGTGGCGGGCGAGGGTGCGCACCGCGTCGGTGCCCAGGCCCCTGCCGTGCATGGCGGGGTCGAGGAAGAGGTCGATGCCGGCGTGCCGGTAGTCCGGCTCGTCCTCGGAGTGCCACTGGATCATCCCGACGATCCGCTGCCCGTGCCTGATGGTGAGGCAGGCGGTGCCGGGGTCCTCCAGGTCACCGGCGATCTCCGCTTCGAGGTCGTCCTCGCCCCTCCACCGGGCGCGGACCTCGGGGGTGGCACGGATGGCGGCCAGGGCGGGGATGTCCCCGGTGAGGGTGGGGGCGAGGTCGACGGACACACCGTGCAGCACTGTCATGGGCAGGCAGGATAGGCGACCGGGCGGTCACCAGCCGAGGACCGGGCCCAGGTCGAAGACGGGCGGGAGGGTGCCGCGGGGGTCCAGGTTGACGAACGTCCGCCCGTACAGGGCCGTCCGGTCCCCCGTCGGGAGGTCGCGCAGGACCGCCGGCTCGCCGGCCTGGGTGCCGGTGCGGGGGTCCAGCTCCCACAGGTGGGTGTACGCGCCCTCGGAGACGACGGAGACGCGGCCGGCGCCGTCCGTTCCCAGGGTGCGGACCGACCAGTCGTCACCGAGGGGACGGCTCCACAGGAGGTGGCCGTCCGTCAGCGAGAAGGCGGCCAGCACCTCGCGCTCCTCCCGCTCCGGTACCGCCACGACCAGGACGTCGTCGACGCGGATCCGGCGGCCGTCCTTCGACGGGACGTATGGGGAGTCCCCGTCCTGGCGCCGGCGGCCCTCCGCGTCGAAGGTGAGGAGGCGGTCGCCCGCGATGACGGCTGCGGCCGGGGCTCCCGCCACGAGGCGCGCCGGTTCGATCCCGGTCGGGAGCGGGGTCTGCCAGACACGGGACCCGGTGGCGGGGTTCAGGGCGAGGAGTCCGGCGCCGGACGCCGAGCGGGTGACGGCCAGGACTCGGTCGGGGCCGGCCAGGAGGTCCGTGGCGGTGGCCCCGTCCGGCAGCGGGGAGCGCCAGCGTTCGGCGCCCGTGCGCAGGTCGTGGGCCACGACGGCGCCGACCGTCGTGGTGACGGCGAGGGAGCCGCCCGCGGAAACCGCGCCCGACGGGGCGACGAGGGGCTTCGTCCACAGCTCACCGCCGCTCGCCAGGTCCACCGCCCTGACGCGGGCGCCGCAGGCACCATCCCACGCGTAGAGCAGGAGTCCGGTCCGGGCCGGGGCCTCCTGGCTCATGCCGCAGATCTCCGACCCGTCCGGGGAGGGGCCGAGGCGCCAGCCGTGGCGGCCCTCGCCGTCGTACTCGGTCGCCCCGTCCGTGCGGACCCGGACCACCGAACCGGCCCCGGGCACCTGCCAGGCCCCCAGCGGGCTGCCCGCGGCCGCCCCTTCCGGGAGCTGGTAGCCGAACAGGGTGAGGTGCGGGCCGCGCAGCCAGTCGAACCCCTGCCAGGCGGGCACCAGCGCGGCCGGGGACAGCAGGACGGCCGCCGCCCAGAGCGCCGCCGACCGGTGCGCGCGGCGCCACAGCACCGCCCGCCACAGCAGGGCGGCACCGGCCACGGCGGCGACGGCCCACAGCAGCAGCCACCCCAGCCCGCGCGGGCAGCCGCCGGCAGCGCACGCGACCTCGGTCATGTCGACGGCGAGCAGCTTCCCGCACAGCACGGCGTACAGCACCGCCACGGCGGTGAACGCGCAGGCTCCGACGAGCAGTACGGCCGACACCCGCCCCGTACGCGATGAACTGCCTTCCACGCTTCCCCCACCTGCCCGGACGCCGTGTGCGAACGTCCGGCGAACGCTGTTAGTTTCGGGTCTCATCCGCCTCTGAAAGTAGTCGACGTGCTCGTTGCCCGATCGGTCGCCCTGTTCGCCGTTGCCGCCCTGTTCGAGATCGGCGGCGCCTGGCTGGTCTGGCAAGGGGTGCGGGAGCACCGGGGGTGGGCGTGGATCGGGGCCGGGGTGATCGCCCTGGGCGTCTACGGGTTCGTCGCGACCCTCCAGGAGGACGCGAACTTCGGCCGGATCCTCGCCGCGTACGGCGGGGTGTTCGTGGCCGGGTCCCTCGCCTGGGCCATGGTCCTCGACGGCTACCGTCCCGACCGGGCGGACGTCGTCGGGGCGCTCATCTGCCTCGCGGGGGTGGGCGTGATCATGTACGGGCCGCGCGGCTAGGGGGTGTCCGTCGGATCAGGCCGTCGCCACGCCCGGCGCCGGAAAGGTTCGGCGCGGCCGGTCCCGCGGACCAGACTGGGCCGATGGACATCGGAATAGCCCTGCCCCAGTACGGCGGACACGCCCGCCCCGAGTCGATCGGGCCGTTCGCCCGCCAGGCCGAGGAGGCCGGCTTCGGCTGGCTGTGGGTCGGCGACCGGTCCCTCGCGCCGGTCTCGCCCAGCGACATCTACCCGGGCCACACGGCCGAGGACCCGTACCCGCCCGGGTTCCGCACCTTCCTCGACCCGTTGACCGTGCTGACCGCCGCCGCGGGGGCGACCAGCCGGGTCCGGCTCGCCACCAGCACCCTCAGCGCCCCCTGGTACCCGCCGCTGCTGCTCGCCCGCAGCCTCACCACCCTCGACGTGATCAGCGCCGGACGGCTGGTCGCGGGGCTGGGCATCGGCTGGCTGCGCGACGAGTACACCGCCGTGAACGCCGACTTCACCCGGCGCGGCGCCCGGCTGGAGGAGATCCTCGACATCCTGCGCGGCTACTGGACCGAGGAGGTGTTCGGCCACGAGGGCCCGCACTGGTCGATCCCCGAGTCGTACGTCGGCCTGCGCCCCGCGCGCCCGGGCGGGCCGCCGGTGCTGCTCGGCGGTCTCTCCCCCGCCGCGCTGCGCCGGGTCGGCCGCCGGGCCGACGGCTGGGCCGGGGTGCTGCTGCCGCCGGACATGGAGGCGGGGCTGTGGGACGTGGCGCGCCGGGCCGCGGAGGAGGCGGGCCGGGATCCGGAGGCGCTGACCCGTCACATCCGCCACAACGTCCGGCCCGGCACCGGCGCCGAGGAGATCGCCGCGGTGCTCGACGGTATCCGGGCCAGGGGTGCCGACAGCGCCTTCGTCGACCTCCAGCAGTGCGCGGCCGGCCCCGACGAGGCCCTGGAGCTGGGCGTCGAGGCACTGGAGCGCCTGCGGGCCGGCTGACCGGCGGATCGTGCGGAGCGGCGAGGCCACGGCGGAGGCCCCCCTCACGGCGGCCGCCGCCCGGATCGAGGAGCCGGCTGCCGGCCGTGACCACTCTCCTGGCCTTCGCCCGTACCGTGGCCGGCTGACCTCCACCGAGGAGGACCCGCTGCGTTCTGTGCGCGGCAGCGTGCGGCTGGCCGGGCGGCTCGAACGGGCCCGGCCCTGGGCCGGACGCAGGCCCCCGTGGCCCGCTCCTGACACCGGGCGGCCTTGTGCGCGGTGGCTCAGGCGGGGCGGCGGCCCCGGGCGGCCCACGCCCGGGCGTGGAGCGGGATCGAGCCGTCCGCGGCGCGCGGCAGCCGGTCCCGCAGCCGCTCGCGCAGGGCCGCGCGGTGGTCCTCGGGGAGCGCCGCGAGGTAGGAGGGGGCGGGGCCCTGTCCGCCCAGGAAGGGGGTCCAGTAGTCCTCGAAGTCCGCGAAGGGGGTCGGTACGCGGATCTCCTCGGTCTCCACGTCGGCGAGGCCCGCGCCGGCCAGCAGCGCGCCCAGGGCGGTCCGGGTGCACAGCGGGAAGCGGACGGCCTCGTCCAGGGCCCGGGCGGCCGGGTCCAGGGCGGTCGCGGCGTCCCAGAAGGCCCGGATGGCCTCCATCCCGCCCTCGCCGTAGTCCCAGAGGTAGACCCCGACCAGCCCGCCGGGGCGGACGACGCGCGCCATCTCGGCGGCCGCCCGCGGCGCGTCCGGAACGAAGTTGAGGACGAGTCCGCTGACGGCCGCCGAGGCGGTGGCGTCGGCGAACGGGAGGTTCCGGGCGTCGGCCCGGACGAACCGGGCCCGTGGGTCGCGGACGTGTTCCCGGGCGTACGCCAGATAGCCCTCCGAGGGGTCGGCGCCGACCACGGCCGCCGGTCGGGCCGCGTCCAGCACCGCCCGGGTGACGGCGCCCGTACCGCATCCGACGTCACGCCAGCTGCCGCCCGGCGCCGCGTCCAGCCCGCGGACGAACCGGGCGGCCACCAGACGGCTCCACCTGCCGACGTACGGTTCGTACGCCTCACCCGCTGCCCACACCGGCCCGTCCTTCCGCACGCCCGCACGACCGTCGCGGCCATCATGGCGGGCGGCCGGCGCCGGGGGCGGCGGCGCACCGGCACGTCGGGGCCGTCAGTACCCGGACGGGTCCGGGCCGGTACCGGTGAGGGCGCGGAAGCGGTCCGGCAGGGCCCGCAGCCAGGCCGCGCGGTCCGCGGCGATCTCGCGGAGCCGGGCGTCGTCGTTGCGGGCGACGAGGTGGCCCATGTAGCGCTCGTCGAACCGGGTGTACTCGCGGTGCAGTGCCTTCAGTGCGCGCGCCACCCGCCGTTCGTCGGCCTGGGTGAGGTGGGCGAGCGCGGTGACGTGGACCTTCCAGCGGCCCTCGACGGCCTGGCACAGCAGGGCGACGAGTTCGTTGTCCCGGTCCAGGACGCCGAGCAGTTCCTCCGAGCTCAGGCCGAGGGCGTCGGCCAGGAGCAGGGTCTGGCGGTCGGTGCCGGGCCAGCGGTGTTCGGCCTCGGCGCGGGCGTAGCCGTCCGGGTCCATGCCGATGCGCCGGGCCAGGCGTTCGGCGGTGAACCCGCGCGCCAGCCGGTGTTCCCGCAGGGTGGCGGGCGTGACGGCCATGAGCACGGCGACCGGGCACCACAGGGCGTCGGCCAGGGCGAGGAGTTCGGGTTCGGACGGGGTGGCGGTACCGGATTCCCAGGCGTGGACCGCTTCGTGCGGGCGGTCCATGCCCAACTGCGCCATGGCGGCGACGACGTGGCCGGGCGTCATGCCCAGGCGCTCGCGCGCGGCCCTGGCCTGTGCGGGGGAGAACGGGGGTGTGGACACGGGCGGATCACCGGGCCGGCGGGGCGTCGGCGAAGGCGTCCCAGTCGATCTCCTCCCGTGCCGTACGACCGGTCAGGCTGTGGAAGAACAGGTTGAGCAGCACGGCGGTGAGGCTGCCGAGGGTGATGCCGCTGCCGAGGACGGCCCGCAGCTCCGTGGGCATGCGTTCGAAGAACGGGCCGACGGCGGCCGGGAGCATCGCGGCGCCCAGGCTGAGGGCGAGGATCAGGGCGTTGCGCTCCTCCCTGAGGTCGACCTTGGCGAGGATCTGGATGCCGACGGTGGCGACCATGCCGAACATGGCGACGGCGGCGCCGCCGAGGACCGGGTGCGGGACGGAGGCGACGACCGCTCCGGCCTTGGGGACCAGGCCCAGCAGGATCATCAGGAAGCCGGCGGCGACCACGACGAACCGGCTGGTCACCCGGGAGATCCGGACGAGGCCGATGTTCTCGGCGAAGGCCACGTACGGGAAGGAGTTGAAGACGCCGCCGAGGACGGTGGCCACGCCGTCGGCGCGCAGGGCCCGGGCGACGGTCTCCCCGTCGACCTCGCGGCCGGTGATCTCGCCCATGGCGTAGACGTCGCCGGTGGTCTCGACCATGGTGATGACCATGACGACGGCCATCGCGAGCATCGGGAAGAGGTGGAACTGCGGGACGCCGTAGTGGAAGGGGGTGCTGACGCCGAGCCAGTCGGCCTGCTCCACCGGGCCGAGGTCGGCGTCGCCGAGCAGCCAGGCGGCCGTGGTGCCGCCGACGAGGCCGAGCAGGATGGCGACGCTGCGCAGGAAGGGTCCGCCGAAGCGGGAGAGGAGCAGGATGAGCAGGAGGGTGCCGCCGGCGTAGGCGAGGTGCTCGGGGGCGCCGAAGCCGGGCTTGCCGATCAGGTCGGAGCCGCCCCCGACGTCCTGCAGCGCCACGGGTATGAGCACGATGCCGATGACGGTGAGGAGGGTGCCGGTGACGATCGGCGGGAAGTACTTGGCGAGCCGCCCGACGAAGGGGGCGAGCAGGAACGTGGCGATGCCGCCGGTGATCACGGCTCCGTAGACCACCAGCAGTCCCGCGGTCCCGCCGCCCGCGCCCTGGCCGATGGCGATCATCGGGGAGACGGCGGTGAAGGTCGCGCCCTGGACGAGCGGGAGGCGGGCGCCGATCCGCCAGAATCCCCAGGCCTGGATGATGGTGGCGATGCCGGCCGTGACCAGGTCGGCGTTGATCAGGTAGACGAGTTCGCGCGGGGAGAGCCCCAGGCTGTTGCCCAGGATGATCGGTACGAGGACCGCGCCGGCGTAGAACGCCAGGACGTGCTGGAAGCCGTACAACGACAGTTGGGAGAGCGGGGGGACCGCGTCCACGGGGTGACGGTCGGCTGCCGGGGTACGTCGGCGCGAGGCCAGTGGTGCCATCTCTGCCTTGCCTTCGAGGGTAGGTAATGAGAGGGAACGCGACGGGGGGTCGCGTGGGAAAAGGGGGTGTGCCTCGGAGGAGGGCGCGTACGGGCGACCGCTCGGATCGGGCGGCTCGCGGGGCGTGGGACGGCACGGGGTTGCCGGTGCTCGTCCGGGCGCTGTGAGGCGGAACGGGGCCGATACTGTCGGAGGTCGCGGGGTTACGCAAGTCACCGGCCATGTTTTTGTTAGCCAAACCCGCAGGTAACTTGCGAATCAATGGCGAAGCGGCTTCTTCGCTTCGGATTCCGTTGCGGAGGGCGTTGTTCCGCAACTTTCCTTCGAGCGACGCGACTTCACGGCCCCGCAGGCCTGCGGGCCGCCGCCAGAACCGTGCAGAGGGCGAGGAGGAGCAGGGCGGTCAGGGCCGCCTGCCAGGGAGGGCCCTCACCGGCCGGCGCCGGGGAGACGCGGCGCCGGGGGTCGTAGGCCACCCGGACCTCGCCGCCGCGGGGTTCTGCGGAGGGGGCGTCCTTGAGCTCGGCGGGGTAGCCTCCGGGGCAGTCCAGCGCGAGGCGGTACACCGTCTTCTCCGCACCGCCCTCGCCGAACGAGGCCTCCACCTCGGCCCGGGACTCCCGGACGACGCAGGCGGCGACCGCACCGCGCGCCGCGGCCTGTTCCGTGGCCGCCACCGTCGAGAGCAGCCCCAGCGCGAGCAGCAGCGCGCCGAAGAGGCCGCCGGCCCCGCGCACGGCCGCGAAGTACGCCACGGCCGCGCCGAGGAGCAGCACCGCCCCGCCGGCCACCGCGAAGGTGGCCGACGGGGCGGCGGATCCGCCGAAACACCAGCGGGCCCAGGCGTACACGCACGCCGCGGCGACGGCGGGCAGCGCCATCGCGGCGGGCCGCCGGGCTCCCGGTTCCTCCTCCGTCACGCACACCACCCCCACCTTCGGACGTGCGGGGGCGGGCGGGCGGTTGCGCGGGAGGGGGGCCGGGGGGTCAGCCCTTCGTGGTCAGGGCCAGGGGCTGCTCGGGGGACTCCTGCGGGGCCTGCGCGGCCTGCCGCGCCGGCTGCGGGGCGGTCTGCGAAGGGGCGCGACCCCGCGCGGCGGAGGGCCTGCGGGCCGGCTGCCGGGCCTCGGCGGCCTCCTCCTCTTCCCACAGGCTGAGGTAGCGCTCGCCGGTGTCGGGCAGCAGGGTGACGATCGAGGCGCCGACGTAGTCCGGGTGGGCGGCCAGCCGGGCCGAGGCGTGGGCGACGGCACCCGAGGAGACCCCGGCGAAGATGCCCTGGCGGCGGGCGAGCTGCCGCGCGGCGGCGACCGCGTCCTCGTCGGTGACGGTCACCACGTAGTCGATCAGCGAGACGTCGGTCGTGGGGGCCACGAAGCCGCCGTTGAGGCCGGGGATGCGGTGCAGGCCGCCGGTGCCCTGGGTGAGGACCGGGGAGTTCTCCGGCTCGACCGCGACGACGCGTATCCCCGGGTTCTGCTCCTTGAGGTACGCGGCCGTGCCGCTCAGCGTGCCGCCGGTGCCCACGCCGCAGACCAGGACGTCGACGCGGCCCTCCGTGTCCGCCCAGATCTCCGGTCCGGTGGTCTCGTAGTGGGCCCGCACGTTGTCGGCGTTCTCGTGCTGGCGGGGGAACCAGGAGCCGGGGGTCGCCGCGTGCAGCTCCTCGGCCTTGGCTATCGCTCCGGAGTACCCCTGCTCCCGGGGGGTGCGCACGACCTCCGCGCCGAGCGCCCGCAGCATGCCGATCCGCTCGCGGGTGGCGCTGTCGGGGAGCACGATGACGCAGTGGTAGCCGCGGGCGGCGCAGAGGGCGGCCAGGGAGATGCCGGTGTTCCCGGAGGTGGCCTCGATCACCGTGCCGCTGCCCGGGGTGAGCTCGCCGCGCCCCTCGGCGGCGCGCAGCATGTAGAGGGCGGCGCGGTCCTTGCTGGTGGACATCGGGTTGGCGGCCTCGAGCTTGGCCAGCACGTGCGTGCCCGGGGCGGTGTCCTCGAAGTGGAGGCGGATCAGCGGGGTCGAACCGATCAGGTCCTCGATGCTGTCGGCGATGGGGCGCGTCTTACGGCTTTCCACGTGTGCTTCCTCACAAGTCGGGTCGTGCGGCTGCCTGTCGGGGGTGGTCGTACGGTCCGCCCGTACGCCGACGCAGTCTTCGTGGGGGGAGGTGCGAGGCGGGGAAGGGGTGCGGCGGCCGGGGCCTACCAGGAGCCGGCCGAGGCCGTCACCGCGTACAGGTCCTCCATGGGCTGCGGCTGCTCGCCGACCGCCTTGATCACGGCGGTGGCGGCCAGGACGCGGGCCCCCGGGGGGACGTCCTTGTTGACGAGGGCCTGGGCCCCGATGACGGCGTGCTCGCCGATGGTGACGGGGCCGAGGACCGTCGCGTTGGTGCCGAGCACGACGTGGTGGCCCACCACGGGGTGGCGGCGTTCACCCACGGGCCGCTTGTTGTCGCTCCACCAGCCGACCGCCCCCAGGGTCACCTGGTGATAGATCGTCACGTCGTCCCCGACCACCGCGGTCTCGCCGATCACGACGGCCGCGCCGTGGTCGATGAACACCCGCCGGCCGAGGACGGCACCGGGGTGGATCTCCACGGAGGTCTTGCGGCGCGCCTGCCAGGCGATGAGCCCGGCTGTCATGCGCATGCCACGCCGGTGCAGGCGGTGGGCCACGCGGTGCGCCCACAGGGCCGGCAGGGCGGCGTGCAGCAGTGCTTCGCGGCGGTTGCGCATGGAGGGGTCCTGGGCGACGACGACGTCCAGGTCCTCCTTCATGATCCGCAGCAGCCCGGGCTCCTTGTCGTGCGCCGAGTTCCGTCGGGTACGACCCGACATCAGAACGGTCTTCACCAGGGGAACTCCTTTGTTTCTGGGCGTCCCGGTCGGCAGGCCTCGTGCACGCGCGGGGCGGGTGGGCCCGGCAGGACCGCCGTATCCGGGTCGGAGCGGCGGTGGAATGCGCATGCCATCCGGACCGCGTCCGTGCCGATACGGTGCCAGCGCCTGCCGCAGCCCGGCTGGACCATGGCTCGCACGGCACCGGAGGACCGCTGGAGCCCCGGCCGTGCCCTGCGGGGCCGGCGGGCACTCCTGCGTACGGGACCACTCCCCGTCGCCCGCGGGACCCGGCGCGCGCCTGCCGGGCGGGGGTGGCGGGCGGGGTTACCGTCGGCGGCATGGACGGTGATCGGCGAGGGTGGCGCGCGTGTGTGCTCGGCGGGGCGGTGTTCGCGGTGTGCATGACCGGCACCACGCTGCCCACCCCGCTCTACGGCCTGTACCAGGAGAAGTTCTCCTTCTCCGAGCTGACGGTGACGGTCGTGTACGCGGTGTACGCCTTCGCCGTCATCGGGGTGCTGCTGCTGGCCGGGAACGCCTCGGACTCGGTGGGCAGGCGGCCGGTGCTGCTGGCCGGGCTGGGCTGTGCGGCGGGGAGTGCCGTCTGCTTCCTCGCCGCCTCCGGGCTGCCCTGGCTGTACGCTGGGCGGCTGCTGTCGGGCCTGTCGGCCGGGCTGTTCACCGGGGCCGCCACGGCCTACGTCCTCGAACTGGCCCCCGAGGAGGGCCGGGCCCGGGCCACGTTCGTGGCCACGGCCGCCAACATGGGCGGCCTCGGCTGCGGCCCGCTGCTCGCCGGGGTGCTCGCGCAGTACGCGCCCTGGCCGCTGTACCTGCCGTTCGCCGTCCACCTCGCCCTGGTGGCCGGGGCGGCGGCCGTGGTGCTGTGGCTGCCGGAGACCGTGCGGGAGCGGGGCCCGCTGCGTGCCGTGCGGCCGCAGCGGCCGGGGCTGCCCCCGCCGGTGCGGCCGGTGTTCGGGCCGGCGGCGATCGCCTCGTTCGCGGGCTTCGCCCTCTTCGGGGTGTTCACCTCGGTCAGCCCGGCGTTCCTCTCGGAATCGCTCGGGGTGCGCGATCACGCCCTGAGCGGGGTGGTCGTCGCGCTGGCCTTCTTCTGCTCCACCGCCGGGCAGCTGGCGGTCGGCCGGCTCGGGGTGGGGCGCTCGCTGCCGCTGGGCTGCGCGGTCCTGCTGGGCGGGCTGGCCCTGCTGGCGGCCGCCCTGCGGTGGGAGCTGCTGGTGCTGGTGGTGCTGAGCGCGCTGGTCGGGGGGTGCGGGCAGGGGCTGGCGTTCCGCGGGGCGCTGTCCGCGGTGGCCGAGGCCTCGCCGGAGGACCGGCGCGCCGCGGTGATCTCGACGCTGTTCGTGGTGGCGTACTTCGGCATCTCGGTGCCGGTGATCGGGGTGGGGCTGCTGGTGGGTCCGGTCGGACTGGAGGGCGCGGGGCTGGTGTTCATCGCCTGCATGGCCCTCCTGGTCTCGGCCGCCGGCGCCTACCTGCTGTGGCGGCCGGCGCGGACGGGGAGCTGAGCCGCCGGCGCCGGGTCAGCCGCCGCCCGTTCCCGGGCCGCCGGCCGACTCCCGGCCGCCGTCCTCGCGCGGGCCCGGGGCCGGGGCGGCCGCCGGATCCAGGACGCGGTTGAGGAAGTCACGGGTGCGTTCCTGGGAGGGCCGGGTGACCACCTGCTCCGCGGGCCCCTGTTCGACGATGACACCGCCGTCCATGAACACCACCCGGTCGGCGACCTCGCGGGCGAAGCTCATCTCGTGCGTGACGACCATCATCGTCATCCCCTCCCCGGCCAGGACCCGCATCACCGACAGCACCTCGCCGACGAGTTCGGGGTCGAGGGCCGAGGTCGGCTCGTCGAAGAGCATCACCTCCGGCCCCATCGACAGGGCCCGGGCGATCGCCACGCGCTGCTGCTGCCCGCCGGACAGCTGGGCCGGGTAGGCGTCCGCCTTCTCCGCGAGGCCCACGCGCTCCAGGTTCTCGCGGGCGACGGCCGCGGCCTTCTCCTTGTCCCGGCCCAGCACCCGGCGCTGCGGCAGGGTGAGGTTGCCGGTGACGCTCACGTGCGGGAAGAGGTTGAACTGCTGGAAGACCATGCCGATGCGGCGGCGCGCGGCATCGATGTCGACATCGGGGTCGGTGAGCTCCGTACCGCCGACGAAGACCTGGCCCCCGCTCGGTTCCTCCAGCAGGTTGACGCAGCGCAGCAGGGTGGACTTGCCCGAGCCCGAGGGCCCGATGACGCACACCACCTCGCCGCGGGCGACGTCGAGGTCGATGCCGCGCAGCACGTGGTTGTCGCCGAAGGACTTGTGCAGTCCCCGGATCTCGATCTCCGCGCGCTCCGCGCCCATGGTGTCCCCCGCCCCCGCCGTTCCCGTGGTCCGTGACATGGTGTCCTCCTCCTCACGTGGCCTTGTCGGCGCGGGCTTCCAGGCGGCGCACCACGAAGCTCAGCGGTACGGTCACCAGGAGGTAGCACAGGCCCGCGACCAGGATCGGGGTGGAGTTGGCGGTCTCGCTGGCGAGGTCCCGGCCGAACTTGGTCAGCTCCCGCTCCTCCAGGGTGACGCCCAGGAACAGCACCAGCGAGGAGTCCTTGAACAGCAGGACGAGCTCGTTGGTGAGCGGCGGGATGACGATCCGGAAGGCCTGCGGGATGATCACGGACACCATGGCGCGCCCGTGGGAGAAGCCGAGCGAGCGGGCGGCCTCCATCTGGCCCTTGGGCACGGCCTGGATGCCGGCCCGGATCGTCTCCGCCATGTAGGCGGCCGCGACCAGGCCGAGGCCCAGCGCGACCTTCCCGTACGTCCCTCCGGGGATCGCGGTGCCGGGGAACGCCAGCGGCACGGCGACCCCGACGAAGATGAAGATCAGCAGGGCCGGCAGGCCGCGGAACAGCTCGATGTAGACGGTCGCGACCCAGCGGTAGGGGGCCACCGACGAGAGCCGCATCATGGCGATGACCAGCCCGAGCACCAGGCCGAAGGCGAACCCGGAGAAGGTGTACACCACCGTGTTGCGCAGGGCGGTGGTGATGATCTGCGGGAAGAGCCGCGCCACCAGGTCCTTCTGCGCGAACTGGTTCTGCAGCCGGTCCCAGTCGGCGAGGACGCCCACCAGGACCAGCACCGCTACGAAGACCGCGTACTGGACGCCCTGCCAGACTCGGCGCCGCTGGCGCCGGGTCAGCCGAGAGGTCACGACGCCGCCTGGGGCAGCGGGCCGATCCACTGCTCGTAGATCTTCTTGTAGGTGCCGTCGGCCTTGGCGGTGGTGATGGCCTTGTCGATGGCGGCGAGGAGGGCGGAGTTGCCCTTCTTCACGGAGAAGCCGTACTTCTCCCCCGTCTCGATGTTCTGGCCGAGGACGAACGCGGAGGCGTTGGCCTTGTCCTTGAGCCAGCCCTGGACGACCGGGTAGTCGATGACGACCGCGTCGACCTGGCCCGTGCGCAGTCCGTTGAGGACCGCGTCAGAGCTCTCGAAGGCGACGGGGTTGAACCCCTGGCTCTTGGCGTAGCTCTCGCCGGTGGTCTCGGCCTGGGCGCCGAGCTTGGCGGACTTGGCCTTGACGTCGGCGAGGGAGGTGATGCCGCTCTTCTTGGTCGCCAGCAGCGCCTGGGTCGCGTCGAAGTAGGGGACGGAGAAGTCGACGTTCTTCTTGCGCTCGTCGGTGATCGTCATGCCGGCGGCGGCGAGGTCGCACTGGCCGGAGTTCAGGAAGGCGCCGGTCTTGAAGTTCTCGAACGGGGTGTCGAGGAT
Organism: Streptomyces sp. NPDC001594; assembly: GCF_042893675.1. Lineage (NCBI taxonomy): Bacteria > Bacillati > Actinomycetota > Actinomycetes > Kitasatosporales > Streptomycetaceae > Streptomyces > Streptomyces sp. NPDC001594. The sequence goes on along the minus strand of NZ_JBIAVB010000005.1, from coordinate 355,324 downwards.
CTTCTGCTCGACCTTGAGGTTCTGGGCGACGAGGTCGATGAGGGCCACGTCGAAGCCGACGACCTTGCCGTTCTGCTCGAACTGGAAGGGGGGGTAGGGCAGGTGGGTGCAGGTGGTGAGCTTGCCCTTCTGTACGACGGGGACTCCCCCGGCGGCCTCGCCGGGCCCGCTGTCGCCGGAGGAGGAGCAGCCCACGGCGAGGAACATGCCGGCCGCGGCGGCGGCCGCGGCCCGGAGGGCGGAGCGGCCGCGGGGGCCGCGGCGGGTGCTGGTGCGCTGACTGCGGTGTCCTTCGGCCGTGCGGAACACGGTTGACCTCCACGGGTGCAGGGCGGGCGGCGGTCGCGGGACGGGACCGTCCGATCGAGATCGTAAGCCCCGCCGGTGCGCGGCGGCGGGTGATTCGCGATGCGGCGGGTCCGGGGACGGGCCCGTGGTCCCGTCCCCGGCGGGCTGCGTCAGCGCGGGGGCCGGTGCGGGTTCGCGGCGGGTGCCGGAGCGGGCGCGCCGCCGGGGTCCCCGAGTGGCTCGGCCTCCTCCAGGCCTTCGAGGCCGGGGAACCGGTAGGGGTCGAGCGCCCAGCGGGGCGTGCGGGATGACAGTGCGTACGTCGGTGTGGTGTCCATCGAACCTCCCGAATGTAGTTACTGGCTGTGATGAGTTATTACTCTGTGCACTCGGTTGCGGGCGGCTGCGACTCCCACCCGAACGCCCCCAATGACATTTCTTCACATGACGTACACACCGTCAGCCCAGGAGGACGGAAACGGGCGAGACCGGGTCCCAGCCGGGGTCACGGCCCGTCAGCCGGGAGACCACCGCGGCCCAGGCGGCGGGATCGGCGGCGAGGCGGCCCCCGACGAGGGCGGCGAGGGCGGCCAGGGCGGTTCGGGCCGCGGGCGGGGCGTCCGGACGGCGGGCTGCGGTGTTCAGGTAGGCGAGCATCCGCGCGGCCGGGGCCGCCGTGCGCAGCAGGTCGTCCGGGGCGAGCGCGCCCGAGGCCAGCAGGCCGTCGAGCTGGGTGACGGGCGGGCAGTGGTGGAGGCCGGCCAGTCCGCGCCGGGCGCGGGCACGGGTGGCTTCGGGGCCGTCGGGCAGGCCGTCGGGGCCGGGCTCGTGGAGCAGTCCGGCGTAGCGGAGCCGCACTGCGGCGGGGGCGCTGCGGAGGTTGACCAGGTACTCCCAGTTCGGGAGGGGCTCCTGCTCGTGCGCGGCGGCCAGGGCCTCCCAGTCGACCGCCCCGGGCGTCGCCAGGACGGCACTGGTCGTCTGCCAGTGCGTGGGGCCCCGGCGCAGCCGCGTGAGGAGCTTGACCGGGTCCAGTTCGCGCTCGACGCGGGCCCGGAGCACCGCGGCCGGGTCCTTCGACGCGAGCGCCTTGGCGCACAGCCGGGCGGCCGCCGGGCCGAGCAGGTCCCGGCCGGCCAGGGCCGCGAGCCGGGCGGCTCCGCCGTGTTCGAGCAGGCCCAGGCAGCCCACCGCCTGCTGGGCGAAGCCCAGTTCGCCTCCCTGGCGGGCGAAGACCTCCTCGATCAGGGCGGGTTCGCGCGAGCGCAGCCAGAGGGCGCCCCCGGGCAGCGGGCCGGAGGGGTCCGCCCGCAGCTCCGCCAGGAGCCGGGCGCTGGTGCGCCCGTGGGGGCGGGTGACGATCCGGGCCCCGAGGTGGGAGGTGAAGCCGCGGCGCAGCAGGGTGAGGTCGACCTCGGGGTCGTCGAGGTCGACCAGGAGGTCCCTGGCGTCCTCGGCCAGCCGGCGCGACTGGGAGGCCAGGACGCGCAGGGCCTCGGGGTCGCGTCCGGCGAGCAGCCGGTCGAGGAGGACGCGCGGGGTCCGGTCGTGGCGCAGCAGGTACGCCGCGAGCAGCCAGGGCCCGTCGGGGCCGAGGCGGGGCAGGACCGCGTCGACCACGCCGGCGTCGGCCAGGGACAGCAGGGTGCCGAGGGGCCAGGCCCAGCGCCGGTTGCCCCCTTCCAGCAGCCGCAGCGCCTCGTCCGGGGTGGCCGGGGGGCTGCTCGCCGCACCCCGGGCGGGCGGGCCGGACGGCAGGTGGGGGCCGGATCCCGGGTCCTCGGTGCGGGACAGCCGCAGGAGTTCGGCCCAGCCGGGGCCGCCCTCGTCCACGCGCCGGTCCAGGCCGCCGTGGAGCGCGGCGGTGCGCGCCAGCCGGAGCCAGCCGTCGGGGTCGGTGCCCAGTTCCGTGCGCAACAGCCTGGCGAGGGCCCCCCGCCAGGCCGACGCGAAGGCCATGCGGCGCCAGTCGTGGGGCAGCAGGACCAGGTCCCGTGCCGGGAGCAGGCGGACCAGCTCGTCGGCGGGGAGGAGGCCCTGGGTGTAGGCCTGTTCGGTGAGCCGGGTGCCGGCGCCCCAGGAGCGGGGGCGCTCCGCGCGGACCTCCTCGGCGGTGGGGGCGGTGTGCCAGGCGCCGTCGGACGGTTCTACCCCGGCGGCCGCGCAGGCCCGGGCCAGCCAGCGGGGGGTCGCGAGGCCGGGGGCGTCCTCCTGCCGGTGGTGCGCCAGGAAACGCAGGACGGCGGGGTCTTCGGGGAGCGGGGCGTCGGCGGGCGCGAGGGAGTACAGCAGGTCGAGGGCGGCGAGAGCGGCCCGCTCGTCGGGGGTGCGGGGGGCCTCCGGCGGCGCCGCCTGACCGGCCGAAGCGACGGCCGCGGCCCGCCCGACCGTCCCGGCCGCCCCGTCCTCCGAGGGAGCGTCGGGGCGCCCCGGTGCCTCGGACGGCTCTGCTCCTTCGCCCTGCGCGGGGGTTGTGAGCTGCGCCGACGCGTCGGGCTGCGCCGGAGCTCCGGGGTGCGCCGACTCCCCGGCCCGCGCGGGCGGTGCCGACTGGGCCGATGCCTCCGGCTGCGCGGGGCCGTCTGCCTGCGCGGCGGGTGCGGGCGGTATCGGCGCCCCGGACTGCGCGGGCAGGACAGGGTGCGCCGGTGCCTCGTCGGGGGCCGGGGCTGTCGGGCGGGTCGGCCGGGGCTCCGGGGTGCGGCCGGCCTCGGCGATCAGCTCCGCCAGGGTGCCCTGGTGGGCGGGCAGGGCAGCGTCCAGGGCCGCCCAGGCCTCGGGGCGTTCGCCGAGGTGGGTGGCGGCGAGGGCGGCGAGTTCGTCCCGGGCGGTGTCGGTGAGCAGGCCGCGTTCGGTGAGCCGGGCCAGGGCGGCCACCGCGTGCACGGCGGGGCGGGCGGTGCGGATCAGTCCGGCCGGGTCGAGGAGCCCGGCCGCGGCCATGCCCTCCGCCCACTTCGCGGCCGAGTCGTCGAGCGGTTCGCGGGCCAGGCGCCGCCCGGGCGGCTCCGCGTTGCCGACGCGCCGTCCGCCGACGCGCCAGGGCTCATTGAGGACGCTGAGCCGGAACGCCAGGCGCTGGGCGTCGTCCGCCGCCTCGTGCCGGGCGAGCTCCTCGCAGGCCTTGGGCATGAACGGGGTCTTGGCGTGCGCCTCGGCGAGGGCCGCCATGTCGTGGGCGTACGGCTCGGCCAGCAGGGCGGCGAGGCTGCTCGTGCCCCGGGTGGTGGCCAGCAGCGCCGGCAGCCGGGCGGGGTCCTCGTAGGGCTCGCCGCCCTCGCGCAGGCGGCGCAGCCCGTTGCCCGAACCGTCCTCCTCGGCCAAGGCCTTGCGGACGGCCGAGCAGACGGGCAGGCTCAGATGCCGCAGCACGTCCGAGCCGTCCAGCAGGGCCTCCAGGGCCCGCTGTCCGGCGGTTTCCCATATGCGCACGAGCGCGTGCCGCTGGACCACGCCGCGCGTCTCCAGGGACCTCAGCGCGCGCACGGTGAGCTCCGGGTCGCCGGAGGTGAGCAGCGGGGTGAGCCAGGTGGCCGGGAGCAGGCGCGTGCCGTCGGTCAGTTCGGCGCGCAGGTCCCCGTCCATCGGTACCCGGTGGAGGTTGCGCACGAGGGTGCGGCGCAGGGACGTGGTGCAGCGCGGGTTGCGGTAGACGGCGGCCGCGACGCCGGCGTCCCCGACGGCGAGCAGCCGGGCCAGCACCCGGCTGTCGAGCCGCGGGTGGCGGGCCAGGGCGGCCCGGGCGGCCGTGTCCCCGTGCTCCGTGACGGCGGTGACCAGCTGCGGGCCGGGCAGCGCGCCGCCCGCGAGGAGGGCGTCACGGGTGCGGTCGGGGAACACCGCCAGGGCCGCGGCGGCCTGTTCGGGCCGGGCGTGCTCCAGCAGCAGGGCGAGGGTGGCGTGCACGCTGCGGGGCACCGGCGGGCGGACCTCGCCGGGGGCGGCCGGCGGCGCGGGCGGCGGGACGTCGGCCAGCAGGCCGGACAGGGTGCCCCGGTGGCGGACGAGCGCGTCGTGCAGACCGGGCCACCGGTCGCCGGGCAGCCCGGCCACCCAGGCGCGCAACCGCTCCGCCGCCGCCCCGTCCACTCCGCCGGCGGCGGCGACGGCCGCCCCGAGGGTGCGCGCGGGGCGGGCCTCCTCCACCGCCCGCAGGGCGGCGCCCGCCACGGGGGCGGCGCCGCCGCGGGGTGGGGCGAGGGCGGCGCGCACCACCTGGGAGACCGGACTGCTGTGCGAGTGGCTCATGGACGCCATGCTAGGGAGCGGGTCTGACAACTCCCCGGCCCCGCCCCCGCGTCCGCCGCGCGGCCGGTGTCAGCGGCGCTGCGGGCAGGGCTTCCAGGAGAAGTGGTACTTGGTGTTGATGCTGCCGTCGGTGGAGTCCATGGTGAGGAAGCTGGTGTCCTTGGCCGGGTCGGAGGCGCCGGCCTGGGTGAGCAGCTCGGTGTTGATGTTCAGGTTCCGCTTCGCCCCGCAGGGGTGGAAGACGAGGGCCTCGACGGGGACGGTGTCGGAGACCTGCCAGCCGTCCTGGAGCGGGCCGCGCAGGGTGTGGCTGCGGCTGGCGGTCTGGGACATGCCCTGGAAGTAGTAGCTGGCCTTCTGGGTGGCGGTGGCGCCCTCGTGGAGGCTGGCGAAGCCGCGGTAGTCGGCCTGGGTGATGGCGAAGGTGTACCCCTGCGGGACGTTGAGGCTGAGTCCCAGCTGGCAGTTCTTGCGGAAGGCGGTCGGGTTTGCGCCCGGGCCCACCTCGGCGAGGTACTCGCTGTACGTGACGGTGAAGGCCGTGTTGTCCGGGGCGACGGCCACGGCGGCGCTGCCGGGGCGGCAGCCCGAGCCGTTGACCTGGACCACGTCGATGGTGATCTGCTCCGGCGGTGCGAAGGACGCCCGGCCGGAGGACGCGCCGCCGAAGGACGCGCCGCCGCCGGTCGTGGCCCCCGCCGAGGGGGTGAGGGCGGCGGCGGCGAGCGCGGCGGCCGCGCCGGCGGTGAACACCGTTCTGAACATGTGGGGGTCCTCCCGATCGCTGCGGTGCGTGATCGGCTCGAACCGTTCCACACTCCCCCGGCCCGGCCGGGCAGGCGCGGCAGGCACCACCCCGGGGGCCGGGCCCCGGCCACCCGTCCGGGGGAACCGCCCCGCCCTGGGCCGCCGAAGCGCGGGTATGAGCCGACGGCTGCGGCGTTTTGGCGCACAAGTGGCGGCCGTCGCGGCCCCGCGGCGGCAGACTGGGCGGGTCGGCGCCCCCACCGGGAGGAACTGCCCGTGCCCGTCCCGATCATCATCGACTGCGACCCCGGACACGACGACGCCCTGGCGATCATGCTGGCGGCGGCCGATCCCGCGGTCGACCTGCTCGCCATCACCACGGTCGCCGGGAACCAGACCCTGGAGAAGACCACCCTCAACGCCCGCCGGGTGTGCACCGTCGCCGGGATCACGGACGTGCCCATCGCCGCCGGCTGCGCACGGCCGCTGCTCCAGCCCCTGTCCGTCGCCGAAGACGTGCACGGCGCGTCCGGGCTGGACGGGCCGCGGTTCCCGGAGCCCTCGGTGGACGTGGTGCCCGAGCACGCCGTGGAGCTGATCCGGCGGATCCTGGACGAGCATCCCGAGCCGGTGACGCTGGTGCCCACGGCCCCGCTGACCAACATCGCGCTGCTGCTGACCCGTTACCCCGGCTGTGCCGCCCGGATCCGCGAGATCGTGCTGATGGGCGGATCCACGGAACGCGGCAACCGGACGCCCGCGGCCGAGTTCAACGTGTACAGCGACCCGGAGGCCGCCGACATCGTCCTCCGCAGCGGGGTACCGGTGACCATGTGCGGCCTGAACGTCACCCACCAGGCCCTGGCCACCCCGGACGTCGTGGCCCGCTTCGAGGCGCTGGGCACGGAACTGGGCGCGGTCTGCGCCGAGTTGCTGACCTTCTTCGGCGCCGCCTACCACCGCCTGTGGGGCATGCCCCACCCCCCGCTGCACGACCCCGTCGCGGTGGCCCGGGTGATCGACCCGGCGATCGTGGAGTGCGTGGACGCGAACGTGGCGGTGGAGCTGCGGGGCACGCACACGCGCGGGGCCACCGTCGTGGACCCGCACGGCTACCTCGGCCGGCCGGCGAACGCGCGGGTCGCCGTCACCCTGGACCGGGAGGCGTTCTGGGACCGCATGGTCGGCGCCGTCGCCACCCTCGGCGCCCGCACCCCCTGAGGCGCCGCCGCCCGGCAGGGCCTAGCCCGCGACCGGGTACATCAGTCCCCTGCGCCCCTCCGGTGAGGTCAGCCACTCCAGTTTCTCGGCGGTCTCCGTGCCCGGCATCGGGGTGTGCAGCACGATCACGAGGTCGGGGCGGGCCGGGACGCGCAGCTGGGTCGACTCCACGTGCAGGGTGCCGACGACCGGGTGCTCCAGCTGCTTGCGGTGCTGGCCGCCGGGCCGGATGTCCTGGCGCTCCCACAGCTCGGCGAACCGGGGGCTGAGTTCCCGTGCCTGCTCCACCACCGCCTGGAAGCCCTCGTCCTCGGGGTGTTCGGAGCAGGCCCCCCGGAACTGGGCCACGACTTCCACCGCGAGCTCCTCCCACTGCGGGGAGCGGGACAGGTACACGGGGTCGGTGAAGAACGCGATCAGGCAGTTCTGCACGATCTCCGGACGCATGCCGAGGACCAGGGCGGCCGCGTCGTTGTACAGGACGGTGTTCCAGTAGGTGTCCATGATGTGCGCGGGGAAGGGCATCCAGGCGTCGATCAGGCGCTGCAGGCCCTGGCACATGTCCCGATCGCCGGGCGCGACTTCGAGGGCGGGCGGGTTGAGCCCGGCGAGCACGTACAGGTGTCGGCGTTCGGCGCTGGTCAGCCGCAGGACGCGGCTGACCGCGTCGAGCACCTGCCCGGAGACCGTGATGTCGCGGCCCTGTTCGAGCCACTGGTACCAGGAGACCCCGACCCCGGCGAGGACGGCGACCTCCTCGCGGCGCAGTCCCGGGGTGCGGCGGCGGGCTCCGCCGTCCGGGAGGCCCGCCTGTGCCGGGGAGATCCTGGCGCGCCGGCTCATCAGGAACTCCCGCAGTTCCGTGCGGCGGTTGCGGTCGATCGGTGTGGCCACGGATTCCCCCTGTCCGGCTGCCTGGTGGTGCCACCAACAGGATAAGTTCCCACTCTTCACGAGCGTCGCGGGGCCGCGAGGGTGGTGCCCATGACGACAGACACCCGGACCCCCGTGGTCACCGGGCCGCGTACGGCGGCCCCCGAGGAAGGCCGGCTCTCCGGCCGCGCACGGCTGGTCCTCTTCGTGCTCTGCGCCGCCCAGTTCATGGTGGCGCTCGACTTCTCCGTCCTGAACGTGGCCCTGCCGGTGCTGGGCAAGGACCTGGGCCTGAGTCCGTCCGCCCTCCAGTGGGCGGTGACCGCGTTCAGCCTGCCGTCCGGCGGGTTCCTGCTCCTCTTCAGCCGGATCGGCGACCTGTTCGGCCGCAAGAAGCTGTTCCTGGCGGGGCTCCTGGTCTTCGGCGCCGCCTCGCTGCTCGCCACCCTCGCCTGGAACCCGGCGGCCTTCCTGACCGGGCGCGCCCTCCAGGGCCTGGGGGCGGCCGCCGTGGTACCGGCGGGCATGTCCCTGCTGACCACGACGTTCCCCGAGGGCCCGCTGCGCGACCGGGCGCTGGGCATCTCCGGCACCCTGCTGTCCCTCGGCTTCACGGTCGGCATGGTCCTCGGCGGGGTCATGACCGACACCCTCGGCTGGCGTTCGACCATGGGGCTGCTCGCCGTCGCCGCGCTCGTCGTCCTGGCCCTGGCACCCGGGCTGCTGGCCGAGTCCCGCACCCCTGAGCGGCCGCGCCTGGACGTACCGGGGGCCGTCGCGGTCACGGCGGGGCTGCTCGCGCTGATCTACGCCCTGTCGACGGCGGCCGACCGCGGGTTCGGCGGTACGGACGTGCGGGCCGCGCTGGTGGCCGGGCTGGTGCTGCTGGCCCTGTTCGTGGTGGTGGAGTCGAAGGCGGCCGCTCCGCTGGTGTCGCTGCCGATGCTGCGGCGGCGCACCGTGGCCTGGGGCAACGTGGGCGGGCTGGTGACGTTCTCGATGATGTCGACGGTCGTCTTCGTGCTGACCCTGTACCTCCAGGAGACGCTGGGACTGTCCTCCTTCCTGACCGGTCTGGTCTTCGGTGTGCAGGGAGTCACCTCGGCGCTCGCCGGTGCGGTGGCCCCGCGGTTCATCGGCCGGTTCGGCGCCCGCCGCACCCTGGTCGGTTCGCTGGCCGGGCAGGGGCTGTTCACGGCGGCGCTGCTGGCGGTGGGTGCCGACTCGGGCGCGCTGGTGGCGACCGTGGCCGTGTCGCTGGCCAGCATGTGCCACCTGGGCGCGATCATCTCGTACGGACTGACCGTGACGAGCGGGGTGCCGGACGGGGAGCAGGGTCTGGCCACGGGTCTGGTCACCACCACCCAGCAGGTGGGCCTCACCGTCGGGATCCCGTTGCTGGGCGTCCTGGCCACGACGGGGAACTCCCTCTTCGGCGGGGTGCGCACGGTCCTGGCGGTGGACGCGGCCCTGGTGGTCGGCGCGGCCCTGCTGGTGGCCGTCGGCCTGGGGCGGCGCGAGGGCTGAGCGCGAGCCTTACGAGCGGGGCCCGGTCCGGAGGAATCCGGCCCGGGCCCGCTCGGCTTCCCGCGCGCCGTCCGGCGGCGCGGACGGCCCTCGGCTAGAAGGTGGGTGAGAGGACGGTGGTCTCCAGTCCGGAGCGGCCGGACGGTTCGGGACACCGCCGCGGGGCGGTGCGCGGGTCGAACGCGGGCCGGCCCGGGGTGGGCTGGGTGCTGCCCGCGACGATCAGGGCGAGTAAGACCGCTGCCGCCTCGCTCTGCAGGATCCGGGCGGCCTGCTTGAGCCGGGCCGGGTCGGGGACGGGGATGGACAGGGCCACGCACTCGGCGTTCGGGCCGGCCGTGATCGGTACGGCCGCGCAGACCGTCCCGACCGCGTACTCCTGGAGGTCGAGCAGGGGGGTGTTGGGGCGGCGGGTGTCGAGCTGGTGGAAGAGGGCCTCCTGGCTGGTGACGGTGTGGGAGGTGAGGCGGGACATCTCGTGCCGGGCGAGGTGGTCCTTGCGGTCGTCGTAGTCGAGCTGGGTCAGCAGGGCCTTGCCGACGGCGGAGGCGTGCGCGGCCTCGCGGAAGTCGACCCACTCGTGGACGGCGGGGGCGCTGGGACCGTCGGCGTACTGGGTGATGGAGACCTCGCCGTCGGTGTAGCGGGCCACGTACACGGCCGCGCCGACGGCGTCCCGTACCCAGGCCAGGGTCTCGCGCAGGTGTCCCCGGCCCTCCCCGCCGGCCGCTTCGGCCAGCAGCAGGGCGTGGCCGGCGACGTAGGCGTCGGGGCCGGTGGGGGTGGCGAGGTTGGCCCGGACGAGCTGTTCCGTGATGCGGGCGAGGGCCAGTTGGGGCAGTTTGGTCTCGCGGGCGATCTGGGTGAGGCTGACGCCGCCCGAGTAGCGGTTGACGACTTCCAGTACGCGCAGGGCCTGGTGGACGGAGGCCAGCGCGGCGGGGGCCGGCCGCCCTTCGGGGGTCTTGCGGGCGGCGTGGGTCAACTGCGGTTGTTTGAGGGCGCCCAGGGCCCAGGCGTTGGCCTCGTCCGTAAGGTGCGCGAGGTTGAGGCGGGCGTGCCGGGCGACGGCCACGGCGACGGGCGGGCTGGGTGTGACGATGTCCCCCAGGTCCGGGTGCTCCTTGCGGGGGCGGGCCGCGACGGCCTGGCGCAGCCGCGCGGGCAGCCGGTAGGGGGGGCGTTCGGACCGGCCGGTGGCGAGGGCGGTGAGGTCCTGGGTGCTGATCGGCGGTGAGGTCCAGATGACCGAGGCGCCGAGGGTCTCCTCCAGGTTGTCCGGGACGGGGGGCAGCGGCGGCAGGTGGTCCTCCACGGGCAGGACGCGGGCCTGCTGCTTCCAGTGGCGGGCCGTGCGGACCTCGGCGCGGGCCAGGTGGTGCAGGTAGAGGCACTGGGCGGCGGTGCGCGAGCCGGCTCCGGCGGCGTACTGGAACCAGAACTGCGCGGCCTCCAGCCGGTCCGTCAGGTGCAGCAGGCAGCCGAACAGCAGGGCCGAGTCCACGCCGTGGGGCCAGGAGCGCGCGTGCAGGGCGAGTTCCGCGAAGTCCCGGCTTTCGGCCAGGGACCAGGTCAGGTCGTCCAGGCAGCGCGCGGCCCGCACGTGGCAGGCGGCGTCGAGCACCAGGTCGTCCCAGGCGTTGGCGGCGGTCCGCCCCCGGGCCTGGTCGGCTCCGGCGGTGCCGATCGCCGAGCGGGCCCGGTCGGCCGCGATGCGGCGGGCGACGCGGCGCCGGGCGGCCCCCTCGTCGTAGCCGGCGTACTCCTCGGCGAGCACCGCCGCGTTCTCCAGGGCCGCGTCCAGTTCGCGCAGCGGCATGTCACGGTCAGCGGGCATGTCGCTCACTGGTCCTTCTCCTCTCCGGGGATCCAGTCCACCCCGAGCTTGCGGGACAGGGTTCGGCGTGCGCCGCGGACGTGCGACCGGACGGTCGCGGGGGAGATCCCCATCATCCGGGCGACCGTGTCGGAGTCGTTGCCCAGCAGGAAGGCCAGCAGCACCACGTCGTACTGCCGCTCGGACAGTTCGGCGATCGCCGCGTACAGGCCGAGCTTCGACTCCAGCAGTTCGAGCCGCTCCCTGGAGGAGCGGCGCAGTGCCGAGAACCATGCCGTTTCCACCATGGCGACCTGGCGGCCGAGGGCGGCCAGGCGCCGTTCCACGTGTTCGCGCAGCACCGCCCACGCGAAGCCGTGGAGGCTCGCTTCCTTCAGCGCCTGGCGCCACACCTTCAGCAGGAAGGTGAACACGTCGTCTACGACTTCCTCGGCGTCCTTGGCGTTGCCCAGTTGCAGGTGGGCGTAGCGCAGGTAGGCGCGGTGCTGCTGGGAGTGGAACGCGGTGAACTCCACGGGGAGCACTCCCGCCAGTTCGCTGGAGACCGTCTGGTCCCCCGATGGGTCGAACTCTCCTTCGCTCATGCGTTCCCCCGTCGTTGCTCGTCGCCGCCGGTGCGGGCGGTGGGCAGCCGCGGGTGCGCGGGCACCCCGGTCGAATCGGCCGAGAGGGGTGCTCTCGGATCGTCCTGGACCGCGGTGGCGTCTATCAGCACGAGGGTGACGGTCTGGGCAGCGTTCACTTCTGCGTGGAACCTTCCGAGTGGCTTGTGAGTAGCGGGCCGCCTGCCCCCGTGTCCGGCAGCCGTGGAGCGACAAGCTCCCCCATCACCACCCCATCGGAAAAGGCGCCCGATCGTGCAAGCCGGGCCCGGATTTCTTCCGGAAGAGTCGCATCCGCCCTTGTGCGCGCCCCCCGCACAGCGGCGCACGCCCCACCTTCGGGCGAGGGTGGGGCGTGCGTTGACGAACGGGTGTGCGACGGCCGGGTGGCTCAGTCCTGAGCGCGGGCGGTGACCGGCGCGTCGGTCCGGTCGCCGAGGAACTCGTACCAGCGGCGCTGCAGGCACAGGTAGCGGGTGTCGGCCTCGGCGAGGTCCAGGAAGGCGCCGACGGTCGAGGCCAGCCGCTCCCCCAGCCCCCGGTCGGCGAGGGCGCCGTCCTCGGTGAACTCCTGGTGGGCCGCGGCCAGGCTGAACATGTCGGGGTAGACCCGCGCGCCGAGGTGCTCGAGCGGGACGCGCAGCGCCCACAGGCCGCGGTTGCCACCCACCATCGAGGGGGAGGCGGAGACGAGCAGGACCTGCTTGTCCTTGAAGGGCTGGGGCCGCACGCGGGAGACCCAGTCGATGGCGTTCTTGACCGGGCCGGGGACGGAGGCGTTGTACTCGGGCGAGGAGATGACCACGGCCTGCGCGGCCTCGATCCGCTCGCGCAGGGCCAGCGCGCCCGCCGGCACGCCCTCGTCGGCCTCCACGTCCCCGTCGTACAGCGGCATCGGGAAGTCCCGGAGCAGCGCGGGCTCGGCGGTGGCCCCGGTGCGCTCGACCAGGCCGGCGACGAGTGCGGCGAGGCGGGCGTTGACCGAGCCGGTGCGGGAGGACCCGGAGAGCACGAACACGTGCATGGAGGCGCGGGCGGTGGGGTGCCCGTCCTGCGGGCGGGCCGGATCCGCGGGGAAGTGGGCCTGGTCGTTCGAGGTCACGGCTGTCTCCCTTGCCGGTACGCGCCCCCGGCGCCGGGGACGGGGGTTCCCAGCGGACTGTACGGGCGGGCGGGCCGCGCCGGCCGGGTCCGCGCGCGGGTCCGGCCGTACGTCACCCGGCTGCCCGGCAGGGGCGCGCCGGCGGGCGCCGTCCGCTCCCGGGGGCCGGGAGCGGACGGTCCGGAGGACGGCTCCGACGGCTCAGACCGCTACCACCAGATGACCACGTAGCCGTCGCCGCCGTTCTGGCCCGGGCTGCCCGGGCCGGGGCCCGCGACGCCGCCGCCGCCCGCGCCGCCGTTGCCGCCCGTGGCGGTCCGCGGGGGGAGGCCGACGATGCCGTCGGGGACGGCGGTGGCGCCCGTGATGCCCGGGCCGCCGGCCGCGCCGGGCAGGTTCACCCCGCCCGTGGAGCAGCTGCCGGTGCCTCCCGTGCCGGGGGTGCCGGGCGTGCCGGGGGTCGTGGGGGTGGCTCCGCCCCCGCCTCCGCCGCCTCCGCCGCCGCCCGCGGTGAGCAGCGTGGTGTTGGTCGCGGACGCCGTGAGGGTGCTGGCGGAGCCGCTGGTGCCCGCCGTTCCGCTGACGCCGGTCACCCCTTCCGCTCCCCCGCCGCCGCCACTGCCCGCGGCGCCGACGTCGACCCCGTAGTCGGTGAGGGGTACGACCTTGAGGGTGCACCAGGTGAATCCGCCCGCGCCCCCGCCGCCGCCGTCGCCTCCGCGGGCGCCCAGCGTGTTGGAGCCGCCTCCGCCGCCGCCCCCGCCGCCCGCGCCCCAGGCCTGGACGAAGACGGAGGTGACGCCCGCCGGCGGGGTGAAGGTGTTGTCGGAGGTGAACTGGCGCAGTCCGTGGGCGACCGGGGTCTGCTTCCGCTTGTGCGGGTTCCCGTCCTTCTCGTGCTCCCGCCCGGGACCGTCGTCCCGTCCGGGGCCGTCGTCGCGTCCCGGGCCCTCGTCCTGTCCGGGGCCGGGGTCCCGGCGCTGGTCCCCGGCCGCGGGCCGCTGCTTGGCCGGGGGCTGCTGCTTGGCGGGCGTCCGCTGCTTGGCGGGGGCGGCCGGGGCCGGGTCGGAGGGCTTGGGGCCGGCGGCGGACGCGGCCGGGGCCGTCACGACCAGCGGGCCGGTCAGGGCCGCCGCGGCGGCGAGGGAGGCGAGCAGGACCCGGGTGCGTGCCCGGGACCTGGGGGTCTCCTTGTGCGCGTGGAGGTTCATGACTGCACATCCCACCGGCCCCCGCGGGTGCCGGTGGTTCGGCGGGGCCGGGGGTGTGGGCCGGGCAGGTGAGGAGTTCGCCGGGCCGGAGCAACTGCGCCGCGCGCCGTCGGGAGCCGTGGCTCCCGGGTCACCACCAGTAGACGGGGTAGCGGGCGGCCCCGCGGGTGGCGCGGGAGGAGGCGCAGCCGACCAGCACGAGCAGGACGGTGGCCAGGGCCAGGGCGGCCAGGAAGGACGGGGCGGCGGGGCGGGTGAGGACGACGATGACGGCGGTGGCGGCGGCGGGCGAGTGCGGGGTACGGGTCAGGGCCATCGCGCCGATGGCCGCTCCGCCCGCGACGGCGGCCGTCCACAGCGAGCTCCCGCCCAGGGCCGACGCGGCCAAGCCGACCGCCGCCGACACCAGCTGGCCGCCGACCACGTTGCGCGGCTGGGCCAGCGGAAGGGCCGGGGCGGCCATCACCAGGGCAGCGCTGGCGGCCAGCGGCGGTATCAGCAGGGGGTGGTGCAGGAGGTCCCCGACCGCGACGAGGAGCAGCAGGCCGGCGATGCCGGCGGCGGTGGCCAGGGCCACCGTCCGCAGCGGGGGGCGTGCCGGGGCGCGGCCGGACAGCCGGGCCAGGCCCCGGCGGGGGCCGGTCGGAGCGGGGGTCGCCGGGGTGGTGCGGGGTTCGGTCGTCGCGGGGGGCGTGGGCATGGTGTTCCTCTCCCGGGAGCGCTAATGTGGAAACTGCATGGTTCCCATTAGTAGCACGCCAGGAGGCCCGGAGATGACCGAGAGCGCGGAACGCCCGGCGGAGGCCTCGGCGGTGGACGGGATGCCGCTGGCCGGGGAGTCGCTCGCGCTGGACCTGGTCAACACGACCTTCATCGACGGCGGGCTCCGGGGGGTCCTGGTCGACGCCCTGGCCGCCCCCGCCGACCTGGACCGGTGGCTCGCCCTCCGGGCCGGGGACTTCAGCACTCCGCTGCGCCCCCGGCTGTCCGAGCCGGCCACCCGCGCCCATTTCGAGCGGTTCCTGGAGCTGCGCCGCGCGCTGCGGGAGGTGGCGGCGGCCCACACCGCCGGGCGGGCCCCGCAGGAGGCCCACGTCCGGACCGTCAACCGGGCGGCCCGGCTCGCCGCCCGCTGGGACGAGCTCTCCCCCACCGCCCCGGCCGGCTCGGTGACCCGCTGGAACGAGCCCGACCCGCAGCTGGCCGCGCTCGGCGAGGTGGCGGCCGACGGGGTGCGCCTCTTCGGCGGGGCCCCGGAGCGACCGGTCCACGCCTGCCCGGCACCGGGCTGCATCCTCTACTTCCTCAAGACCCACGCCCGCCGCGCATGGTGCACGGCCGCCTGCGGCAACCGGGTCCGCGTGGCCCGCCACAGCCGCCGGCACCGCGACCCGCAGGCGGGATGAGAACCCACGGGCGTTCTCTTATTAATGCGTCGAGCACGACACACTTATTAGGTGCAGGGCCAGCCCGGGGCGACGCCCCCCGCCCCGCTGTGGGGGTCGCGGTCGGATGCGGCAGGATGACAGTTCGTTCGGAATGCGTACGTCCGCTCGAACGAGCCCCCGCACAACGCGACCTGACAGGTGACATGGTGACGAGACGACACATACGGCGGCCGGACCTCGCGCGAGCGGAGGCCGTGCGTTGACCCGGGACCTCGTGCTGCACGACTGGGTGGTGGCCGCGATCGCCCTGGCCTCGGGCGGGGCGGCCGGGCTGCTGCTGCGGGCCCTGCTGAAGTGGCTGGCCAAGCACGCCGAGCGGACCAAGTGGACCGGCGACGACATCATCGTCGACGCCCTGCGCACCCTCGCCCCCTGGGCGGCCGTCATCGCGGGCGCGGCCGTGGCCGCCACCGCGCTGCCGCTCACGGCACGGGTCGGCAGTCTCGTCAACCAGTCGCTGACGGCGCTGCTCATCATCTTCGCCACGTTCACGGCGGCGCGGGTGGTCGCGGGGCTCGTGCAGTCGGTGGCGCAGTCGCGGACCGGGGTCGCCGCGTCCGCCACCATCTTCGTCAACATCACCCGGATCGTGGTCCTCACGATGGGCGTGCTGGTCGCGCTGGAGACCGTCGGGGTGTCCATCGCACCGCTGGTCACCGCCCTGGGCGTCGGCGGTCTGGCGGTCGCACTGGCCCTCCAGGACACCCTCGCCAACCTCTTCGCGGGGGTGCACATCCTCGCCTCGAAGACCGTGCAGCCGGGTGACTACATCCGGCTGAGCAGCGGCGAGGAGGGCTACGTCGTCGACATCAACTGGCGCAACAGCGTGGTCCGCAACCTCTCCAACAACCTGGTCATCATCCCCAACGGGCGTCTCGCGCGGACCAACATGACCAACTTCACCCAGCCGGAGGCCAAGCTCTCGCTCCTGGTCCAGGCGGGCGTCGGCTACGAGAGCGACCTGGAGCACGTGGAGCGGGTGACCCTCGACGTGGTGGACGGCGTGATGGCCGACATCGAGGGCGGGGTCCCCGACCACGAAGCGAAGGTCCGCTTCCACACCTTCGGGGACTCCCGGATCAACTTCACGGTGATCCTCGGCGTCGGCGAGTTCAGCGACCAGTACCGGATCAAGCACGAGTTCATCAAGCGCCTGCACCAGCGCTACCGCGAGGAGGGCATCTCCATCCCCGCCCCCACCCGCACGGTCTCCATCCGCCCGGAGGAGGACCCGGGCACGTTCCCCTCCGCCCAGGTGCCGCACCAGCGCGACGCCTCGTCGGCGGTCCTGACGGACCGGTAGCAGCAGCCGGGCGCGGCGGCGATGGTCACGATGGGGTGAAGGCCGCCGGACAACCGGACATCCGTTCCTATGCTGTTGATCCTTTGATCATTCCGGAGGATCGACTCGTGGTGGGGGTACGGATGTACGGCGCGGACAGGGGCTGGGCCATGGGGAGCGGCCGCACGGGCGGGCGGCGGGCGGGACGGATACGGCTCGCGCTGGTGGCTCTGGTGGCCGCGGGCGTCGCGGTCGCGTGCGGGCCCGCGGAGGGCGGGGGCGGCCCGGCCGTGCCGCCCCCGTCCTCGGCGGCACCGACGACGGCCTCCCCGTCGCCCACCCCCTCCCTGACGGCGACGCCCGCCCCGGCGACCCCGTCCACGGGGTCGCCGAGCCCCTCGGCCAGTGCGGCCGCCCCGGACGCCAAGGCCCCTTCCCAGGCTCCCGCCCCGACGCGGTCCGCCTCCCGGCCCGCCGCGCAGCCGACGACGCGGGCGGCGGAGGAGCCCGCGCAGGCCTCCTGCGAGATCGTCTCCAACGCGGGCAACTGCTACAGCGCCGGCCAGTACTGCCGCAAGGCCGACGTGGGCCGGATCACCCACGCCGCCAACGGCCGCATGATCTCCTGCCGCCAGGACGGCGGACAGCCGCGCTGGGGCTACTGAGCCCCGTGCGCCCGGTCCCGGCCGCCGGGACGGGCCGCCGGGACCGGGCGCCGGTTGGCCCGGACGGCGTAATCTGGGGGAAAGGTGGCATACGGCGCGCTTCGGGCGCGCCGTACCGCGCCTCTCACCCTCTCGCACCCCGGGCCAGGGAGGCGGCGCGTGACCGATCCGTTCGGCTTCCTCAGGATCCCCCGCAAGGCCGTGCCGGCACGGCCCGTCGAGGAGCGGCTCGGGGACTGGAACGAGGTGTACGCGGGGCAGGCCCTGCTGCCGCTGGTCCGCGAGCAGGCCGACCGGTGCATGGACTGCGGGGTCCCGTTCTGCCACACCGGCTGCCCGCTGGGGAACCTGATCCCCGAGTGGAACGCCTACGCCGCCCGCTCCGACTGGCGCGCTGCCTACGAGCGGCTGCACGCGACGAACAACTTCCCCGAGTTCACCGGCCGGCTCTGCCCGGCGCCCTGTGAGGACGCCTGCGTGCTCGCCCTCGGCGACGAGCCGGTGACCATCAAGAACGTCGAGCAGACCATCGCCGACGAGGGGCGGCGGCGCGGCTGGATGGCCCCGCGCCCGCCCGAGCGGCGCGGCGGGCGGTCGGTGGGGGTGATCGGCTCCGGTCCGGCGGGCCTCGCCGCGGCCCAGCAGCTGACCCGGGCCGGGCACCTGGTCGTCGTCCACGAGCGGGACGACCGGCTCGGCGGGCTGCTGCGCTACGGCATCCCCGGGTTCAAGATGGAGAAGTCCCACCTGGACCGGCGGATCGAGCAGATGCGGGCCGAGGGCACCTCCTTCGTGACGGGCTCGGACGTCGGCGGCGCCGAACCGGCGGACGGGCTGCGCGGCCGCTACGACGCCCTGGTCGTCGCGGTCGGGGCCGGGGAGCGACGGGAGCTGCCCGTCCCGGGTCGCTCGCTCGGCGGGATACACCAGGCGATGGACTACCTCACCTGTGCCAACCGGGTGTGCGAGGGGGACCTGGCGGTGTCGCCGGTCACCGCCGAGGGTGTGCACGTGGTGGTGGTCGGCGGGGGTGACACCGGCTCGGACTGCCTCGGGACGGCCCTGCGCCAGGGCGCGCTCTCCGTGGTCCAGCTGGACATCAACCCCGAACCCGGGCCCGGCCGCGCCGAGGGCGAGCCGTGGCCGGTGCATCCGAAGGTGTACCGGATCTCCCACGCCCACGAGGAGGCCCGGGGCCGGGCCGGGCGCGACCCCAGGCTGTTCTCCAGCGCCACCCTGCGCTTCGAGGGGGACGGCCGGGGCCGGGTGCGGGCGCTGCGGCTGACCGCCGTCGAGCCCTCGGGGCGGCAGCCGGTGGCGGGCACCGAGCGGGTGATCGAGGCCGGGCTGGTCCTGCTGGCGCTGGGGTTCTCCGGGCCGGAGCGGGCCGGCGGGCTGTGCGGGCAGCTGGGGCTGGAGTACGACGGGCGCGGCAACTTCGCCCGGGACGCGCACTTCGCCGCCGGGGGGCGGGCCCCCGGCGTGTTCGTGGCCGGCGACGCGGGGCGGGGCCAGTCTCTGGTGGTGTGGGCCATCGCCGAGGGCCGGTCGGCGGCCTCGGCGGTGGACCGCTACCTGACCGGCTCCACCGTCCTGCCGGCCCCGGTCGCGGCGCACGACCGGCCGATGACGGCGACGGGGCGGATGCGGTACTGGTCCGACCCGGACGAGCCGTAGGGCCCCGCGGCGGTCAGGGGCGTTCCTCGTACCGGACGTGGTGGCGGGCCGCGACGGGGTTGATCTTCGCGGGGTCCAGCTCCCCGTCGGTGAGCACGGCGGGGCCGGCCTCGACCAGGTCCTCCACGTAGCGCTCCCAGCCGCCGGGCGCCGAGATCTGCAGGACGCGCGGGGGCGGGTCGGAGGCGCGGCGCAGGGCGTGCGGGACGCCCCGGGGCAGCAGGGCGAAGGTCCCGGCGGGGGCGGAGTGGGTCCGGTCGTCGTACTCGATGCCGAGGACCCCGTCGAGGACGTAGACGCACTCGTCGGCCAGGTGGTGGGTGTGCCGGGGGATGTCCTTCACGAGGGTCACCTCCAGCAGGGACAGCCGTCCTTCGGTGTCGGCGACCCCGGCCTTCACGGCGAAGGCGGGCGGCAGCGGGACCCGTCCCGGCCGGGCGGCCCCGGGCTCCAGCAGGATGAATCGGTCCTCTTCAGGCATGGCTCGGCCCCTTCTCGCATGGCACAATGTGAACCGGAATCCGATTCCGTTTCAATTCCGTGTTCACTGTAGGGACAGGAGTGGTCGTCTTGTCAACGCCCCCCGCACCAGGCGGCCGCCGCCCGCGCGCCGACGCCGAACGCAACCGCGCCCTCGTCCTGGCCGCCGCCCGCGCCCTGTTCGAGGAGCGCGGGGAAGAGGTGCAGATGCCCGAGGTGGCCCGGGCGGCCGGGGTCGGCGTGGGCACCCTGTACCGGCACTTCCCGTCCAAGCGGGCCCTCGTGGAGGCGGCGGCGGAGCAGCGGTTCGCCGGGATCCTGGAGCTGGCGCGGACGGACTGCCTGCGGGAGCCGGAAGCCGGCCGGGGGCTGGCCCGCTACCTGCACCACGTCGGCGGGACCCTCGCGGCCAGCCCCGGCCTCACGGCCGCCGCCCAGTCGGCGACGGGCACGTCCGCGCCCGACGGGGATACGCGCGGCGCCCTGGAGGAGGCCGTCGCGGCCCTGATCGCCCAGGGGCAGGCCGCGGGCACCCTCCGGGCGGACCTCACGGTCGCGGACGTCTACATGGTCGTCGGCGGGCTGTCCGGGATCATCCGGACCGGGAGTGGCGACTGGCGCCGCTTCCTCGACCTGGCCTTCGAGGGCCTGCGCCCCCGCGGCGACGGTCCCTGAGGGCGGGCGGGACACGCGGGGGCGGAGCCGGGCGGGCCGCGGCGGGGGCGTGTAGAACCGACGCATGACAGCGGTGAGTGAGCAGAAGGCCGTGGACGTGGGCCCGGCCGGTATCGAGGTCGCCTATGAGCGCCTCGGCGACCCTCAGGCGCCGCCGGTGCTGCTGGTGATGGGGCTCGCCCTCCAGATGTACGGCTGGCCCGACGGGTTCTGCGCCGAGCTGACGGGGCGCGGGATGCAGGTGATCCGGTTCGACAACCGCGACTGCGGCCTGTCCTCGCACTTCCACGACGCTCCGCTGCCCGACCTGTCCGCGGCGCGGCGCGGCGACCTGTCCTCGGCGTCGTACGACCTGTCCGACATGGCCGCCGACACCGTGGGCCTGCTGGACGCGCTGGGCCTGGCGAGCGCGCACGTCGTCGGCCTGTCGCTGGGCGGCGCCATCGGGCAGACGATGGCCATCGCGCACCCGGGCCGGGTGCGGTCGCTGACCTGCCTGATGTCCACGACGGGCGCCCCCGGCGTCGGGCAGCCCGACCCCGGGGTGCTGGGGGTGCTGGCGGGGCCGCCGCCGGCCGATCGCGAGGGGGCCATCGAGCGGACGGTCCGGGCGGTCCGGGTCATGGGCTCGCCCGGGTTCCCGTTCGACGAGGCCGCGGTGCGCGAGCGGGCCACCCGGGCCTTCGACCGCGACTACGACCCGCTGGGCGTCGCCCGCCAGGCCCTGGCCTCCCTCGCCTCGGGCGACCGGACGGCGCTGCTGGCCGGGGTGCGGGTGCCCACGCTGGTGATCCACGGCGGCGACGACCCGGTGTGCCACGTCAGCGGCGGGCGGGCCACGGCGGCGGCCGTCCCGGACGCCGAACTGGCCGTGTTCGACGGCATGGGCCACGACCTGCCCCGGGAGCTGTGGCCGGAGATCGCCTCACGGATCACCGCCCTGGTCGGGCGCGCCGAACGGGCCCCGGTCGGCGGCTGACCGGTCCGACCGGTCCGACCTGAAGTCGGCTTGACGGCGGGCGGCCCCGCCGGCCCCCCGGCGACACCCCCGATGCCCGACCCCGGACCACCCCCTGGCCACCTCCGCTCCCCCGGTGCTGCTGCACGAGGTGATGTTCGGCCACGTCCACGCCGCGGCCCCGCGCGCCGTCGCCGTGCACCGGGTCGCCGACCACCGCTCTGCCGTCGGTGAGCGAGGCGGTCGCGGTGTAGTGGTCAGCTCAGGGCGGTGACGAGGGCGACGAGGAGGGCGGCCGCGACGCTGAGCACCAGCACGGCCACCAGTCCGGCCAGCGCCGCCAGCAGGTGGGCGGCCCCGTGCCCGGCGCGGCCGCGGCGGGCCCAGCCGAGCAGCCAGGAGGCGAGGGCGAGGAAGGGGACCAGCAGGAAGCCGGTGACGGCGCCGGCGTGCCCGACCGCGGGCCCGGACCGCTCGTACGCCCGCCCCCGTACGATCCGGACCCGCAGGGCGCTGCCGGGCTCGTGCCGCGCGGCGGCGCCGTCCAGCAGGAGTTCGCCCCGCGGCCCGGCGGCGCGCCCGGGGGTGAAGACGCCCTTGCACTCGGTGCCGCCCGGATAGCCCTCCGCGTCGGGGGCCTCGTAGCACTCGGAGACCGTCAGGGTGCCGTCGGCGGGCCCCAGGCCCAGCGCGGCCACCAGTTGCGGGCCGGGCAGCAGCCAGACGAGCCACCCGGCGAGGCCCAGGAGCGCGACGGATCCGAGCAGGGCCAGGCCCCGCACCGCGTTCCCCGTGCCGGCTGCCACGACTCGACTCCTCCTCCCGGGGATGAGCCATACCCCCGCCGGGGGCGGCTCTCACGTCAACCTGGGGACCGGACGGGGCGGAAGGAGCCAATGCGCCCGATATCCGCCATATGCGCTAACACGGCGTGAACCGCCCCTTCCGGCTCCTAGGATGGGGCCGCCGCGGCCCCGGGTGAGGCAGCAGGGGCCCACATTCAGGGAGTTGAGCATGAAGCGGTTGCGTGTGCTGGTCGTCGCCGGGGTGCTGGCGCTGGGTACGGCGGGGGCGGGCACCGCCCAGGCGGCCCCGGTTCCGGACGCCGCGGCGGCCGCGGCCTGCCCGGACGGGGAGGTGTTCGCCACCGACAACACCGCGGTCATCACGGACCCGGGCGACCCCCGGCTGAAGACGCGCCTGACCCGCTTCGACCGCGAGGTGCGCGGGATCGTCCACGCCAACGGGGCCCTGACGGGCCGTTCGACCCTGCTGGACGGGGTGTTCTGGTCCGAGGAACAGAAACAGACCACCTACGAGCGGTCGCGGGAGTTCGACGTGAACGGCGTCAACCGCGACGGCCTGCACCACATCGCCGGGGTCATCGCCAAGCGCTACCACCAGGAGTCGGTGCTGACCTTCCGCTGCCTGCCGCGCGGCTCCGCGGAGACCGACGCGGTCGAGATCCAGGCCGAGGGCGTCAGCGCGACCCGCCTGCGCGACGCGCTGGCCGCCGATCCCGAGGCGCGGGAGCGGCTCGGCGGCGGCTCCGTCACCCTCGGGGGACGGCTGATCCTGATCGCCCCGCTCACCGACCTGCCGCTCGCGCAGCGGTTCTCGCAGCGGCTCGGCGTCGACTGGGCCAAGGCCCGGGTCCGGTACGGGGACGAGGAGTTCGTCAGCTAGGAGAGAGGCGGGGGTGGTGCTGGCGCCACCCCCGATACGGGCAGTGGGGGGATCGTCCGGGTGCCTGCGGCCGCGGAGGATCGGGGTGTACCGAATCGCTCCGACGGGGGGACCCATCCACATGCACCTCTTCAAGAAACCCGCGCGCTGGGCCACGGCAGCCGCGTGCGGGCTGCTCGCCCTCGCCGCCCTGCCCGCCTCCCCCGCGGCGGCGGCCCCGGCCGGGGGCGGCGCGCCGGCGGTACCGGCCCGGTACGCACAGCAGCGGCTCGACTGGCAGCCCTGCCGGGACGGGGCCCTGGAGTGCGCCTCGATGACGGTGCCGCGCGACTGGTACCACCCGGGCACGGGCGCGGACCTGACCATCGCGGTGTCCCGGCACCGGGCCGCGGACCCCGCCGCGCGGCGGGGCGTGCTGATGATGGCGGCCGGCGGGCCGGGTGCCTCGGGGCTGGGCCGGCCGGCGGGGCTGGCGGGGTACTCGCCGAAGCTGGCGGCCGCGTACGACATCGTCGGCTTCGACCAGCGCGGGGTCGGGGCCAGCACCCAGGTGGTCTGCTCCGGCCAGGAGGGCGTGGACGCCCTGTTCACCAGCGGCGACCTGCGCGACCGCGCACCGGCGGCCGTGGACGCCACCGTGGAGCGGGCGCGGAGCTTCGTACGGGACTGCGAGCGGCAGTCGGGCGGACTGCTGCCGTACATCACCACCGACCAGGCCGTGCACGACATGGACCTGTTCCGGGCCCTGCTCGGCGAGTCGAAGGTGTCCTACTACGGCCCGTCCTACGCCACCTTCCTCGGCGCCTACTACGCCACCGAGTTCCCGCGCCGGGTCGACCGGGTCGTGCTCGACAGCAACATCGGCTTCACCGGCAGCTGGCAGGAGTTCCTGACGGGGCAGCCGATGAGCTTCCAGCGCCGGTTCGAGCAGGACTTCCTGCCCTGGCTCGCCGCGAACGACGCGACGTACCACCAGGGCCGGACCGCCGAGGAGGCCAAGGCCTCGTACGAGCGGCTGCGGAGCTCGCTGGGCGAGCACCCGCTGGGCCTGGAGGGGACGGCCGTCACCCCCAACCACCTCGACGCCGCCGCGACCTCCGTCATCTACAGCGGGGACGCCTTCCCCGACCTGGCGGTGCTGCTGGGCGTCCTGCAGCACCCGGACGCGGCCCCGCCGGCCGTCCGCAAGGCCCTCGCCGACAAGCTGAAGCACCCTCTGGCGGCGCAGTTCGCGGCGGACTTCTTCTCCGTCATCTGCCAGGACACCCCCTGGAACCACGACAGCGCGTACTGGGTGCGGCGCAGCGCGGCCGACAGCCGCGCGTACCCGATGGCCGGGGCCCGGGAGCTGACCTTCGCCTCGGTCTGCGCGGCCTGGCCGCGCTCGCGGGCGCCCCGGGTGCAGGTCACCGGCCGGGGGCTGCCGCCGATGATGATGCTCAACTCGCTGCACGATCCGGCCACGTACTACGAGGGCGCGCTGCGTGCCCACCAGGGGACGGCCCGGTCCCGGCTGATCACGGTCGGCGGCGGTGACCACGGGGTCTACCAGTCGCACAACGCCTGCGTGGACGCGTACGTCGAGGGCTTCCTCGTCGACGGCCGGATGCCGGCCGAGGACGCCTCGTGCGAGGGCAAGCCGCTGCCCTCCCCCGCCGCCGGCCGGTAGACCCGTCCACCGGAACGGCCGGTCAGGAACGATCGGTCCAGAACGGCCGGGCGGTGCCGGCCGCCCGTTCGGCGCGCCGCGCGGGCCCATCCGTGCTGTGCTCGAAGGGGAGGGTGTACGAGGCACGGACCACTCGTCGGAGCCGAGGAGGAACCATGACCAGGAACCTGCGGGCCCGGGACATCATGACCAACGGGGTCCAGTGCGTCCGGGAGGACCAGAGCCTGCTGGACGCGTCGCGGATGATGCGCGACCTGAACGTCGGCTGTCTGCCCATCTGCGGGGACGACGAGCGCCTCCAGGGGCTGATCACCGACCGCGACATCGTCGTCAAGTGCTGCGCCGAGGGCCGCGACCCGGCCGCGATGAAGGCCGGGGAACTCGCCGGGACGCTGTTCTGGGTGGACGCCGACAGCAACGCGCAGGAGGCGGTCGACACCATGGAGATCCACCAGATCAAGCGGCTCCCGGTCATCGACGTGGCCGGTGGCCACCGGCTGATCGGGATGATCACCGAGGCCAACCTGGCGAAGAACCTCTCGGACGCGGAGATCGCGGAGTTCGCGGTCCGCGTCTACGCCGCGAACTGACCGGGGGCCGCGTCCGCCGGCGGATCTCCGCGGCCTGCGGGCGGACGCCCGTAACCCCCCGCCGGTCCCCTCGTTGAAGCAACCGGTCAGCGAAGTGGTGGTGCGCCGGCCGGGCTCCCGGAGCCCGGCCGCCCCCCCCGCGAGGCGCGACGGGGTCCCCCCCGGGCAAAACCGCCCCCAGCGCCCCACACAGCCCCCGCGCCCGCCGACCCCCCCCGGCGAGG
>NZ_JBIAVB010000005.1:47086-330304 GCF_042893675.1 Streptomyces sp. NPDC001594 | reverse complement strand
CGCGCCCGCGGGGGTACCCCGGGGGCCGGGGGCGGCCCCCCCTAACCCCCCCCCCGGCCCCCCGTTTAAAAACCCGGAAAAAATATTTGGGGGGCCGCCGCCGGGCCCCCGGCCCCCCGCCCGCCGCACTGCGTCGACGAGAGGGAAGCACCGCGTGCCAAGCCGCCGCTCACGGCACAAGACCGCCGCCGTGACCGTGACCGCCGCCGTGCTCTGCGCGTTCACCGCCACGGCCGCGACCGGGGACCAGCCCGCCGCCCCCTCCCCCGCCGCCGCGCGGGGCTTCACCCTCACCGCCCGCGCGGCGGCTCCCGCCCTCACCGCCGCGCACACCCCGGCCTTCAGCGTGCTGGCCGTCACCGGACCCGCGGGCCGGCCCCCCGCCCCCGCCGGGTACCGGGTCCGGACCAGGTCCCGGTCCTCCGGCTCCTGGTCCCCCTGGACGGTGCTGGAACCCGGCGAGCCCTGGTGGGCCGGGCCCTCCGGCGGGGTCGAGGTACGGGCCGCGGACGCGGGCGCGGACCTGGAGCCCGGAGTGCGCCTGGACCTGGTCGACCCCGGCACCGGCCCGGCGGCCCGGCCCCGTTCCGGCGGCCCGGCGGGCGGGCCCGTGACGGCCGTGTACGAGGGGGCCGGGGCCCCGGCGCGCCGTCCGGACGTCGTGTCCCGCGCCGACTGGGGCGCGGCGCGGGACGACGGCAGTCCGGTGGTGTACGGCCGGGAGGTCAAGGCCGTGTTCGTCCACCACACCGCCCAGACCAACGCCTACGACTGCGCCGACTCCCCCGCGATCGTGCGCGGGCTGCAGGCCCTCCACGAGCGGGTCAACGGCTGGAAGGACCTCGGCTACAACTACGTGGTCGACAAGTGCGGGACGGTCTTCGAGGGCCGGGCGGGCGGCTCCGGCCGGCCCGTCACCGGCGCGCACACCCTCGGCTTCAACACCGACACCCTGGGTGTCGCCGTGATCGGCCGGTACACGGACGAGGAGGCCCCGGACGCCGCCGTGGAGGCGGTCGCCCGGCTCGCGGGCTGGGCCCTGCGCCGGTACGGGCACGACCCGTCCGGCACGGTGACCCTGGCCTCGTCCGTCGACAACGGCCGCTTCCGGCGCGGTGAGCGGGTGACCGTGGAGCGGGTCTCCGGTCACCGGGACGTGTTCGCCACCGAGTGCCCGGGAACGGCCCTGTACGGACAGCTGCCCGCGCTGCGCCGACGGGCCGGGGACCCGTTCGGGGGGCTGCTCCCCGGCATGGGGGAACTGCCCGCCTGACCCTGCGGTCAGGGGCTTGTCACGGGACGGCCGTCGGCGTCGGTCCGGTCCGCCTGGCCGGAGAACCTGGTCAGGAAGACGTCGTACTGCCCGTCCGGGCGCCGGGTGAGGACGGCCCCGTCCTGCCAGGTGCCGTTCTCGGGCCACCACCGGCTGTCGGCGGGGGCGCCCTGGTTCTGGTGGACGTCGCGCATCCCCAGGCCGTGGTCGGAGGGCGCTCCGAAGACCAGCACGTCACGGCCGGGCACCAGGATGGACTCCAGGGCCTCGGCGGCGTCGAGGGGGGAGCCCGAGACCCACGGGCGCGGCGGGTGCAGCCGGTCCCGGAGGCCCTGGAGCCAGGCGGGCGGACGGCGCCGGAACAGCAGGGCCCGCCGGTCTGCGAGGGCCGGGTGCCGCAGCAGGTCGAGGGCGCCGGAGCCGCGGGACATGGAGAGCTCGTGGTAGCCGGGGCCCATGGCCGGCACCGGGTCGAGGACGGAGGCGGCCAGGGTGACCACTTTCCACCGGACGCCGCCGGCGGACGGTTCGCCGTCCACGTCGACGGCGCACCGGTAGCGGCCGGCGGGCGCGTCGAGCTCGAGGTGGACGCGCGAGCTGCGGCCCGTGGCGCCGGGCCGGTCGCGGAAGTGGCGGTGCAGCGTCCCGGAGAGCACGCCGTAGGAGTCGAGCGGCATGCGGCCAGTCAACCACCGGCCCCCGGGGCGGGCGGGGAGGGGGGTCAGTTCGGGCAGTCGGTGTCCCGGGCGGGACGGGCTCCGGTGGTCAGGAAGCGGGTGACGGCGCGGTCCCCGCAGGCGTTGCCGTTGCCGAGGTACATGCCGTGGCCGCCCTGCCCGACGGTGACCATCACGGCCCGGTCGCCCAGGGCCCGGCGCATCTGCAGGCTCCCGGAGTGCGGGGTGGCGGGGTCCCTGCGGCTCTGGACCATGAGGACGTTCGAGGGGCCGTGGTCGGTGATCCGGGTCGGCGGCGTGGTGGGCGGGGTCTTCCAGAAGGAGCAGGGGGTGACGTTGACGGGCAGGCCGGCCGTCAGGGGGTGGCGGGTGCGGTCCTCGTCCACGGCGCGCTGCTGGTCGGCGGCGGGCAGCAGGGGCCAGGTGACGTCGTTGCAGATGACCGCGACCATCTGCGCGGCGTCCTGGTCGCGCAGGGGCTGGGCCAGTTCCGGCGGGAGCACGGGGGTGGCCCGCGGGTCCCGCAGCGAGAGGAGGAGGCGGGCGAGGCCGGGGAAGGCGGAGTCCGAGTAGAGGGCGTTCTGCAGGGCCTGGCGCAGACCGTTGCCGGTCAGGGGCACCCCCTCGGTGGTGGACGGGCGCGGGTCCCGGTCCAGGGCCTCGGCGAGGGAGAGCACCAGGGGTTCCACCTCCTCGGGGCGCCCGGCCAGGCGCAGGCCCTCGCGGTCCCGGTCGGGGTGGGCGGCCCAGGCGGCGAAGTCGGGGAAGCGGTCGTCGGCGCCCCGGCCCATGTTGGCGAGCCAGCCCCGGGCGACCCGTGCCGGGTCGGGGTCTCCGCTGCTGTCGAGGACCCAGCGGTCGGTGCGGCCGGGGTAGGTCTGCGCGTACACGGCGCCCACGTAGGTGCCGTACGAGACGCCCCAGGCGGAGAGCTTGCGCTCGCCCAGGGCCTCGCGCAGCCGGTCCAGGTCGCGGACCTCGTTGGCGGTGGTGAGGCTGCGCAGGACGGGTCCGCCGTTGGCGGCGCAGGCCTCGGCGACGCGCCGGGAGCGGTCGAGGTTGCCGCTGACGCCGCCGTCCGGGCCGGGCCAGGAGCGCAGGGCGGTGAGGTAGCGGTCCTCGGGGGCGATGCCGCAGTGCGCGGTGGTGCTGCCGCCGACGCCCCGGGGGTCGAAGGCGACGAGGTCGTACGTGCCGCCGAGCTCCTTCTGCAGGGCGGCGCCCTTCTGTGTCAGCCGCTGGACGCCGGAGCCGCCGGGCCCGCCGGGGATGACGACGAGGGTGCCGCGGCGGGCCGCGGGGCGGTCGCTGCGGACGCGGGAGACGGCCACGCTGATCTGCGGGCCTGACGGGTCGGCGTAGTCGAGGGGGACGGGGAGGTCGGCGCACTCCTGCGCGGCGGGGCCGCCGGGCTTGGCGCAGGGGCGCCAGTCGAGGCGGGGTGCGCGGGGGCCGGCGGCCGCCCCCGGGGCCGCGGAGGCGGCGGGTGCGGCGGCCGCGGTCAGGGCGGTCGCGGTGGCGAGGGCGAGCAGGAGGGTGTGGGTGCGGTGCGTCGTCATGGGGCAAGCCTCGCCGGTCGGGGGCCGGGCCCCCATCCGGCGGCCCGGTGGCCGCGGGTGGGGCTAACCCCCGTACCGGGAGGGGCTGTTGCAGCAGGCGTCCCGCTGCATCTGGTGCCGGACGGCGTGCCAGGCGGCCGGGGCTGGGGCGGGGGCCGCCGGGGCGGGGGCGGGGAAGGCGGTCTCCAGCGCGCCGCGTTCGTGGAGGGTGCCGGCGCGCAGGACCGCGCGGACGCGGACCAGGTCGTCGAAGTCGGTGAAGGGGTCTCCGTCGACGAGGGTGAGGTCGGCGTACTTGCCGGGTTCGACCGTCCCGAGGCGGTCGTCGGCGCCGAAGACGCGGGCCGGGGTGCGGGTGGCGGTGGTGAGGGCCTCGGCCGGGGACAGGCCGTAGCGGTGCAGGGCGCGCAGGGCGAGGTGGAGGTGGAGGCCGACGGGGGTGAGGGGGGCGTCGGTGCCCAGGGCGACCCGGCCGCCGTCGGCCAGGACGGCGCGGTAGACGCCCACTTCCCGTTCCATGGCGGCGAGTTGGTCGGGGGTGGGCGGCTGGGTGGCAGCGGCCTTGAGGGCGGCGAGGTCCCAGGGCGGCATCAGGCGGGTGACGCGGGCGTCGGCGACGAGGGAGGGGTCGGCTCCGATGAGCGGGAAGGCCGTGAAGGGGGTGGCGATCAGGTCGAAGCGGCCGCGGGTGTACACCTCCAGGGTGTCCTCCTCGGTGTGGCCGCCGGGGGTGGCTCCGTGGCCGTACTCGGCGCGTTCGGTGGCGATCAGATGGGTGGTCAGGTCCTGGCCGGACTGGATGCCGGGGGCGCACAGGTGGGAGCCGGACAGGACGCCGAGCCGTTCGTGGGCGAAGCGGGCGGCCTCCTCCATCGCGGCGTAGGGGGCGCGGACGTAGGTCTTGACGAAGTCCCAGTCCAGGGCGGCGGCGCGGGCCAGGGAGCGGGTGAAGCCCTCGGGGGTGCGGTGGGCGCGGCCCATGCTGTAGGCGACGCGGGAGCCGTCGAGGAGTTCCCCGCCGGCCAGCAGCCGGGGCGCGGCGAGCAGGCCGGCCCGGACGTCCTCGCGGAGCCGGGCCTGTTCGTAGGCGGAGCCGCCGAGGGAGACGGCGGTGGTGACCCCGTAGGCGAGGTGGAGGACGCCTTGGCGGGCGCCGTAGGTGTAGGGGTACGGGTGGACGTGGGCGTCCCACAGGCCGGGCAGGACGGTGCCCCGCGAGGCGTCGACGGTACGGGCGGCGCGGCGGCCGGGGCGGTGGGGCTCGACGGCGGTGACGCGGCCGTCGCTGACGAGGACGTCGACGTCGGCGCGGGGCGGGGTGCCGGTGCCGTCCCACAGCAGTCCGGCGTGGACGACGGTGTCGACGGGCGTGGGGCGGCGGTGGGTGAGGGCGACGGGGACGGTGCGCGGTGCTCCGGCGGGGCGGCCGTCGGCGTCGAGGGGCAGCAGGCGCAGCCGGCCGGCGGACTGGTAGAGCAGGGTGCGGGAGTCCCCGGACCACGAGGGGTGGTCGGCGCTCTCGTCGGTGAGGCGGCGGGCCGCCCCGGTGGGGGTGCCGTCGGGGGTGACGGGCAGCAGCCAGAGGGCGGACTCGCTGACGCAGGCCAGGAAGCGGCCGTCGGGGGACCAGACGGGCCCGGAGGCGTAGCGGTCGGAGAGCGAGGCGTGGGGGGCGAGGGCGTGCAGGCGGGCGGCGCCGGTGGCGGTGTCGACGATCCGGATCAGGTTGTAGCCCTCGCGGAAGCGGCGGCTGAGCCGGTTGCGGTCGCAGAGGGCGAGGTGGCGGCCGTCGGGCGACCAGCTGGGCGGGCTGGGCAGTCCGCCGCCGCCGAGGGCGGTGACGAGCGGGGTTTCTGTGCCGGTGGCGAGGTCGCGGACGGAGAGCCGGCCGGAGAGGTCGAGGGCGGCGAGGCGGGTGCCGTCCGGGGAGAGGGAGCCGTAGACCCGGCCGGGCGGGGACAGGACGCTCTCGCGGCCGTCGGCGAGCTCCCGGCGGCGTACGGTGTTGAGCCCGTCGCGGTCGTCGGTCCAGAGCAGGGCCCGGCCGTCCGGGCTCCACACCGGGTTCTGGGGGTAGGCGGTGGTCTTCGCCTGGAGGATCCGGCGCGGGGCTCCCCCGGTGACGTCCGCGGTCCAGAGGGCGCCGAGGGCGGCGAAGGCCACGCTGCGGCCGTCGGGCGAGAGGGCGGGCAGGTGGATCCCGCGGACGGGCAGGGGGCGTTCGGCCTCCAGGGCGTACTCCTTGACCCGGTAGCGGGGGCGGGCGAGCTCCAGGGTGGCGTCGAGGGGGATCTCCTCGCCGGTGCGGTCGCGGTGGGGGCGGAGGGCGCGGAAGCGCCCGTCGAGGGTGACCAGCAGCCGGTCCTCGCCGAGCCAGCGCGGGGGCGCCGGGGCGAGGTCGCCGTCGAGGGGGACGGGGCGGCCGTCGGCGTAGAGGGTCAGGTGCTCGGCCTTGCGGGGGCCGGGGGTGGCGCAGAGCCAGGCGGTGCGTCCGGCCGGGGAGAGGGCGGGGGCCAGCAGGCTGCCTTCGGCGGCGGTGTGCTCCGTGCGGACGGGGCCGGTGCCGTCGGCGGCCGCGGAGGCGAGGGTGCGGCCGGTGAGGGCGTCCCCGACGGGGGTGGCGCGGACGAACAGCACGCGGGAGCCGTCGGGGGTGAAGACGGGGTCGAAGTCCTCCCAGGCGCCGCCCTGTTCCGGGCCGTCCTGGCCGGGCAGGCCGGTGAGGCGGCGCAGGCCGCCGTCGCCGAGGGCCACGGTCCAGATCCGGTACGGGCTGCCCGCGACGGGGTCGCCGCCGCGCTCGGAGCAGAAGGCGAGGCTGCGGCCGTCGGGCGACCAGGCGGGGGCGCGGTGGTCGAAGGGGCCGTCGGTGAGGCGGCGCAGTCCGGTGCCGTCGGCGCGCATCACCCAGATGTGGAAGTTCCCGCCGCGGTAGGCGCACAGGGCGACCCGGCTGCCGTCCGGGGAGAGGACGGGCCGGCCGGGTTCCAGGTCGGAGGGGGTGAGCCGGGTCGCCGGGGAGCCGTCGCGGGGCAGTGACCACAGGACGCCCTGGACCTCGGCGACCACGCGGTCCAGGGAGGGGGTGGCGGTGGCGGCGCCGTTGGTCGTCCGGGTGAACCGCAACCGGACCGTGGCGCTCTCCTGCGCCGGGTCCCGGCCGGGGGCGGCGGGCTCGGCCCCGGCCCGCGGCTGTCCGAGCAGCGCCGTCAGCGTTCCGGCCGAAGCCGCCTGAAGTACCGTCCTGCGCGCGATCCGCATCCGGCCGCCCTCCGCTCCCCCGGTTCCGCCCGCCGGTCCCGTCGGCCTGCCGAACGAGGGGGACCCCGCCCGGGCAACGGCCCCGGACACGGGCTCACCCCGGCGGGCCCGTGTCCGCCGGGGTGAGGATATGCGGGGTGGAGGGCGTCAGGAGATGCGCATATTGGCCATCATGCCCATCGCGCCGTGGTCGAACAGGTGGCAGTGGTACACGTAGGTCCCGCGGTAACCGGTGAAGGTGGCCTGGAGCTTGACGGTCTCGCCCGGCTTGAGCGGGACGGTGTCCTTGAGGCCGGTCTCGGGGCCGGAGGTGACCGGCCGGCCGTTGCGCTCCAGCACCCGGAACTGGACCAGGTGCATGTGGAAGTTGTGCGGGGCGATCTTGTTGCTGTTGGTGACGGTCCAGATCTCGGTGGCGCCGTAGGCGATCTCGGTGTCGATCCGGTCCATGTCGAACGTCTTGCCGTTGATGTACGCGCTGCCGCCGGGGGCCTCGTCCATGTGCATGTCGAAGTCGCGGTTGACCGTGGCCGTGCCCAGCTCGGGCAGGGTGCGCAGCCGCTCGGGGACGGAGCTGTGGTCCGGGGCGGTGCGGGTGACGCGGAACTGGAGCACCTTGCCGACGACGTCCGACGACTCGAAGGGGGCGATGTCCTTGTTGCGGAGCTCGATGACGGTGCCGACGGGGTAGCGGGAGAAGTCGATGACCACGTCGGCGCGCTCGCCGGGGCTGATCTTGACGACGTTCGTGCGGTACGGGGCCGGCAGCAGGCCGCCGTCGGTGCCGATCTGCACCAGCTCGGAGTCGTCGGCCAGGGACAGGTCGAAGAAGCGCTGGTTGGAGGTGTTGGTGAGGCGGAAGCGGTACTTGCGGGAGGCCACCTCGAAGTACGGCCAGGCCTTGCCGTTGGCGAGGACCACGTTGCGCTTCATGAAGTCGCCCATGGCGTAGACGAGTTCGCCGCTCTCCAGGAAGCGCGCGTCGCGCAGCGAGATCGGCACGTCGTACTGGCCGGCGGGCAGGGGCAGCCGGCGCTCGACGTCGTCGGTGAGGATGTACGTGCCCGTCATGCCGCGGAAGACGTTCTCCGACTCCATGTGGTGGGCGTGGTCGTGGAACCACAGGTTCGCGTGCGGCTGGGTGTTGGGGTACGTGTACGTCTTGGTGCCGCCGCCGGCCGGGATGAGGTCCATCGGCGAGCCGTCGCTGTCCTGGGGGACGTGGGCGCCGTGCAGGTGGATCGAGGTGGGGACCGCCAGGTTGTTGGTCTGCTTGATCACCACGCGGCGGTTGGACTCCGCCTTGATGACCGGGCCGGGGAAGGAGCCGTTGAAGGTGCGCAGCGGGGTGCTCAGCCCCGGCACGATCTCCTTCGTGGCCTCCTTGAGGGTCATCCGGTAGTAGCTGGTGGTGCTGGTGGAGAAGTAGGGCGAGAGGACCGGAGGCAGCGGCATCTTCTGCGTGAACTTGGCTATGCCGGCCGCGTCGAGCTCGGCCGCGGCGGCGCGGGCGGGCTCCTTCGCGGTGGCGTTCACGACGGGCAGCAGCATGCCGCCGGTGCCGACGATGCTGGTGGCCGCGACGCCTGCCTTGAGTGCGGTCCGTCGAGTGATCACTGTTCCCCCGTGGGTACTGGCCCGGCGCCTGGCGTGCCGGTCGGACTGGTGGGCGTACTGGTGTGCGGTGGTGGACGAGGAGAGAGTGCGCGACGCCGGTGGTGTGCCGCTGGTGCGGCTGTGGAGGACCGGTGAAGGGGTGCGTCCGAACGGGGGACTTCGCGGCATGTCCCGCGCGTGGTGCGCGCACACGGGACCAACGTGGCGGCCGGGCCGGAGATATTGGATGAATAGCGCCGTCCACGCGCTCTGCCAGGCTTTCTGACGGCTCGTCACTGTGGAGGCAATTTCGTGATGATGCGCACCGGGTCCGTTCTGGCGGCCACCGCCCTGCTCACGACTCTGCTGCACGCGGCGGACGGCGCGGCCGCCGCGACCGCCGAGGGCGGGCCCCCCGCCCGGGCCCGGCGGGCGGCCCCGGACCGGCAGGCCGGGCACGCGGCGGCGCTGGCCGCGATCGGCACCGGGAACGCCGGGGCCCAGGAGTTCACCACCGCGGCCGCCCGGCTGGAGCGGGTGAGCCTGTACCTGAACGGCTCGGCGGCGGCCGGCCGGGTGCGGGTGCAGGTCCGTGCCGTGCGGGACGACCCGGGGTCCGCGGTCGCGGACGCCGCCGTCGACCTGGCGTCCCTCGGCGGGCCGGGCGCGGGCTGGGTGGAGGTGCCGCTGTCGGCCGCCGTCCGGCCGGGCACCCGCTACTGGCTGTTCGCGCAGGCCGCGACGGCCGACGGCAAGCCGGTGGTCTGGTACGGCACGCGGGGGGACACGGCGGGGGCCCCGGCCGGTTCCCTGTACGACGGGGGCGGCTGGCGGGAGGGCGGGGGGCGGTTCGCGTTCTACGTGAACCCGTCGGGGCCGGAGCGGTGCGGGGAGGTGGAGGCCTGTTACGTCCCCGCCTCCCTGAAGCCGGCGCGCACGGCGGGACTGCTCGCCGACGGGGGCGGGGCGGTGGAGGCGGTCGAGCCGGCCTTCGCCGTCGGCGCCCGTTACGTGCCGGGCAGCAACGTGCTGGAGCTGCCGTCCGGGCGGTGGCGGTACCTGCCGGCGGGCGCGTCGAAGTCCCGGGTGGTCGGCGCGGACGACCCGGGGGCCCTCGCGCAGATCGCCGGGTCCCGGCGCTGGCTGGCCTCGGGCACGGTCCCCGGCGGTTCGGGGCCCCGGCGGGAGGCCGCCGAGCGGGCGCTGCTGTCGATGCGGGCACTGCTGCGGCCCAACGGGGCCTTCGCCGCGGCCTGGTACCCGTTCTGGGACTTCTCCTGGCCTCGGGACTCCGCCTTCGCCGCGGCCGCGTTCGCGCGCACGGGCCATGACGAGGAGGCGTACCGGATCCTGCGCTACAACGCCGGGACCCAGCGGCCGGACGGCACCTGGGAGGCCCGCACGCGCCTCGACGGGTCGGGGCCGCCCGACGCCCGGCAGTGGCAGCTGGACGCCGACGGCTGGGTCCCCTGGGCCGCCTGGCAGTGGTACCGGACGGCGCCGGAGGCGGGCCGGGCGGAGCGGCTGCGGGCCCTGTACCCGGCGCTGGCGAAGGCGGCCGACTTCGCCGCCGGTTCACTGGACGCGCAGGGACTGCCGCCCGCCTCCCCCGACTACTGGGAGCTGCCCACCACGACGGCGAACATCGGTACCGCGGCCCCGCTGCTGGCCGGGCTGAACGCCGCCTCCGACCTCGCCCGGGAACTGGGCCGGGACGCGGACGCCGGGCGCTGGGCGCAGGCCGCCGGCCGGCTGGAGGCGGCCATCGCGAAGCGGTTCGCCCCGCTCGGCTACGGGCGCACCGCGGACGGGCTGCACGGGCGCGACAGCGCGGCGGCGTTCATGGCGCCCCCGTTCAACACGGCGCCCGCGGACCTGCCCCGGGCGCTCGACGACACCTACCGGGAGCTGCGGCGGCCCAACGGCGGGCTGGTGCCGGGCAGCGACCCCGACACCCGGTGGGGGGACGTCACCTGGACGGCGAGCACCTCGTTCTTCGCGCTGGCCTGGGCCTCCTCGGGCGAACGCGCCAAGGGCGGCGCGGTGCTCGACTGGGTGCTGGAACGGCGGAACCTGCTGGGTGAGCTGCCGGAGACGGTGGACGCGACGGGGCAGCCGAAGGCCGTCGTTCCGCTGGGGTGGACGGACGCCCTGGTGCTGCTGACCCTCGGCGCGCAGGAGGGCAGGGGGGCGGAGACGCCCCCGAGGGCCCGTAGTTGACCCGAGGGTACAGAATGATGTTGAATCACGATCATGGGAAGGCCGAAGCAGTTCGATCCTGAAGCCGCCGTCGAGCAGGCCATGCAGGTGTTCTGGCGGCAGGGTTACGCCGCCACCACCCCGCAGGACCTGGTCGACGCGCTCGGCATCGGCAAGGGCAGCCTGTACCACGCCTTCGGCAGCAAGCACGCCCTGTTCGAACTGGCCCTGCGGCGCTACCGCGACAGCCAGGCGCTGGCCGTGATCGAACTGCTGGGCGGGGACGGCCCCGTGAAGGACCGGCTGAGGGCCGCCCTGCGGATGCTCGTGGAGATGGACCTCACCGATCCGGACCGGCGCGGCTGCATGGCGGTGAACACCGCCGCCGAACTGGCCGGGGCCGACGACGTGGCCGCCGACCTGGTACGGCGGATGTTCGACCGGACGGAGGAAGCCCTGCGGGCGCTGGTCGAGGAGGGCCGGCGCTCCGGGGAGATCTCACCGGAGCGGGACGCCCGCGCGGTCGGCAGCATGCTGCTGAGCACGGCCGTCGGGCTGCGCCTGCTGGCACGCGTCGCCGAAGGCCCCGAGCGCCTCTCCCTGGCGGTCGAGGCCACCGTCGACTCGCTCTGACGCCCTCACGGACCCGCCCCGCACGGGGCGGGCTCCCCATGCCCATGTTTTGTACCTGTAGCTCAAGAACTGGGGAACCATGAAGCTCGGACTGCACGACAAGACCGCGATCGTCACCGGCGCGAGCCGGGGCATAGGCCTCGCCACGGTACGGCTGCTGGTGGAGGAGGGCGTACGCGTCGTCGGCGCCGCCCGCACGGTCACGCCGGAGCTCGCCGCCTCCGGCGCCCGCGGGGTCGCCGCCGACCTGGCCACCGCCGCCGGGGTGGCCGCCCTCGCGGACGCCGCGCACGCCGAACTCGGCGCGGTCGACCTGCTCGTGAACAACGTGGGCGGGGGCGACCCGGAGGGCGGGCTCACCGGGTTCCTGGACAGCGACGACGGCCAGTGGGCGCGGTACCTGGACCTCAACCTGATGAGCGCGGTGCGCCTGACCCGCGCCGTCCTGCCCGGACTGGCCGAGCGCCGCGGCGCCGTCGTCAACGTCTCCTCGGTCTGCTCCCGCCTGCCCGCGACCGGGCCGGTGGCCTACAGCGCGGCCAAGGCGGCGCTGGGCGCGGTGACGAAGTCGCTCGCCGAGGAGTTCGGGCCGGTGGGGGTGCGGGTGAACACCGTCTCCCCCGGACCGACCCGAACGGCCGTCTGGGAGGACCCGGCGGAGTTCGGCGGGCTCGTGGCCGAGGCCGCCGGGGTCGAGCACTCCGTCCTCCTGGAGCGCCTCCCGGCGGACTTCGGCCTCACCACCGGCCGGCTGACCGAGGCGCGGGAGGTCGCGTCGGTGATCGTCTTCCTGCTGTCCGGCGTCGCCGGCAACGTCACGGGCGCGGACTACGTCGTGGACGGCGGGATGGTCAAGACGGTCTGACCGGCGGCCCGGGCACGGGGCCGGGACGATCGTCCCGGTCACTCTCGGCGGCGCGGTGGGCCG
Organism: Streptomyces sp. NPDC001594; assembly: GCF_042893675.1. Lineage (NCBI taxonomy): Bacteria > Bacillati > Actinomycetota > Actinomycetes > Kitasatosporales > Streptomycetaceae > Streptomyces > Streptomyces sp. NPDC001594. The sequence goes on along the minus strand of NZ_JBIAVB010000005.1, from coordinate 318,178 downwards.
ACCGTGAGCCGGATCGGGGGGCGGGGCGGGGTGGGCGGCAGGCGCAGGGGCCGGCGGCCAGGGGTGAGGGAGCCCAGGACCCGGGGACCTTCGGCCCCGGTGCACTCGGGGGCGTTGCCCGGCAGCCCGTGGAGGGTGAGGAAGCCGAGCACGGCGAAGGCGTAGGCCTCCTTGGCGGCGGCGGGCAGGCCCAGCGCGTCGGAGCCCAGCAGGGCGGTGTGCGGGGGGAGTTCCTCGCGGAGCATCCGCATGAGGACCGGGTTGCGGGTGCCGCCGCCGGAGGCGATGACCTCGGTGACGCGCAGCGGGCGCAGGGCGTCGGCGACGGTGCGGGCGGTGAGCCGGGTGAGGGTGGCGAGGAGGTCCGGCGGGGTGAGGGGGCCGAGGCCGTCGAGGGCGGCGCGCAGGTGGCCGGGGTGGAAGAGTTCCTTGCCGGTGGTCTTGGGGGCGGGCAGCCGGTAGTAGGGCTCGGCCAGCAGGCGCCGCAGGAGGGGCGGGTGGACCCGGCCGGCGGCGGCGAGCGCGCCGTCCTGGTCGTACCGGAGTCGCCCGGCGGTGAGTTCGGTGACGGCGGCGTCGAGGAGGGCGTTGCCGGGCCCGGTGTCGAAGGCGGTCGGCGGCCCGGCCGGGGGCAGGGCGGTGACGTTGGCGATCCCGCCGAGGTTCAGGGCGGCGGGGGTGCCGGGGCGGCCGCGGAGCAGCATCAGGTCGATCAGGGCGACCAGGGGCGCGCCCTGGCCGCCGGCCGCGACGTCCCCGGGGCGGAAGTCGGCGACCACGGGGAGTCCGGTGGCCTCGGCGATCCAGGCGGGGCGGCCCAGCTGGAGGGTGCCGTGCACGCGGTCGCCGCCGCGCCAGTGGTAGACGGTCTGGCCGTGGGAGGCGATCAGTTCGGCGCGGCCCCCGCACAGTTCGCGGTCGGCGCGGGCGGCCAGGCCGGCGAAGGCCCGTCCGATGAGGGTGTCGAGGCGGCAGACGTCGGCGAGGGTGGTGGGCGCGGGCGGCAGGGCGGCCGCGAGCCCGGCGCGCAGGGGGTCCTCGTAGGGGGCGCTGACCATGCCGAGCGGGACCAGGTGCAGGGTTTCGCCGCCGTCCTGGAGGGTGAGGGCGGCCGCGGCCGCGTCGACGGCGTCGTACGAGGTGCCCGACATCAGGCCGACGACCCTCACCGCAGGGCCCGGCGGTGGTCGTCGCCGCGCAGCCCGGCCAGGGCGAGGGCGCTGAGGGCGCAGGCGCCGGCGGCGTAGTAGGCCGGGACGTCGCTGTCGCCCGTTCCGGCGGTCAGGGCGGTGATGACGAGGCCGGCGCAGCCGGAGAACACGGCGTTGGCGAGGGCGTAGGCGACGCCGAGGCCGGTGCAGCGGACGTGGCCGGGGAACATCTCCGCGAGCATCGCGGGTCCCGGCCCGGCGAGCAGCCCGACGGCGGCGCCGGCGCCGCAGACGGCGGCGGCCCGGGCGGGGGCCGGGGCGGCCGGGTCCTGGAGGAGGTGCAGGAGGGGCAGGGCGAGGAGGGTGACGGCGAGGGCTCCGGCGAGCATGACGGGGCGCCGGCCGACGCGGTCGCTGAGGATCCCGGCGGGCAGGATCGAGGCGGCGAAGCCGAGGTTGGCGAGGGCGGTGGCCGTGAGGGCCTCGCGGAGGGAGGCGCCGAGGGTGGCCTGGAGGTAGGAGGGCAGCACCACGAGGAAGGTGTACCCGGCGGCGGACCAGCCCATGATCCGCCCGATGCCGAGCAGCACGGCCCGGGCGGCGGCGGCCCCGCCGAGCACCTCGGCGGGGCCGGGCTCCGTGGCGCGGGCGGCGGTGCCGGGGAGGTCCGGGAGGTTCCTGCGGAGGTTCAGGGCCGTCAGGCCCAGGGGGAGGGAGAAGAGGAAGGGGACGCGCCAGCCCCAGGCGGCGAGGGCCTGGGGGGACAGGGCGGAGGCCAGGAGGGCGGCGGTGGCGGCGCCGGCGAGGAGGCCGAGGGCGACGGTGAAGGACTGCCAGGCGCCGTGGCGGCCGCGTCGGCCGGGCGGTGCCTGTTCGGTCATCAGGGCCACCGCGCCGCCGAACTCCCCTCCCGCGCTGAGCCCTTGCAGGGCGCGCAGCAGGGTCAGCAGCCAGGGCGCGGCGGCGCCGGCCGCGTCCCGGGTGGGGAGCAGGCCGATCAGGGTGGTGGCCAGGGTCATCAGGCCCACGGACAGCATCAGGGCGGGGCGGCGGCCGATCCGGTCGCCGAGGCGGCCGAAGAGCAGGGCTCCGGCGGGGCGCAGGAAGAAGGCCACCGCGAAGGAGGCGTACACGGCGAGCAGCGGGCCGGCGCCCGTCGACCCGGCGCCCGGGGCGGGGGTGAAGAACCGGTCGGCGAGGACGGTGGCGAAGCAGCCGTAGACCCCGAACTCGTACCACTCGACGAAGTTCCCGGCCGCCCCCGCGAGCAGCACCCGGCGCGCCGGCGGGGCCGGCGGCGCGGCGGGGAGCGGCCCGAGGGGGGTCACGTCGTCGGGTCGAGCCGGGAGGCGGCGGCGTCCGTGCGCGGGGCGGGGTGGGCGGAGGCGGGGGTGAGGGCGCTGCCGGCCAGCCAGGTCCGCCAGTCCACGTTCCAGTCGCCGAAGCCGTTGTCGAAGGGGGACATCCGGTCGCCGCCGCTGTTGACCACCTCGACGATGTCCCCCTCGCGGACGGTCTCGTAGAACCAGGCGGCGTCCTCGGTGGACATGCCGGTGCAGCCGTGGCTGACGTTCTCCGCCCCCTGCGCCTCGACCGACCAGGGCGCGGCGTGCACGTACTCGCCGCTCCAGGTGACCCGGGTGGCGTAGAGGACGGGCAGGTCGTAGAACTCCTTGGTGCCCTTCTGGATGCCCACGGTGTCGCCGCGCATGCGGACCTTGGCCTCCTTGCCGAGGACGACCTTGATGCCGCTGCGGGTGAGGAAGCCGGCCTTGCCGGTGGTGACCGGGATGGTGCGGATGGTCCGGCCGTTGCGGCGGACGGTCATCTCGTGGGCGGCGGAGTCGGTGACGGCCTCGATCCGGTCGGCGACGGTGAACTCCAGGGGCTCGGAGGGACCTCCGTACCCGAGGTCGCCGAGTGCGACTCCGTCGAGGCCGCTGCGGACGCGGACGACGGTGTGGGCGGGCCAGTAGGTGCGGGGCCGGAAGTGCAGGGTGGCGTCGTCGACCCAGTGCCAGGCGCCCTCGACGTGGGGTTCGGAGGTGACCTGGAGGGCCTGTTCCACGCGGGCGCGCAGTTCGGGGGCGTCGGCGGGCACGGGGTGGCTCAGTTCGGCGGTGACGATCTCCCCGGCCCCGTACGTGCCGGGGCGGGGGCCGAACTCGGCGGTGAGGCGGCCCCCTTCACCGGTGGGGAGGGCGGTGCGGAAGGCGAGGGTCACCCCGACGGGGCGGCCTTCGCCGTCCTGGGCGCCGACCCGGAGGGTGTAGGCCTCCCCCGCGCGCAGGGGTTCGGTGTTGTGCCAGCGGCCGCCGGCGGGGGCGACCTCCCCGGCGAGCAGGCGGCCGTGTCCGTCGTGCACGGTCACGTCGGTGAGGCGGCCGGCCTCGGCGTGGGCGAGGGAGATCTCCAACGGGCCGCCGGCGTCGGTGGGGAGCGTGCCGGTGCTGCCGAGGGCCGGGTTCCACAGGAGGTCGGCGGCGCCCTGGGCGGTGGCCCGTACCCGCTGCTCGTGCCAGGTGCCGCACGGGCCGCTCGCGAAGGCGGGGGCGGCGCACCAGCGGGCGGCGGGGGCGGGGCCCCGGTCCAGGGCCCGCGCGTCCAGGGCCCGTCCGACGACCAGGGTGACCGCCGCGTCCGGCGCGGCGGGCGCTCCGGGCTCCCCCGGGGCTTCGGTGCCGGGGGTGCGGCCGGGTGCGGCGGCGACGGCGAGCAGGGCTCCCGTCACCGCGGCCGCCGTGGTCCACGCCTTCTTGCGCGACATAGCCACGCGGCCCTCCCAGTCGTCGTGCGTGCCGGATGGGAGCATCAAAGCGACAGGAAGACGGACCGATGATCGTACGCTCGGTCCTGCGGCCGAACGGGCACCGCAAGTGAACCCGGACGGAGCAGGGGCGGGTGGAGCGGAACGGCTCCGTCCCCGTCCCGTAGGCTCGGCGGATGGCGAAGTACTTCGACGTGCACCCCGAGAACCCTCAGCGGCGCACCATCAGCGGCGTGGCCGACAGCATCCGCTCCGGCGCGCTCATCGCATATCCCACGGACTCCTGCTTCGCGCTGGGGTGCCAGCTGGGCAACCGGGAGGGCCTGGCACGGATCCGGCAGATCCGCGAGCTCGACGACAAGCACCACTTCACGCTCGTGTGCCAGAACTTCGCGCAGCTGGGGCAGTTCGTGCACGTGGACAACGACGTGTTCCGCGCGATCAAGGCGTCGACCCCGGGCGCCTACACGTTCATCCTGAAGGCCACGTCGGAGGTGCCGCGCCAGCTGCAGCACCCGAAGAAGAAGACGGTCGGCGTGCGGATCCCCGACCACCTGGTGGCCCAGGCCCTGCTGGAGGAGCTGGGTGAGCCGCTGCTCTCCAGCACCCTGCTGCTGCCCGGCGAGGAGGAGCCGATGACCCAGGGCTGGGAGATCAAGGAGCGGCTCGACCACGTGGTGGACGCCGTCGTGGACTCCGGGGACTGCGGGACCCGGCCGACGACCGTCATCGACTTCTCCTCCGGCGAGGCCGAGATCATCCGCCGGGGCGCGGGCGACACCAGCCGCTTCGAGTAGCCGCCGCCGGGCCCGCGCCGTGCGGGCCCGGTGCGCCCGTCAGTTGATCCCGTAGCGGCGGACTGTTTCCTCCTGCTGGGCGATGCGGTGCATGGCCCGCACGATCGGTTCGATGAGGATGGTGGCGGCCACGGCCGCCTCGACCCGCTCCGCCTCCGAGGGGTAGGTCTCCACGAAGTCCAGGTCGTGGACCGCGACCTGATGCATCATCCGGGCGTAGGGGGCCATCATGTCCGCGTCCCACGGGTAGCCCAGCCGGATCAGCGAGGCGACCGCCTCGACCAGCGACGTGTGGTCCGGGTTGAGCGGGGCGAGCTCGCGGGCGCTCTCCCAGCCCACCTCCTCCAGCAGCCGGTCGACCTCCCGGCGCGCGGTGGCCAGGGCCTCGTCCTGCGCGGCGTCCGGTGCCGGCGGGTGGGGCAGCGCCCACAGGGCGGCGCCCAGCCGCATCGTCCGGCCCAGGGAGTCGTCGTCCACGTGCTTCAGCACCTCCCGCGCCGCCGCCACCGAGAGTCCGCCGACCTGGAGCAGGGTGCGGACGAGGCGCAGTCGGCGCAGGTGGGCCTCTTCGTAGTCGGCGGTGGTGGCGCTGATCCGGCGGCCGGGTGTCAACAGGCCTTCCCGCAGGTAGTACTTGATGGTCGCGGTGGAGAGGCCACTGCGTTCGCTCAACTCCGACAGCCGCATCCCTTGCGCCTTCCCTTGGATAGCGCCACTATCTCATCACACCCTGTTGGACCGTCACGCTATCCGACCCGCACCATCCGGAGGCCCCGTCTCCGCCACGTACGGAGTCATCTGGTCCGACATGCCCAGTACGGGCCGGCGGCGGCCACGGGGGTGCTGCCGCCGGAGCACCGAAACGATAGGGAGAACGATGTTCCAGCACGGCAGTACCCGACGCACCGCCGCCCGGCGGGCCGGCCTCGTGGCGGCGCTCGGACTGAGCCTCGCGCTCACCGCGGCGTGCAGCGGCAAGGACGGCGGGTCCGGGTCCTCCTCGTCCTCGAAGGGCGGCGGCGGGTCCTGGAAGGTCGGCGACTGCGGCGGCCCCGACCCCAAGCAGACGCCGGACGGCTACCGGGCGATGGGCTGCGACGAGTCGGGCGCCACCTTCAAGGCGCTGGAGGTGACCTCGGCCGGGATCCTGCCCGGGTCGATCCAGTGCCCGGCCGGGACGGACCTGATGATCCGGGTGTCCGTGTCGTACGGCTCCTCCAAGGACGGTTCCAAGGGCGGCGGCATCCCCACCCACACGGTGTGCGGCCGCAACCTCTCCGGCGACCACCCCGGGGACGCGGGGGCCGGCGGCGGGCAGCTGGTGAAGGGCGACTGCGTCTCCTCCTCCGCCCAGGAGGTGGCCTGCGCGACCGCCGGGCACGACGCCTTCAAGGTGCTCGACCTGGTCAAGGAGAAGGAGCAGTGCCCGGCGGGCACGACGGAGCCCATGGAGCTGACCCTCTCCATCGGACGCCCGTACGACGTGATCTGCGCCGCTCCCGCATAGCGGGGCGGGCGGGAGCGGCCCACGATGGAGACATGAGCACGGGACGCTACGAGCTGAGGTTCCCCGGCGGCGCCGGGACGGGCGAGGACACCGTGGTCGTGGACCGCACCCAGGCGACCGGTCCCGGCGGGCATCCGGTCTACGCGGACGCCACCGGGATCGTGCGCGCCGAGATCAGCGACCGGGGCGAGGTGCGCATGCTGGCCACGGGCGGCCACCAGGCCCCGTCCCACTCCGTGACGGCGCGCCCGCTGCCCTCCTGAGCGGCCCCGCGCCGTGTGGGCCGACGGTGCGAAACCCGGCCGCTCCCCCTCGCGCCTGCGCCCGCCGCGCGCCCGCACCCCGTCCGATGGTCACCTGGGCCCCCGTACGGGAGCCGTTCGGCGACCCCGGAGGGAAAGCGATGGACAGCGCAGGAGTGCCGCGCCGCACGGCCCTGCTGGCCGGCGGCCTGGCGGCGTTCGCCGTGGGCACGCTCTCGGCCTGCACGGCGACGGCCACCAGCCCGGCCGGCGGGGTCGGGGGCCGTCCCGAGCCCGCCGCGCCCAACCCCGCGACGAGCACACCGGCCGCCGCCTACGCGCGGCTGATGGAGGGCAACAGGCGGTGGGTGGACGGCAGCCTCCAGCACCCCGACCGGGACCCCACGCGCCGTCAGCTGGTCGCCCAGAGCCAGACCCCGTTCGCGGTGGTCCTGTCCTGCATCGACTCGCGGGTGGCCCCGGAGCTGCTGTTCGACACCGGGCTCGGTGACATCTACGTCCTGCGCACGGGCGGGCAGGCGGTGGACCCGGTGGTCACCGGCTCCGTGGAGTACGGGCCGATGACCTCCGCCACCCCGCTGGTCCTGGTGCTCGGCCACCAGCGGTGCGGGGCGATCGACGCCGCGTACAAGGCCGCGCGCGACGGGAAGCCCCTGCCGGGGAACCTGGAGGCGCTCGCGAAGGCCCTGCGGCCGGCGTACGAGCAGGCGGTCAAGGAGGGCGGCCCGGACCCGGTGGACCGGATGGTCCGCGCCCAGGTCCGGCTGACCGCCGACGCACTGCGCACCAACGCCGACCTGGCCCCGCTGGTCCGCAAGGGCACCCTGGCGGTGGCCGGCGGCTACTACTCCCTCGACACCGGCAGGGTGGAGATCCTGACCGGCGCCCTGCCGGCCGCCACCGCCAGCACCACGCCCGAGCCCTCCGGGACGCCCGCCGGCACCCTGACGCCCTCCGCGAGCACCTCCCCCGGCGGCAGCGCGACGCCCTCCGGGACCGGCCTGCCCACGGAGAACCCCGTGCCCACCGGCCTCCCCTCCTGACGGGTCCCGCGGCCGGGAACGCCGGAGCCCCCTGCCGGGACCGCGGGAAAGCGGTACGGCAGGGGGCTCCGGCGAGCGGCCGCGTCAGGCCGGCTGCGCCCGCACCGGGTCGGCCGGGGCGTTCTGCACGGGCTTCGGGGCCGGGTACACCGCCTCCCGCGGCAGCCTGGGCTCCAGGCGCAGCACGCCCAAAGCCGAGACCGTCGCGCCCACCGCGAGGACCAGCCACATCGCCGTCGGCGACAGGGTGAGCAGCGCCGTCAGGACGGCCGGCGCCAGCGCGCTGGGCACCGCCCAGGAGAGCTGGTAGACGGCCAGGTGGCGGCCCCGCGTCTCCTCGGGCGCGGCCTGCGCGCACAGCGCCGAGGCCGTGGCGCCGTGCAGCAGCTCGCCCGCCGTGAACAGGACCGTCGCGGCGAAGATGCCGACCAGGATGACGGAGTTGTCGCCCACCGCGGCGAGGGCGGCGAAGACCACGAACGAGGCCGCGAACACGGCCGCGCCCAGGGCCACCGCACGGGAGCGGCGGAAGGCGACGAGCGCCCGGGTGACGGGGATCTGCAGCAGCGCGATGCCGACCGTGTTGACCGCGTACAGGACGCCGACCAGCGAGGTGGACGCGCCGAGGTCCTGGGTGACGTACGCCGGGATGCCGACGGCGAGCACCGTGTAGCCGAAGGCGGTCGGCACGTTGAGCAGGGTCAGGGCCAGGAAGGGCCGGTTGCGCGCCACCAGGCGGTAGCCGCCCTTGCGGGAGACCCGGGGAGCCCCCGCGCCGGGCGCCGTCCGCGGGATCGGGATGGACCCGAAGCAGACGGCGGCCAGCACGTACCCGGCCGCGGTGCAGAACACGATCACGTAGTAGAACGCGTCGCTGCCCAGGGCCAGCACCCCGCCCGCGATCAGACCGCCCACGCCCAGCCCGGCGTTGCGCAGGCTGCGCTGCGCGGCGAGCAGCTTGTCCCGCTCGTTGCCCTTGACGAACTCGGCGATGAACGACTGGATGGCCGGCGGGAACGAGGTGTCGCCCAGCGCCACCAGCAGGATCACGCAGAACATCGTGGTGCCGTTGTCCACCAGCGGGTACGTGCAGAAGCCCGCGGCGCGCAGCAGGTACCCGCCGGTGACGACGGCCTTGGCGCCGAACCGGTCGATCAGGACGCCCGCCGCCGGGTTGCTGATCAGGCCGATCACGGCGGCGGCCGTCATCAGGGTGCCCACCTGGGTCAGGGGCAGCTTCGTCACGTGGTGGAAGTACAGCAGTGACAGCGGCAGGTACATGCCGGCGCCGGTGGCGTCGACCACCATGCCCAGCATGTACCGCGTCTTCGCCGACAGGCGGGCCCCCGTCATGACGCCTCCCCGATCACGCTGTGTTCGCGCACCCACTCACCGAGCTCGCGCAGCCGGCGCTCGCACTCCGCGCGGTTCGGTGCGGTGCCCACGGCGGCGGCCAGGAAGTCGGAGGAGCCGGACGCCGGTGCGATGACCTGCCCCTCCTCGGCGTAGAGCCAGAACCCGTCGAGCCAGGGCTCGTCGGGGACGGCCGGGAGCTCGCGCACCAGTCCGGGCCGCTTCATCATCAGCAGCTGGCCGGCCATGTGGCGCGGCCGCGGCAGCCCGGCCGGGTCCTCGCCCGTGCGGACGGCCTCGTGGAGCGGGTGCCCGGCGTCGGCGCGGACGGCGTACTCGCCCAGGTGCACCCCGAAGAGGCTGTGGAAGACCTCGCGGATCTTGGCGCCGCCGGGGCGGCAGGCGATCTCGCACAGCACCAGGCGGTCGTCGGGGGTGAGGAAGACCTCCATGTGGAAGGCGTGGTCGCGCAGCCGGGAGCCCTCGGGGGCCAGGGCGGCCAGGACCCGCTCGGCGAGGTCGAGCAGGCGCGGGGTGACCGGGTCGTCCTCGTCGAGGGTGAGGTCGATGCGCGGGCCCGGGTCGGAGGCGAAGGAGGACAGGTCGTACTGGTACTGCGAGGGCCAGGCCATCGCGACGCGGCCGTCGCGCACCACGCCGTCGACGTGGCACATGCGGCCCGGGACGAAGCCCTCCAGCAGGACGTCGTCGCGCTCGCCGGCCGCGTACGCCTCGGTCAGGGTCTCCTCGAGGGAGGCCTCGTCGCGCAGGATGCGCAGGCCGATCGCGTTGAAGCCGCTGCGCTCCTTGAAGACCAGCGGGAAGCCCTCGGCCTCGGCGAAGCTCCGGGCCTCGTCGGCGGTGCGGGGCTGGACCCAGGCGGCGACCTCGATGCCCGAGGCCTGGGCGCGGGTCTTCATCAGGGCCTTGTCGCGGAAGGGCTTGACGTCGTCGTTCCAGGGGCCGCGCAGGCCGAAGCGCTGGCGCAGCCGGGCGGCGAGGTCCATGTCCCCCTCGTGCAGCGCCGTCACGCCGGTGATGTGGTGCTCCGCCATCAGTTCGAGGGCCCGGGCCTCGAACTCCGGGGAGTCGAAGTCGTCGTGGACCTCCAGGCGGGTGTAGCCGAGGTTGCCGTCGGGGACCTTCTCGCCGGCGAGTTCGATCTTCTCGCGGTTGGCGAGGACCACGATGTCGCCGGTGTGGTCCGGCAGCCAGGAGCGGTACGGGAACGGCTCCAGCGGGTTGCGGTGGATGATCAGCAGGTTCTGGCGGGGCGCGATCTCGGAGGGCTGCGCGAGGACGGTGGTGCCGTCGGGGCGGGCCAGGGTGATGCGGATGTGCTCGCGGATCACCTCGGCGCCGCGGCGGATCGCGGCCGTGGTGTCCTCGGCGGAGACGGCGATCAGGCCGAGCCGGTCCCAGTTGTCGGTGAGCACGCGCACGCCGTCGCCGGGCTTGGCGCCGACGGTGACGGAGATGACGCCCTCGGCGGCGCGGGCCACGTCGAGCCCGGCGACGGCCTCGACGGTGGTGCCCGGGGTGCCGACCAGGGCGCGCACGGCGGCCCCGCCGTGGGCCTGCGGCCGGTCGGGCAGCTCCTCGACCAGGCCGAAGGGGTGGCCGACGGCGAGGGTGACCAGGTCGACGCCGAAGGCGCTGCGCACCAGTTCGGGGATGGAGTCGCCGCCGATGCGGTTGTGGCCCTCGATGACGCGCGGGCCCTTGGCGGTGAGGCGGACCTCGGTGTGGCAGACGCCGTCGCGCATGCCCATCACGTCGAGGAAGCCGCGTATGCCCTCGCGTATCGCCGCGTCGTCGGCCTCGGAGAGGCGGGCGGGGACCGCGTGGCCCAGTTCGGCGAAGTGGCCGTCCGAGGTGAACTTCTCGGTGATGGTGACGATCACGTGGCGGCCGGCGAAGCTGAAGGACTCGACGCTGAACTCGGGGCCGTCGAGAAACTCCTCCATCAGGAAGTCCTTGAGGACGAAGAGGGAGGAGACCCGGTCGGTGCGGGTGCCCGACAGCCGGGTGACCTCGTCCCAGACCCGGTCGGCGTCCTCGGGTCCCCGCACCCGCATGACGCCGATGCTCGCGGTGGCGTCGACGGGCTTGACGATGAAGGGGAAGCCGTAGGAGGCGCCGAAGGCGTCCAGGTCCTCACGGGTCTTCAGGGAGCGGGCGCCCACCGCGTGCTCCGGGTCGTGCTCGGCGACGTAGCGGCGCATGGCGGCCTTGTCCCGGATCCGGGCGGTGACCTCGTAGCCGGTGCCCCCGAGCCCGTAGAGGTCGTTGATCCGGCCCGCGTTCTCCAGTCCCGGCTCGGTGAGGGAGACGGCCGCGGCGAAACCGGGGCTCTCGTGCCAGGCCCGCACCAGGGGCTCGACGAGGGACCACTCGGTGAAGTCGACGACCTCCACGGCCGCGGCGAGCCGGTTCTGCAGCTCGCTCACCTTGGTCGGGTGCTGGAGGAGCAGCACGTTCAGCCCCAGGTCGTGGGCCTTCTGCACGGTCTCGTCGGTTCCACCGACGAGCAGCAGGGTGCGCTCGGGGTTCATTCGCTCTCTTCTCCCCCTGCGGCGGCAGGGAATTTCGGGCTCGTACTCGGGCGGGGCGTCGGGGTGCGGACGGTGGGGGGCGGGGCCCGGCCGGGCGGTCAGGGCCGGCCGGCGGGCTCGGCCGGCGGCCACCAGCTGAGGTAGCGCTCGCCGCTGTCGGCGAACACGGTCGCCACGACCGCGTCCGACAGGTCGTGCCGGCGGGCGAGTTCGAGGCAGCCGTACGCGGCCGCACCCGCGGAGATCCCGACGAGGAGCCCCGTGCGGGCGGCGAGGGCGCGTGTGGTGGCGGCGGCGTCCGCGTCGTCGACCGCGATCACCTCGTCGATGAGGTGGACGTCGGTGACGGGGCTGATGAATCCGCCGTTGAGGCCGGGGATGCGGTGCGGGCCCGGCTCGCCGCCGGAGAGCAGCGCGGAGCCGGAGGGCTCGACGGCGACCACCTTCAGGTCGGGGTTGCGCTCGCGCAGGTAGCGGGCGATGCCGGTGATGGTGCCGCCGGTGCCGATCCCGCACACCAGGTAGTCGACGTGGCCGCCGGAGTCGCGCCAGATCTCGGGCCCGGTCGTCTCGTAGTGGGCGCGCACGTTGTCGGGGTTCTCGTGCTGGCGCGCGTACCAGGAGCCGGGCATCAGCGCGTGCAGCTCCTCGGCGCGCTCGACGCAGGCCCGGAAGCCGAGGGTGTGGTCGGTGAACTCGACGTCGGCGCCCAGCATGCGCAGGGTCAGCACCCGCTCGTTGGAGGCGTTGGAGGGCAGGACGATCAGACACCGGTAGCCGCGGGAGGCACAGAGCGCGGCCAGGGCGATGCCGGTGTTGCCGGAGGTCGACTCGATGACGGTGGCACCGGGCACCAGCGCACCGGACTCCTCGGCGGCCCGCAGCATGAAGAGGGCGGCCCGGTCCTTGATGCTGGACAGCGGGTTGGCGGACTCCAGCTTGGCGAGGACCCGGGCGGTGGCGGGCAGGCCGTCGAGCTGGAGGCGGAGCAGCGGGGTGTCGCCGACGAGATCCTCGAACGAAGCCGCGATGCGGCGGGTGGTGAGCGCGTTGTTCACGTGCCTCCCCCTTTTTGGTGCTGGACGTGCGGGCGGTCCTTCGCAAAGTAGCCAGCGGCGGTGGTGCGCGATTGGTGCCCGGCTCGCGGGGAACTCGAGCCTCGCTCGCGCACCACCCGCTGCGGTGCCCGGCCTGTCCCGTTGGTGCTAGAGGCGCTGCTAGAGGGAGTTGACGTCGACGGCCCCGGCCATCGCCCGGTAGCCGGCGTCGTTGAGGTGGAGGCGGTCGGCGAAGGCGAACTCGGCCTTGAGCTTCTCCGGGTGCTCCGGGTCGGCCACCGCGCGGTCGAAGTCCACGACGGCGTCGTAGGCGCCGCTGGTGCGGATCCACCGGTTGACCTCGGCGCGCACCTGGTCGCCCTGCGCGGTCCAGTAGCCGGAGTCCCCGTAGGGCGGGATCGTGCCTCCGATGATGCGGACGCCGCGGGCGTGGGCCTCGCGGATCAGTTCGCGGTACCCGGCGATGATCTGCTGGGCGGTGACCCGGGGTCCCGTGGTGCAGCGGTCCTGGACCCCGTCGGGCTGGACGATGTCGTTGGTGCCCTCCAGGACGATCACCGTGCCGGTGTCGGGGCGGCCGAGGGCGTCGCGGCGGAAGCGGTTCAGGGCGCTCTCGCCGAAGCAGGGCGAGTCGGTGAGCACCTTGTTGCCGCCGATGCCCGCCTTGAGGACCGGCCGTGCGGCCCCCTGGGCGGCGAGGCGTGCGGCGAGGGCGTCGGAGTAGCGGCGGTCGGCGCCGGGGGTCGCGCCGAAGCCGTCGGAGAGGGAGTCCCCGAAGGTGACGACCGCGTTGCGGCGCGGGCCGGGGGCGGCGGGGTTCTTCACGTCGACGCCGGCCAGGTAGTACCAGGAGAAGCTCTGGTCGCCCGGGGCCGAGAAGGCGTCCGCGGCGGAGTCGCGCAGGTGGTCGCCGGCGGCCCGGAAGGAGGTGGCCATGGCGACGTTGTGGAAGGTGGCGGGGCCGGTGGGGCCCTGGAACCAGAAGGTGACCGTGAGCTGTTCGAAGGCCTGGACGGGGAGGGCGACGGCGTCGCTGGAGCGCTCCGCGCCGGGCGCGAGGGTCACCGAGCCGGAGCCCCCGAAGCGCAGCGTGCGGACGGTCTCCGGGCGGACGGCGGCGCCGCCCGCGCTCTTGGCGACGGTCGCGCCGGTCAGCCGCAGCGGGGTCTTGCCGTAGGCGTTGGACAGGCGGACGCGCAGCTCGCCGCCCTCGGCCCCGGCCCGGATCACCTGGCGCACCGACTGGTCGCGGAAGCCCTCCTCGGACCAGTTGGGGAACCAGTCGGTGTGGGTGGGGGCCTGCGGGGAGGCGCCCCAGGCGCTGTGCCAGGGGCTGCCGTACGCGGCTGCGGCGGGGGTGGCGGTGGTGGCGGCCGCGGCCAGGAGGGCGGCGGCGAGCGGGGCGACGAGAGCGATCTTGTTCTTGTTCACACCACCCTGACGCGCGGCGGCATGCGGATGTGACAGGAGGGCCGGATGTTTTTTCGGGACTCCGACCCTCCTGCCGGGCGGTCCGTCAGCGGCGCAGGCCGGCGAGCTTGTCCGGGTTGACCTGGATGCGGAGGTTGCGGAGCAGGCCGTTGTCCAGGTCGTAGGTGAGCACGGCGGTGGGTGCTCCGTCCAGCTCCGCGAGGATGCCGAGCTCCCCGTTGACCAGGGCGGGGGTGACGGTGACCCCGGCGTTGGCGGGCTTGGCGAGGACGCCGAACAGCCAGCGGGCCACGTGGTCGGGGCCGTGCAGCGGGCGGCGGGCGGCGGTGACCTTGCCGCCGCCGTCCGACCAGGCGGTGACGTCGGGGGCGAGCATGGCCAGGACGGCGTTGATGTCGCCCCCGGCGCAGGCGGTCAGGAAGCGCTCCGTGACCCGCTCGCGCTCCGCGGCGTCGGTGTCGAAGCGCTGCCGCCGGGCGGCGACGTGCTTGCGCGCGCGGGAGGAGACCTGCCGGACGGCCGGCTCCTCGCGGTCGAGGAAGCCGGCGATCTCCGCGTGCGAGAAGCCGAAGACCTCGCGCAGGACGAACACCGCCCGCTCCAGGGGGGAGAGCGTCTCCAGGACGACGAGCATCGCCATGGAGACGCTCTCGGCGAGCTCCTGGTCCTGGGCCGCGTCGGGCGAGGTGAGCAGGGGCTCCGGGAGCCAGGGGCCGACGTACTCCTCCCGGGTGGCGCGGGCGGAGGTGAGGCGGTTCAGGGAGAGGTTGGTGACCGTGCGCACGAGGTACGCCTTGGGGTGGCGCACCTCCGAGCGGTCGGCCTTGTGCCAGGTCAGCCAGGCGTCCTGGACGATGTCCTCGGCGTCGCTGACGGTGCCGAGCATGCGGTAGGCGGTGGCGAAGAGCAGCCTTCGGTGCTCGTCGAAGGGGTCCGTCTCGGGTTCGGTCGCGGTCACCGCTCGATTCTGCACGGGGCCCCGTGCCCGCGGCGCCCCGGGGGCCGCCGGGCGGTGGGGAGTTGGGGTTCGAGGCTCTAGGAGAGGGTGCGGACCCGCTGGTCGCGGAGGTCGTAGCGGGCGGCGGCGACGGCGAGCCGGCCGGCGGATACCGCGCGGGCCAGATCGGGTTCGGCGGCGAGCCGGTCGCGGGTGCGGCGGGCGTGGGCGTCGATGGTGGCGGCGACGCGGGCGTCGCCCTGCTGTCCGTGGTCGATGGACGGGCGTATCTGGTCGGCCAGGTACTGGATGTGGGCGGGCAGCCGGCCGCCGGTCTCGTCGGCGTGGACGGCGGCGCCGACGGCTCCGCAGGACTGGTGGCCGAGGACCAGGACCAGGGGGATCGCCAGTTCCAGCACCCCGTAGGCGATGCTGCCGAGCACGGCCTCGTCCAGGACCTCGCCGGCCGAGCGGACGGTCAGCAGGTCGCCGAGCCCCTGGTCGAAGACGAGCTCGGGCGGGACGCGGGAGTCCACGCAGCCGAGGACGACGGCGAAGGGGTGCTGTCCCGTGGCGAGCCGCAGCCGGGTCGACGGTGACTCGTGCGGGTGCTGCTCGCGCAGGGTGCGCCAGCGCCGGTTGCCGGCTTCCAGTTCGCGCAGGGCCTGCTGCGGTGTGGTGGGGCGGTCGGCGGTGCCCGGCTGCGGGGCGGCGGAGGCGGGGAAGGCGGGGCCGGGGGCGAGGACGGATCCGGCGGCGGCCGTACCGGCGACGGCGGTCCGCAGCAGGGCGCGCCGGCTGGGCGCGGCCCCCTCGCGTACCGGATCGGTGTTCGACGTGTGCGCGTTCGACGCGTGCATGTTCGAAGACATGGGCGCCAGCATGGCGCTTTACCGGCCCTTGACCCAAGCGTGCGGGGACGGTTGTCCGAAACCCCTCCGGCCCCGGCTCAATCCCCCGTGCCGGACGTCCGAAGTGCGACGACGGCCGTCCGGCCTGCGGTGCGGACCCCGCACGGCGCCGGGGGGCCTGTCAGCAAGACGGCGTCGTACGGGCCGAGTTCGACGGGCCCCTGCGGGTGGTCGAGCCGGGCCGGGCCGTCCAGGGCGACGACCAGGAGGGTGGTACCCGGCGGGGCGGAGAGGGGGAGCGAGCCCCGGACGACGGCGGTGTGCGCCTGGACGCGGCCGCGCCGGTACATCACGTTGAAGTTCACCACGGGCCCGTCCAGCAGCCGGCAGCCGGTCGGCGCGTCCCCGGGGAAGTCGCAGGGCGCGTACCGCTCGTCGACGCGCCGGGGCTCCCCCGCGACGGTGAGGTCCATGCCGGCGCCCTCGGCGAGGGTGAGGGTGCGGTCGACGCCGGGGAACTCCGAGAAGGGGCCGTCGGCGGCGACTTCGGCGAGGCTGACCCGCCAGCCGAAGTCCGCCGTCCCCGCGTCCTCGGGCTCGGCCGCGATCTCACGGGTGACCCCGCCGCCGTTCTTCCAGGGCACCGCCGTACGGTCGGCGGCGCGCAGGATCCGGATGGCGGCGGGGCCGGGCATGCGGGGTTTCCTTCCCTCGGGGTTCAGGCCGAGACTAGCCCGCCTGGTTCACGGCGAAGTCGTCGCCGCGGACCGGGCCCTGCCCGTACCAGCCGTGGAGGTAGACGGTCACGGTTCCGGAGGCGCCGGTGGTGAAGGGCACCGTCAGCTTGGTCCAGCCGGTCGCGCTGGTCCACGTACTGGCGCTGGCCCCGCCGCGGACGCCCAGGTAGGCGTAGCCGCCCTGGACCCAGCCGCTGAGCGCGTAGGCGGTGTGGGGCGCCAGGGTGAGGGTCTGGGCGCATTCGCCGGTGTGGGCGGAGTCGGGGTTGGCCTGGACGGCGTACGTGCCCGCGTGGACCGGGGCCGTCACGACCGAGCCGCCGTTCTCGCAGGCCCAGGGGGCCAGGGCGCCGCTCTCGAAGCCGCCGTTGACGAGGGCGCCGCTGCCGCCGCCCGGGCCCGAGACGGTGAGGGTGAAGGCGGCGCCGTGGCTGGTCTTCCCGGCGGCGGTGACGGTCAGCGGGTAGGTGCCGGGGGCCGCCGTGGCCGAGGCGGCGACCGTGAGCTTGGCGGTGGCGCCGGCGGTGACCGCGTCGGGGGTGAGGGTGGCCGTGACCCCGGCGGGCGCGCCGGAGACCGTCAGCGCGAGGGGCTGGGCCGCGCCGGAGGTGACCTGGGTGGAGACGGTGGCGGTGGTGCTCGCGCCCGGGGTCACCGAGGCGGAGCCGGGGGCGACGGAGACCGAGAAGTCGTCGGCGGCCGGCCCGCCGCCGCCGGTGAAGGGGGCGAAGGCGTGGGTGAAGTACCAGGGGTCCTGGGCGATGCCGGAGCAGGTGTCGGAGCCGCCGGTGCCGGGGCAGCCGCCGTTGTCGCGCTGGAGGGCCCAGAAGGAGAGGGTGTTGATGCCCTTGGAGACCGCCCAGTCGTACACGGCGGTGGCGTTGGCGGTGGTGAAGGTCTCGGCGGGGCCGTAGTCGTCGATGCCCGGCATCTCCGTGACGCCGATCATGCCCCACAGCTGCGCCGGGGTCCGGTCCGGGTAGAGGGCGGCCAGCTGGTCGTAGAGGCCGGTGGCTGCGGTGCGGGTGTCGGCGGCCATGTCGTGGGTGGCGCCGTCGTAGTAGTCGAAGGTCATCAGGTTCACCACGTCGACCCTGGCTCCGGCGGCCTTGGCGCTCTTGAGGACCGCCAGTCCGCTGCTCGCGAGTCCGCTCGTGGTGGTGGGGAGGGTGTAGGAGATCTGGAGCGGGCGCCCGGAGGCGGCGGCCCAGTCCTGGAGCTTCTTGATCGCCTGGTTGCGGCGGTCGACACCGGCCTTGTTCGTCAGGGACTTGTCCTCGATGTCCATGTCGAGGCGGCTGACGTCGTAGGTGGTGACGAGCTTCTGGTAGGCGGCGGCGATCGAGTCGACGCTGGTGCAGCTGTCGGCGATCTCGGTGCCCCCGCTGTCGGCCGCGTAGCCGCCGAAGGAGGGGATGACGTCGCCGCCGCGGGCCCGGATCGCGGCGAAGTCGGCGCCGAAGACGGAGTCGGCGACGGGCTGTTGGGTGGAGCCGTTCCAGTAGGGGGTGCAGGAGCCCTTGGCCTCGGTCTGTACGAAGGCCATCGTCAGGTACTTCGCGCCCGACTTCTGCGCGAGGTCGGCGGGGCTGTCGGAGGAGTACGCCTCGAAGTAGGGGGCGAAGACGTGCGCGGGCAGTGGGGTGGCCGCGTAGGGGGTGGCCGCCTGGGCGGGCCCGGCGCCGACGGCGGCGAGCAGTCCGGCGGCGGTGACGAGGGTGGCGCAGGCCGCGCTTAAGCGGCGGAAGGCATGCTGACGCAGTCTCAACGAAGGCTCCCGGTGGGGCGCGAGCGAACGGGCGGACGCCTCATGATTGGTCTGGACCAGCTTCGGGTCAAGGGGTCCGACCGGTCCGCGCCCCGCCGGGAGCCGGGCGTTCAGCGCAGGATGCCCGCCTGCCGGGCGGCGCGGATCCAGGAGGGGAACTCCGACAGCAGCCGGTCGTACAGGTCGGCGTCCGGGATCCGGTCGATGTCGTCGACGGCGAAGAAGCCGACGTTGTCGACCCGGCGGCCGGGCATCGTGTCGAAGCGTTCCAGCACGCCGAAGCCGGCCCGGCCGAGGCCGACGAACTGCCAGAACACCGGCTCCTCCACGGCCTCCCGCAGCTCCCGTTCGATCTCGGCGTTGCGGTAGACCCCGCCGTCGGAGAAGAACAGGACGAGGGTGGGCGCGGGCACCGGGTGGGCGCGGACGAAGGCGCGCACCTCGGCGATGACCTTCTGCTCCTCGTTCTGGAAGCCGACCTGACGCATGTCCACCTGGCCCGGGACCAGGCCCTTGGGCGGCTTCCTGCGGCCGAAGACGCCCATCTGGCCGACGCGCACGTGCAGCCGCAGCCACTCCGGGAGGTCGCCGATGGCGAGGTCGGGCAGCCGGGCGGGGTTGGTGGCGAAGGTCCAGGCCTGCATCTCGCCGTCGTCGTCCAACTGCGCGGCGACGGCCGCCATCCGCTCCACCACGCCCGCCACGGTGCCTCGGGAGTAGAGGGTGCTCATCGACCCGGAGGCGTCGAGGACGAGGACGACGCGGGCGGTGACGTCGGGCGCGCCGGCCTTGCGGAGGCTGACGGCCACCTGCTCCTTGCGCAGGGACAGCCTCCCGCGCATCTCCGGCGGCAGCCACTCCTCGCCCTTGACCAGGCGCACGACGGGCTCGACCGGGGCGGGAGCGGCACCGGGAGCCGGGGCGGCGGCAGCGTCGACCCATGCCGGCGCGGGGGCTGGGGTGGGGGTCGCGGCCGGGGCGGGAGCCGTATGCCGTGCGGGGGCCGGGGCCGGGGCGGGAGCCGTACGCCGTGCCGGGGCCGGGGCGGGAGGGGGTGCGGCGGCCGGGGCTCGGCGGGGGGCCGGGGCCGGGGCGGGAGCCGGCGTCGGCGCGGGCGGCGTCGGCGGGGTGTCGTCCACCGTGATGCCGTAGTCCGTCGCCAGTCCCGCGAGGCCGCTCGCGTACCCCTGGCCGACGGCCCGGAACTTCCATCCTCCGGCCCGCCGGTAGAGCTCCCCGCCGACCAGGGCGGTCTCCGGCCCGGCCTCGATCGGGAAGTGGGCCACCTCGGCTCCCGACACCGCGTCGAGCAGCCGCAGGTGGAGCCCGGGGACGTGGCCGAAGGTGCCGCCGTCGGCGGAGGCGCAGAGCAACACCCGCGCCACGTCCGGCTCCAGGGCGGCCAGGTCGACCTCGACGGTGTCGGCTCCCGGCCGCTTGCCGGCGTGGCGTACGGCGCCGGAGGCGTGCCTCGGCTGGTTGTAGAAGACGAAGTCACCGTCGGAGCGGACCCGTCCGCCGCCGGCCAGCAGCAGCGCGGACGCGTCCACGTCGGGTACGCCCGGCCCGGCGGACCAGCCGAGCACGGCTCTGACGGAGGCTGCCGCGACCGGCAGGTTGGCTCCCTTGCTCATTGTCGTCACGCCGCACAGTCTGCCCGGTGGCGCCGCCCGCGGGCAGCCGAACGCGGACGGGCGGCCCGGACCGCGGGATCCGGATCCGAGCCGCCGCCCCCGGGAGTCCTCAGCCGCGGAACTCAGGCGTGCGCTCGGGCGAGGCCTCGGCCAGGGCGCGGGTGACCTCCTCGACTCCCCCGCGCAGCCCGTAGACCGGGGTGGCGGGCTGCTGGCGCCAGGAGTCGTCGATGCCGCCCGCGTCGACGGTGTCGAAGCCGAGCTCGTCGATCAGCGCGCGGACGGCCTTCTTCGCCCCCTCGTCGTCACCGGCGACGGGCAGGGCCATGCGGTCCGGGTCGCCGGCGGGGCGGGGCCGCTCCAGGATGTCGATCGCGTAGGTGCCGTTGAAGGCCTTGACCACCGGGTGGCCCAGCTGGCGTTCGGTCCAGCGGCTCTCGGTGAGGCCCTCGTCCTCGACGGCGGCGATGCGGCCGTCGCGCTCGCGCGGGTAGTAGTTGTTGGTGTCGATGAGGGCGAAGCCCTCCGCGGCCTCCGCGAGGAGTCCGGCGGGCAGGTCGGGCACGTTCTTGAAGGGGACGGTGACCACGACGATCTCGGCGCCGCGAGCCGCCTCGGCCACGGTGACCGGGGTGGCCCCGGTCTCCTCGGCGAGGGCGGCCAGGGTCTCGGGGCCGCGGGAGTTGGCGACGCGTACCTCGTGTCCGAGGGCGGTGAGCCGGCGGGTGAGGTTGCCGCCGATGTTGCCGGCGCCGATGATGCCGATCTTCATGAGCTCTCCAGTGCGTACGGAGTCGGATATCGCGTCCCTGGCAACCTCCGGCCCGCCCACCGCATTCCGCCGCCGCCCGGACCCGGGTGCACAGATCGCCCGTACGGGCGAAATCTCGCCATTTCCCGGACAAGGAGAACCCGTTGGCGTTGTTTCCCCGTCTTCCGGGGCAGCCGGGGACCGTACCGGCAGCAGCACGTGATCAGGGGAAAGGTACCGACCGATGCTCCAGTTCCCGACCAAGCGCGCCACGTCCGTCGCCCTCGCCGCCACGGCGGGTGCGGCCGCCCTCTCCTTCGGCCTCGTCTCCGGCACCTCGGCCACGGCCGCCGCGCCGCCGTCCGTCTCCGGCAGCCCGGAAGGGGCGTTCACCCGGATCGCCGACTTCTACGGCTCCTACATCGACGCGGTCTACGACGGCGACGGCCGGACCGCGGACCAACTGCGCGCCTTCTACCTCTCCGAGCCCCTCCAGCGGGAGCTGAGGCAGTGGGAGGAGGCCAACCACGCGAACGGGGTGCTGCGCGCGCAGAACGTGCCGCTGAAGTGGAAGGTGACCTCCGTCGACAGCGGGATGGGCAAGACCAACGCCGCCGTCACCCTGACCTGGAGCGGCAACACCACGACCACGCTCCACGTCCAGGCCGACCTGGCGACCCGGAAGATCACCTCGATCCGGGACTGATCCCGCTCCCGCACGCGCCGGCGGGCCCGCCGAAGCGGGCCCACCGGTGGCCCGGGCGGTGTCCCGGGCCGTGTCTCAGGCGCCGCTCGCGCCGAGCATCTCCTCGCGCTCCACGATCTTCACGCGCTCGCGGCCCTGCGGCTCGCCCAGCGCCTTCTCCGCGGCGTCCAGCCGGTACCAGCCCTCCCAGGTCGTGTAACGGACCTGCCGCTCGGCGAGGAAGGCCTCGACCGCCTCGGGCTCGGGGGCGGCGGGGGTGAGGAGCCGACCCCGGGCGTGGTCCTCGAGGAGGTTGGCCACGGTCTCGTTGGCGTCGCCCTTGGTGTGGCCGATCAGGCCGATGGGGCCGCGCCGGATCCAGCCGGTGACGTAGGTCGAGGCCATGTGCCCGCCGGCCTCGATGACACGGCCGCCCTCGTCCGGGACGGTGCCCGACTCGACGTCCCAGGGAAGCTTGGGCAGTTCGTCGGAGAGGTAGCCGACGGCCCGGTAGACGGACCGGACGTCCCAGTCGGTGAACTCGCCGGTGCCCTTGACGTTGCCCGTGCCGTCGAGCTCGGTGCGCTCGGTGCGCAGGCCGACGACCTTGCCGTCCTCGCCGAGGATCTCGACCGGGGACTCGAAGAAGTGCAGGAACAGCTTGTGCGGACGGTCGCCGGTGTCGCGGATCGCCCAGTTCTCCAGGGTCTTGGCGACCATGTCCGCCTGCTTGTTGGAGCGGCGGGTGGTGATCGAGCCCTCGTCGTAGTCGATGTCCTCGGGGTTGACGATGACCTCGATGTTGGGCGAGTGGTCGAGCTCGCGCAGCTCCATCGGGCTGAACTTCGCCTGCGCGGGGCCGCGGCGGCCGAAGACGTGGACTTCCAGGGCCTTGTTGGCCTTGAGGCCGTCGTAGACGTTCGGCGGGATCTCGGTGGGCAGCAGCTCGTCGGCGGTCTTGGCGAGGATGCGGGCCACGTCGAGCGCGACGTTGCCGACGCCGAGGACGGCGACCTTCTCGGCCTCCAGCGGCCAAGTGCGCGGGACGTCCGGGTGGCCGTCGTACCAGGAGACGAAGTCGGCGGCGCCGTAGGAGCCGTCGAGCTCGATGCCGGGGATGGAGAGGGCGCGGTCGGCCGTGGCCCCGGTGGAGAAGATCACGGCGTCGTAGAAGGAGCGCAGCTCGTCGAGGGAGATGTCGCCGGGGTAGTCGACGTTGCCGAAGAGGCGGACCTGCGGCTTGTCGAGGACCTGGTGCAGGGCGGTGATGATGCCCTTGATGCGGGGGTGGTCGGGGGCGACCCCGTAGCGGATCAGGCCGAAGGGGGCGGGCATGCGCTCGAAGACGTCGATGGACACACCGGGGTCGGCGGCGGCCTCGGACTTCAGCAGCGCGTCGGCCGCGTAGATACCGGCGGGGCCGGCGCCGACTATTGCTACCCGCAGGGGGCGAGGCATGGTGGGTTCCCTTCGACCGACAATCTGACTGATCAAGGAAACCCTAAACTAAGGCCACCCTAACCCCGTACCCGCCTCCCGTTTATGCCCCCATAAGGCGATCTTATGACATGCCAAAGCCCGACTTCTGCCTGACCGAACCCTGACTCCGGCCCGGCTCAGCCCGCGTATTCGGTCAGGTCGATGCTGTACAGGGTGACCGGCGCTCCGGTGGCGGGGTCGGCGGCCTCGCCGTCCTGGGCCATGCCGAGCTTGCGGATCACGTTGGCCGACTCCTCGTTGCCGACCCGGTTGACGGCGACCACCCGGTCCAGGCCTCGGTCCTGGAGGGCGAACTCCAGCGCGGCCTGCGCCGCTTCGGAGGCGTAGCCGTGCCCCCAGAAGGGCCGGCCGAGGCGCCAGAGGACCTGTACCTGGTGGCGGGTCTCGGGCAGGTCGTCGGCGGCGGACAGGCCGACGGCGCCGATCAGCTCGCCGGAGGCCAGCAGCTCGACCGCGAAGACGCCGAAGCCCTCGTCGTCCCACTCCTCCTCCCAGAGCTCGATGGCCTCGGCGGCGCCGTCCAGGTCGAGGACGGAGCCGTCGCCGATCCAGCGCATCACGTCGGGGTCCGAGGTGATCTCCGAAAGGGGGACGAGGTCGTCGTCGGACCAGCGGCGCAGGAGCAGGCGGGGGGTGCGGATCTCGGTCATGCCCCCCATCCTGCCGAACCGGCCCCCACCAGGGGTAATCGGGGGCCCGGCGGGCGGTCCGGGTCAGCCGACGGTGATCTGGTCCAGCTTGGCGCGCAGGTAGGCGTGGGAGTCGACCGGCTCGTGCGCCACCCGGCCCACCGGGGCGGGCAGGGACTCCACGCGGGTGTGGGCGTCGCACTCGTAGAAGTAGACCAGCGAGACCAGTTCCTCCGCCGGGGCGTGCGCGGGCGGCGGCAGGACCCGGTGGCGGCCCGCCCGCCAGCGGTCGCCGGTCCAGCGGGCCAGCAGGTCGCCGATGTTGACGGTGAGCGCCGCCGGGTCGTACGGGGCGTCCTGCCAGCCGTCGGCGTCGGTGTGGATCTGGAGGCCGCCCGCGCCCGCCTCGCGGTCCAGGACGGTGACCGTGCCGAAGTCCGTGTGCGGCCCGATCCGGAACTGGCCGGGCAGCGGCTCCCCGACGGTCTCGGCTCCGGGGTACCAGTTGAGGTTGAACCCCCAGGTGGGGTGGCCGGTGTGGCGGGTGAAGTGGTCCTCGGGCAGGGTCAGGGCGGCCGCGAGCAGCTCCAGCAGCTCGTCGGAGAGGGCCCGCATGGCCCCCAGGTACGCGGTCACGGGCTCCCGCAGGCCCGGTACCTCGGCGGGCCAGGTGTTCGGCCGGAACCATTCGGCGTCCACCGAGGGCATCCCTGTGGGCTCGTCGGCGGCGAAGGACCAGGACTCCTTCAGGTCGGGGGGCGAGGCCGTCCCCTCGGCGTAGCTGTTGGCCTCGGCGCCGGGGCCGAGCCAGCCTCGCCCGCCGACGCTGACGGCGTACGGCTGCTTCACCTCGGGCGGCAGCCGGAAGAAGGACCGCGCGGCCTCCCGGATCCGGGCGGGCAGGGCGGGGTCCACCCCGTGGCCGGTGACCAGCAGGAAACCGGCCGCCTGGAGGGCCTCGTCCACCCGGGCGGCGATCCGGGCACGGGCGGCGGGGCCGCCGGAGCGCCACGGGCCGAGATCGATGACGGGGACCTGGGAACTCGCCATGGAGGGTGCCTTCCGCGGGGGGACGTGAGGAACAGTAGGGGTTCAGGGGCGTTCGAGGCCGCTGCACGGCGGCGAGTAGTCCAGATGGGGCATGTACGAGGCCCACTGCGCGCGCGTGATCCGCGGGCCGGTGTGCGCGCAGGCCCCGGCCAGGGCGTGGTCGAGGTCGGTCGCGGACAGCCGCAGGGTGCTGTCGTAGCCGCCCGAGGCCAGAACGGTCCCGTCGGGGCTGAAGGCGACGGAACCGACGGCGGTGACGTGGCCGGTCAGCGTGGCGAGCGGGGACGGGCGGGCGCCGCGGGCCACGCTCCACAGCCGGACCGTCCGGTCGTCGCTCGCGCTGGCCAGGGTGCGGCCGTCCGGGCCGAAGGCCACCCCGCCGACGACGTCGGTGTGCCCGGTCAGGGTGGCGAGCGGGGCGGGGCGGCGCGGCTCGGCCAGGTCCCACAGCCGGACCGGGGTGCGGCCGCCCGAGGCGGTGGCGAGGGTGCGGCCGTCGGGGGCGAAGGCCACGGAGAACACGGCGGTGTCGTGGCCGCCGACGACGGCCAGCGGCTCGGGCCGGGTGCGGTCGCCGACGTCGGTCAGCCGGACCGTGGTGTCCTCGCCGCCGGTGGCGAGGGTGCGCCCGTCGGGGCTGAAGGCCACCGCGCGGACGGTGTCCCGGTGCCCCCGGACGGTCGCGGTCTCGGCGGGGCCGGCGGGGTCGGTGACGTCCCACAGGCGGACGCCGCCGCCCGCTCCGGCGGTGGCCAGGGTGCGGCCGTCGGGGCTGAAGGCGAGGGCGCGCACGTCGGCCTCCCGCGCGGGGAGCCCGGCGGTGACGGCGGGGTGGGCGGGGTCGGTGACGTCCCAGAGCCGGACCGCCCCGTCGGCCGCGGCGGTGGCCAGGGTGTGCCCGTCCGGGCGGTAGGCGAGGGCGCGCAGCGGGGCGCCCTCGCCGCCGAGGGTGGCCACGGGGTCGGGCCGGCCGCTGCCCCGGGTCCGCCACAGTCGGGCGGTGCGGTCCCCGCCGGCGGTGGCGAGCTGGCGGCCGTCCGGGCGGTAGGCGACGGCGACGACCTCCTTGCCGTGCGCGGGCAGCGAGGTCATCAGCGCGGACAGCAGGCCGTCGCGGGTGCGGGCCGTCGGCGAGAGCCGGTAGGCGGTCAGGCCCAGCTGTACCGCGAGGCCCGGTTCGGCCGCGGCCACGTCGGCGGAGGTCTCGGCGAGGTTCTGGGCGACCGCTTCGTTGCGCTGGCGGGTGACCTCGTCCTCGGCCCGGACGGCGCTGCCGGTGGCGACGGCCGCCACCACGACGAGGCAGGCGAGCGCGCCGACCAGCAGGCGCAGCCGGCGGGTGCGGCGGCGGGCCGAGTCCCCGGCGGCGGCCTCGGCGGCGGCGCCCGCGGCCAGGAACTCCGCTTCCGCGGCGGTCAGGACGGGGCCCCCGTCGGCGGTGAGTTCACGGGCCAGGGCGAGCGGGGCGCCGCGGAGCAGCGCTCCGGGGTCACGGCCCACGGCCTCCCAGGCACGGGCGGCGTCGGCGAGCTGGCGGTGGCGGCGCAGCCGCTCGCGGTCGTCGGTGAGCCAGCCGCGCAGCCGGGGCCAGGCCCGGATGAGGGCCTCGTGGGTGAGCTCCACGGCTCCGTCGCCGAGGGTGAGCAGGCGCAGGGCGGCCGCCCGGGCGAGGACGGTGCGGGTGTCGGCGTCCTGGCCCAGTTCCACCCGGTCGACGGGCCGTTTGGTGTCCTCGGTGCCCTCGCCGAGGGCGATGAGGTGCACGAAGACCTGCCGGGCCAGGCGCTGTTGCGGCGCGGAGATGGAGTCGTACAGGGCCTCGGCGGATTGGGCGAGGGCCCCCTCGAAGCCGCCGGCGGCATGGAACCCGTCCAGGGTGAGGGCCGCGCCCCGGCGCCGGCGCCAGGTCTCCAGCAGGGAGTGCGAGAGCAGCGGCAGGACGCCGACCTGGCCGTGCGCGTGGGCGACGAGGGTGGCCTGGAGGCCGCCCTCGACGGTGAGTCCGGCCCGGCGGGCGGGTTCGACGACGGCCCGGCGCAGTTCGGCGGCGCTCATCGGGCCGACGACGACCTGGGCCTCGCGGAGCACGTCGACGAGTTCGGGGTGGCGGGTGCAGTGGGCGTAGAAGTCGGCGCGCACGCCGAGGACCACCCGGCAGCCTGAGCCGGGGCGCCGGGCCGCCGCGACGAGTCCGGTGACGAACCGGGAGCGCTCGTCGGGGTCGGCGCAGACGGTGAAGACCTCCTCGAACTGGTCGACGATCACCACCCGTTCGGCCGTACCGGGGGCTGCGGCGGGGTCCGTGCCGGGCTCCGGGCGGTCGATGCCGAGGGCGCGGCGGGCGCGGTCGAGGGGGTGCGGGCCGGGGGTGAGGACGGTGACTTCGCGGGCTGGGGTGTCGGCGTGCAGCCGGGGCAGCAGGCCCGCGTGCAGGAGGGAGGACTTGCCGGCCCCGGAGGCGCCGACGAGGGCGACCACCCGGTGCCGGGTCAGGGCGGTGAAGAGGTCCTCCACGAGGCGTTCACGCCCGAAGAAGAGGGCCGCGTCCTCCGTCCGGAAGGGCGCGAGGCCGACGTACGGGAGCCCCTGCGCGGCCGTCGCCCCCGCGGCGTCGGCACCGGCGGGCCCCGGTCCGGGGCCGTCCGCCGCCAGTTCCACGGCCGCCGCGTGCCAGCGGCGTTCCCACGCGTCCGCGTTCCCGCCGCAGGCGCGGACGTAGGCGAGGGTCACGTCGAGGCTGGGCAGCCGGCGTCCGGCGGCGGCGCCGGACAGGGTGGCGACGGAGTAGTGGGCGCGCTCGGCCATGTCGCGGTACGGGGGCGAGCCGGCCTCGTGGCGCAGCCGGCGCAGGGCGGTGGCGAACTCCAGCAGAGGCCCGTCCTCCCCTTCCAGCGGACGTTCCTTGCGTGCCATGCGCCGCCCCTTCCCCCGGGACCGTTTTGGACCTGCCGGGGTGGATTGTTCAGCAATTGTTTGTTCAGTTCCAGGGCGCCGACGGCGAACAACGCCGGGCGGCTACACCTGTGTCGGACGGCGGGCCGCGCAGGGCGGCGCCCACACCCTCGGAGGGGGTCGCGACGGATGAGGCGAGGACGAACGGCCCCGGTGGCGGTGGCCCTGACGGCCGCGCTGGCCCTGGCCGGCTGCGCTGACGGCGGGGCTCCGGAGCGGGGGCGGGCCCCGTCGGCCGAGCGGGCCGCCGCGGTGGACCGGGCCTCCGCTGCCGAGCCGACCGCCGGCCAGTCCCGCGTCCTGGCCCGGGCCGAGCAGATCCTGATCAGCCGCTGCATGGCGGCGCGGGGGTTCACGTACGCCGTGACCGAACCCGTGCGGGAGGAAGGGGCCGCGCGCTCCTTCCCGTACGGGGTGGACGACGTGGACTGGGCCCGCGCCCACGGATACGGCGGGCGGGCGGAGCGGGCCGAGGCCGAGGCCCGGGCGGCCGACCCCAACCAGCTCTGGTTCCACCGGCTCCCGGCCCGCGAGCGCGCGGCCGCCCGGACCGCGCTGATGGGCGCCTCCCCCACGGGCCTGTCGGCCACCGCGCCCACCGGGATGACCCTGACGGCCAGTACCAACGGGTGCATCGCCCGGGCGCAGCGGACCCTCTACGGGGACCTGCCCGCCTGGTTCCGCGTCAAGGTCGTCACGATGAACCTGCGGCCCGCCCAGGAGGAGCGGGTGCGCAGCGACGCCCGGTACGCGGAGGCGGTCGGCCGGTGGGCGGCCTGCATGGCGGAGGCGGGCCGGCCCTACGCCTCCCCGGCCGATTCCCGGCAGGCGGCGGCCGCCCTCGCCGAGGGGCTCCCGCCGGACCGGGCCGACGCCGCCGAGACCGCGCTGGCGGTCACCGAAGCGACCTGTGCGACCAGCTCCGGGCTGGGCCGGGTCTCCCAAGCTCTGGACCGGGCCTACGGGGAGGAAGTCCGAACGCGTCACCAGGACGACATCACCCTCGGCCGCCGGCTCCAGAACGCCGCGCTCCCGACCGCGGAGCGCGTCGTGTCCCAGTACGACCGAACGACATCATCCGGAGGTTCCCGTGGTTGAGTTCCGTACGACGATGCTGGCCTGCGCCCTCGCCCTGCCCCTGCTGGTCTTCCCCGGCACGCTGGGCACCGCCACCGCCGCCCCGGCCGACGCCTCCGGCGTGGCGGCCGACGGCAACTACTGGGTGTGGGCGGACACCAACCGGGGCGGTCCGGCCTGCGGCTGGAGCGGCAACGACGCCGACTGGCGCACCTGTGGCGCCGGCGGCAACTTCAACATGAACGACCGGGCCTCGTCCTGGTGGAACAACGGCTACTCGGGCGCGCTGGGCGACGTCCGGGTGTACGAGGACATCAACTACGGCGGGGCCTCGACCTGCGCCCCCAACGGCTCGGCGGGCAACATCCCGTGGGAGTGGAACGACCGGATCTCCTCCCACAAGTGGGTGACCAACTGCGGCTTCTGACCCCGCGCGGCCGACGGCCCGCCGCCCTACTGGGCGGCGGGCCCCGGCGGCCGTCCGTCCGTCCGCGCGGACGGGCGGGCGGACGGGCGGACGGACGGACGGGCGACGGGCGGACGGGCGGACGGGCGGACAAACAGGCAGACGGGCGGACAGGCGGCCAGGGACGGTCAGCCGCTCGGGCCCGCCCCGGGTGCGCAGGCCGCGCGGGCCAGGGCGACCGCGCCGGCGAGGCCGTCCTCGACCGGGTGCGGCACCAGGCCCCAGCCGGCCACCCGGTCCGTGAACCGCTCCAGCAACGGCCCCCTCGGGCCGAGCAGGCCGCCCACCGTCACCAGGGGTTCGCCGGGCCGGGGCCGCAGCGCCGCCGTGCTCCCGGCCAGCAGGTCCGCGGCCCCGTCGAGGATCGCCACGGCCACCGCGTCCCCGTCGGCCGCCGCCCGGACCACCACCGGGCAGTGGCGGGCCAGCCGGACGGGCGCGGCCGCGTCGAGCGCCCCGTCGACGAGGGCGTAGCGGAGCGACGGCGGGTCGGGGGCGGGCCTCCCGAAGGCCTCGGCCAGCCGGGCCACCAGCACGGTCCCCGGACCACGCCCGTCCAGCGCGCGCAGCGCCCGGCGCACGCCCTCGCGGGCGATCCAGAAGCCGCTCCCCTCGTCCCCGGTGAGCCAGCCGCAGCCGTCCGCGGTCGCGGCGAGGCGGTGGCCGCGCATCCGGGTGGCGGCCGCGCCCGTGCCGGCGATCACCGCCAGGCCGTCCGGCGGACAGCCCGGGGCGGCGGCGAAGGCGGCCTCGGAGTCGGCGGCGACGCGGACGTGCGCGGGCGAGCAGCCGTGGCGGGCCAGGGCGGTGCGCAGGGCCCGGGCGGCCACCCGCTGCCCGGCGTCGCCCGCCCGGCCCGGGATCCCGGCCCCGGCGAACCCGGCGACGACGGAGACCAGGTCCGCCGGGCGGCCCGGGGGCAGCACCCGCCCCACGACCCGGGTCAGGCGCTCGGTCAGCACCGGCTCCGGCACCGACCGCACGTTGGCCGCCCCGTCCGAAGCCGTGGCCAGCACGGGGCCCCCGGCCGCGACCGCGACCGCCGCCCGCACCCCGGACCCTCCGCCGTCGATGCCCAGCACCAGTCCGCCGCCGCCCGCCACCGGTCCGCCCTCCCCCCTAGTCAGGGAGTTCCGTCCCGCAGCGGGAGCAGTAGGCGGCCGCCGCCTCGGTGGCGGGGCGGCCGCAGGCGGGACAGACCCGGTTCAGGAGGCAGGCCGGTTCGCCGCCCTCGTCATCGGGGGCGGGGGCGGGGGCGATGCCCAGGCCCGGGCGGCGGGTGTGCACCGTCAGGTACGCCAGGCCCCCGGGCCCGGCCGTCAGGGAGCGCCGGGTGCCGCGCGGGAGCCAGCACGCCGCGTGGGGCCGCAGCGCGTGCGGGCCGTCCGGGGTCTCGAGCCGGCCGCCGCCGGCCACGACGACGAGCAGCACGTCGAGGAGGGGCTCGGTGTGCTCGGCGATGGCGGCGCCGGGGAGCAGGCGGACCAGGTTGGAGTCGAGTGCGCGCCCGGCCCCGGTCAGCCGCCACAGGGCTCCGGTCGAGTCCTCGGGGGCTTCGGCGATCACGGCGTCGAGGTCCGTCAGGACCCCGGCGGGACGGGGTGGGGTCGTCATGCGGGCCGGTCCTTCCCTGCTTTCGGCGTGCCTTCGCAGTCATACACGATCACGTCGCCCATGCCGCCGCGGTTCGCCGCCGTCCCCCCTCCCGGGGGACCGGCGTCCACCCCCGCTGCCGGACGGGGTACGCGTGGCCGATACAGTTATGTCCGGATCGTGTCGGCCGCACACGCGTCGGCCGCGCGGCCCCGCCCTCCGGTCGACCACCGTGACGGGTGGGCCGCCCGACCTCCCTGCCCCGGCCCCGGCCCCGCACCGAAATCCTGCTCCCGCATGCCTACCGCGACCACCAGTACGCCCACCGCGCCCGCCACTCCCGTCCCGCCCGTCCCGCCCGCAACGGCGCCGGGTGCCCCGCCCCGGCCCAGCGCGGTCGCGGCCTTCCACAGCGTCAGCGCCGCCACGACGGTCCTGCTGGCCCTCGTCGCCATCGGCGCGGCGATACACGAGCCGGTGCTCATACCCCCGCTCGCCGCCAGCGCCGCGCTCGTGCACAGCGCGCCCACCCTGCCCCTGGCCCAGCCGCGCGGGGTGATCGTCGGCCACCTGATCGGCGCGGCCTGTGGCTACACGGTGCTCGCCGCGGCCGGAAGCTCCGCCTGGGCGGCGGCCCTCGCCGCCGGGCTCACCCTGGCCCTGCTGACCCTGGCCCGCACCCCGCACTCGCCCGCCGTGGCCACGGCCGTGGTGACCGTGCTCCAGTCCCCGGCGCCCGCCCGGTTCGTCCCGCTGCTGTTCGGCTCGACGGTCCTGCTGGTCCTCACCGGTTACGCCGGCTCCCGCATCCGCCGCACCGCCCCGAGGTACCCCGCCTACTGGTGGTGATGACCTGCGGGCGCGCCTGCGCCGCACGGAGGGGGCCCGGCGCTACTCCTTGTCCGTGGAGATTTCTACGAGGGACGTGTTCGGGGCCCCCTGCTGGGTGAGCCTGATGGCCCGCGACCTGGAGGCCTCCCAGCGCTTCTACGGCGCGGTCGTGGGGTGGACCTTCCGTCCGGCCCGGTTCGGTTCGGCGTTCTCGGTGGCCGTGCAGGACGGCGTGCCGGTCGCGGGGATCGGGGCGCTGGCGGGCGATCTGGCCGTGGCGGTGGCCTGGACCCCGTACTTCGCCGTCGACGACGTCGACGTGGCGGCGGCCCGGATCCGCGAGCGGGTGGGGACGGTCGCGGTGGGCCCCGTCTCCTTCCCCGGCGGCGGCCGGGCGGCACTGGTCGCCGATCCCGACGGCGCCGTGTTCGGGATCTGGCAGGGCCCGGTCACCGCGGGCTGGCGCGTGGGCCTGGGCCCGGCACCCGCCTGGCTGGAGCTGCGCACCCGCAACGCCTTCGACGCGGCCCTCTTCTACGGGGAGGTGCTGGAGTGGGCCACGGGCCGCAGCGGCTGCTGCGAGGTCTCCTACGAGGAGGAGCAGGTCGTCCTCCGCCAGGGCGGCGAGCCGGTCGCCCGCCTGGACAGCGGCCCGGTGGAGGTGGGCGCGTACACCCCCCACACCCGGCCCCGCTGGCACGTCCACTTCCGCGTCCCGGAGCTGGAACCGGCGGTGGAGGCGGCCCTCGAACTCGGCGGCCGGACCGTCTCGGTGGTCACGACGGACGACCGGGAACGCTCGATCATGCTGCGCGACCCGGACGGCGCCCTGTTCACCCTCACCGAACGGGTCACGGCTCCGGAAACCGCCGAGCCGGCCTGACGCCCACGCCCTGTCGCGGGCGGGAACGCTGGAGTGGTCGGGGGTCAGCCCAGGAAGGTGAGGCGGACCTGGCGGTCGGGGTTGTCCTTGTTCGTGTCGACCAGGCAGACCGACTGCCAGGTGCCGAGCTGGAGCCGGCCGCCGACGACCGGCAGGGTGGCGTGCGGGGGTACGAAGGCGGGCAGGACGTGGTCGCGGCCGTGGCCCGGGGAGCCGTGGCGGTGCTGCCAGCGGTCGTCGGCCGGGAGCAGGTCGCGGAGGGCTACGAGCAGGTCGTCGTCGCTGCCGGCGCCCGTCTCGATGACCGCGATGCCGGCGGTGGCGTGCGGGACGAAGACGTTGAGGAGGCCGTCGCGGCCGGCCGCCTCCTCGGTGAGGAAGCGCTCGCAGGCGCGGGTCAGGTCGGTGACGGTCTCGGCGCGGCCGGTGGTCAGGTCGAGGACGCGGGTGGCGAATCGGTCGGACATGCCGTCCATGATCGCGCACCCGGCCGCCGGTACGCCGGTGCGCCGCCGCGCGTTCGCCGCCGCCCGGGTGCGTTGGGACACTGGCAGCGTGAGGAGGTGCCCATGGACCCGGTGGCCGCGCTGGACCGGATCGCCTTCCTGCTGGAGCGTGCGCAGGCCCCCACGTACCGGGTCCGGGCCTTCCGGACGGCGGCGTCGGCGCTGACCCGGATGGGTGAGGCGGAGACGGCCGGGCGGGCCGCCGCCGGGACGCTGGAGGCCGTCAAGGGCATCGGGCCCAAGACCGCCCAGGTGGTGCGCGAGGCGCTGCTCGGGGAGGTCCCGCAGTACCTGCGGGTGCTGGAGGACGAGGCCGCGGCGATGCCGGAGGGGCCGCCGCCCGACCCCGCCGCGGTGGCGCTGCGCGCGGCCCTGCGCGGGGACTGCCACCTGCACTCGGACTGGTCCGACGGCGGGAGTCCGATCGAGGCGATGGGCCGGGCCGCGGCCGGGCTCGGGCACGAGTGGGCGGTGCTGACGGACCACTCGCCGAGCCTGAAGGTCGCCCGGGGCCTGTCGCCGGAGCGGTTGCGCGAGCAGTTGGAGGTGGTGGCGGAGCTGAACGAGCGGTGGGCGCCGTTCCGGCTGCTCACCGGGATCGAGTGCGACATCCTGCTCGACGGTTCGCTCGACCAGGAGCCGGAGCTGCTGGAGCGGCTCGACGTGGTGGTGGGGTCCGTCCATTCGAAGCTGCGGATGGAGGCGCCGGCGATGACCCGGCGCCTGCTGGCGGCGGTGCGCAATCCGCTGATGGACGTCCTCGGGCACTGCACGGGCCGGCTGGTGACGGGCCGGACGCGGCCGGAGTCCACGTTCGACGCCGAGGCCGTGTTCGCGGCCTGCGCGGAGTCGGGGACGGCCGTGGAGGTCAACAGCCGCCCGGAGCGTCTGGACCCGCCCCGGCGGCTGCTGCGGCTGGCGGTCGACGCGGGCGCCTTCTTCGCGATCGACACCGACGCCCACGCCCCGGGCCAGCTGGACTGGCAGATCCTGGGCTGCACCCGGGCGGTGGAGTGCGGGGTCCCCCCGGAGCGAGTGGTCAACACCTGGCCGGCCGACGCCCTCCTGACCTGGACACACACCCGTCGGCCTCCGGCGTAGGGGCGCGGGGCCGGGCGGGGGTGTCACCAGGGCGTGGCCTGGGCGGCGCTGCGGGTCAGGAGGAGCAGGACGTCGGCGGCCGCGACCGTCAGGACGCCGAGGAACGGGATCCGGCCGGGCGCCCCGGCCGTGGCCAGGAGCAGGGCCGCGGTCAGGGCCAGGAGGGTCAGGCCGTACGGGGTGGCGTGCCCCGACGGGCCGAGGACCAGGAGGGCCGCCGAGCCGAGGACCAGGAGGGCGGCCAGTGCCGCCGAGGCGCGCGGGCCGAGCCGCTGCGGCAGGCCGCGGACGCCCGTGGCGAGGTCGTCGGCGATGTCGGGCAGGACGTTGGCGAAGTGCGCGCCCGCGCCGAGCAGCGCGGCGGCCCCGGTCAGCCACGGCGGCGGCCAGGGCGCGCCGGGCAGGCCGAGGGTGACGAAGGCGGGGAGCAGGCCGAAGGCCAGGGCGTACGGGAGCCAGGAAGCGGCCGTGCCCTTGAGCCGGAGGTTGTACGCCCAGGCGGCCGCCACCCCGGTGAGGTGCGCGGCCCCCGCCGCCGGGCCGGCGGCCAGGGACAGCGGTACGCACAGGGCCAGCGCCGTGAGGGCGGCGGCGGTCACGGCGGCCGCCGGGACCCCGCCCGTGGCCAGCGGTTTGTCACGGCGGCCCGCGGCCCGGTCGCGCCGCAGGTCGAGGCGGTCGTTGGACCAGCCCACCGAGAGCTGCCCGGCCGCGACGGCGCCCGCCGTCAGGGCCGTGCCGGCAGCCCCGCGCCCGGCGGCGGCCGCGAGGACGGCGGCGAAGACGGTGACGGCGGCGGCCGGGAGGGGGTGGCAGGACCGCAGCAGGCCGGCCACCGGGACCGTCGGTAGGGGGAAGGCGGGAGAGCGGACGGGCACGGCGTCACGCTACGCCGTGACGGCGGTAAGAAATGCCCGCCTTCGCGCGCTTCTGCCCGATTGGCGGCGTTCTTCCCTATGTTGGGCCAATGACCCGTGTCCTGTCGGTGAGCAGCGTGTTCCCGCCCCACCGGTATCCGCAGGCCCAGATCACGGAGGCGCTGGTGCGGTGTCTGCCGCCCGGCGCCGACGCGGCCCTGCTGCGCCGGGTGCACGCCTCCGCGCGGGTCGGGTTCCGCCACCTCGCGCAGCCGCTGGAACGTTACGGCCCCGGCGGTGACTTCGGCACCTCCAACGCCCTCTTCGTCCGGACGGCCCTGGAGCTCGGTGCCGAGGCGGTCGGCCGGGCCCTCGACGGGGCCGGCCTGGCGGCGCCGGAGATCGGGCTCGTGGTGTCGACCACCGTCACCGGGCTCGCCACCCCGTCCCTGGAGGCCCGCCTCGCCTCCCGCACGGGGCTGCGGCCCGGCGTACGGCGCGTCCCGCTGTTCGGGCTGGGCTGCGCGGCGGGCGCCGCGGGGCTGGGGATGCTGCACGAGCAGCTGGCCGGCCGCCCCGGGCAGGCCGCGCTGCTGCTGTCCACGGAGCTGTGCTCGCTCACCCTCCAGCCCGCCGACACCTCGATGGCGAACCTCGTGGCGGGCGCCCTCTTCGGCGACGGCTGCGGGGCCCTGGTCGCCGTGGGGGCGGAGCACCCCCTCCACGACGCCGATGCCGACGCCGGGGCCGGGGCCGGCGGGCCGTGGGTGCTGGACGCCCGGGCGCGCCTCTACCCGGGCACCGAGCACCTCCTCGGCTGGGACATCGGCCACTGGGGCCTGCGCATGGTGCTGGGCCGGGAGCTGCCCGAGCTGGTCGGGCTGCACGTGGTGGAGGAGGTCGAGTCCTTCCTGGCCGGGCACGACCTCAAGCCCGCCGACGTCGACGTCTGGATCTGCCACCCGGGCGGCCCCCGGATCCTCGACGTACTGGCCGGCTCCCTGGGGCTGCCCGGGGCCGCCCTCGCGGCGAGCCGCCGTTCGCTGGCGACCGTGGGCAACCTCTCCTCCGCGTCCGTCCTGCACATCCTCGGCGCCGTCCAGACCGCCGGGCCGCCCGCGCCCGGATCGACGGGGCTGATGCTCGCCTTCGGTCCGGGTTTCGCCTCCGAACTCGTCCTGCTGCGCTGGTGAGGTGCCCATGCCGCTGTTGCCGTCCCTCCAGACCCTGACCCCCTCGACCCCGCTGGCCTGGTACTTCCTCCTCCTCGCGGTGGTCGCCGCGGAGCGGCTGGCCGAGCTGGCCACGGCCCGGCGCAACGCCGGCTGGAGCCTGGCGCGCGGCGGCCGGGAGTACGGCCGCGGCCACTACCCGGCCATGGTCGCCCTGCACGTCGCCCTGCTCGCGGGCTGCGCGGCGGAGGCCGTGCACCGGCCCTTCCTGCCGGCACTCGGCTGGCCGGCGCTCGCGGTGGTGGCGGCGGCGCAGGGGCTGCGCTGGTGGTGCGTCCTGTCCCTGGGCCCGCGCTGGAACACCCGGGTCATCGTGGTGCCCGGGCTGCCCCTGGTGGCGGCGGGGCCGTACCGGCTGCTGCGGCACCCGAACTACGCGGCGGTCGTACTGGAGGGGCTGGCGTTGCCGCTGGTGCACACGGCATGGGTGACCGCGCTCGCGTTCACCCTGCTCAACGCCCTGTTGCTGCGGGTGCGGATCCGCTGCGAGAACGCCGCGCTCACGTACGCCCGGACGGCCGATCCGCTGCTGGGCCTGGTGCGGTGATCGACCTGCTGGTGGCGGGCGGCGGCCCGGCCGGGCTGGCGACCGCGATCCACGGGGCGCTGGCCGGACTGGAGGTGGTGGTCCTGGAACCGCGGCCCACGCCGATCGACAAGGCCTGCGGGGAGGGGCTGATGCCGGGCGCGGTGCGGCGGTTGGAGGAGCTGGGCGTGGCGGTGACGGGCCGTCCGTTCCACGGGATCGGCTATGTGGACGGGGCGACGGGGCTGCGCGCGGAGGCGCTCTTCCGCTCCGGCCCCGGGCGCGGGTGGAGCCGTACGGAACTCCAGGCCGCGCTCGCCGACCGCGCGGCGGCGCTCGGCGTACGGGTCCTCGCGCGGCGTGCCGGGGAGGTCCGCCAGGACGGACGGCGGGTGTGGGCGGCCGGGCTGACGGCCCGCTACCTGGTGGCGGCGGACGGACTGCACTCGCCGGTGCGGCGCGGGCTGGGCCTGGCGGTACCGGCCGCGCCGGGACGCACCGCCGCCGCCCGGTACGGGCTGCGCCGCCACTACGCGGTGGAGCCGTGGAGCGACCTGGTCGAGGTGTACTGGGCCCGGGGCGCCGAGGCGTACGTGACCCCGCTGGGGGCGGACCGGATCGGGGTGGCGGTACTGACCTCGGAGCAGGCCCCGTTCGACGTGCAGCTGGCCCGCTTCCCCCTGCTGACGGCCCGGCTGCCGGCACCGCCCGGCCGGGGCACGGGGGTGCGGGGCGCCGGACCGCTGCGGCAGCGGGCGCGGACCCGGGTGGCGGGGCGGGTGCTGTTCGTGGGGGACGCGGCGGGGTACGTGGACGCGCTGACCGGGGAGGGGCTGACCCTGGCGGTGTCGGCGGCGGGGGAACTCGTACGCTGCGTGCGCGCGGGCCGGCCGCAGGAGTACGAGCGGGCCTGGCGCGACCTGTCGCGTGCCTACCGCACCCTGACCTCCGCCCTGCTGTGGGCCCGCCGCCGGGCCCCGCTGGCGGGGCGGATCGTCCCGCTGGCGGCCCGGATGCCGCGGGCGTTCACGGGGGCGGTGAACCTGCTGGCGCGGTAGGCGGCCGGGGCCGGCCGTGCCGGGCGCGAGCTCGTCCCGTCGGCCGGGGTTCCCGGGGCCTCGGACGCTCTGCCGGGACTGCTGCCGGATGCCGGGGACGCGGCTGTGACCCGCCGGACGGCCGGGGCCCTGGCCGGGTGGCCGCGTTGGCCGCCGTACGGATCCTCGCCCGCGCGGCCGCCGCGGCCGGCGACGGCACGGCCGACCGGCTGCGGTCCGGGGTGGACGACGCGCCGGCGGGAACCGGCGGGGTGCCGTCGAGCGGGGCCGGCCCTGATCAGCATGGTGCGGGGGCTGCCTGGATACGGGGAAGAAGCCCCCCGGCCGGGCGCGGCCGGGGGGCTCCTTCGCCGGGGTCAGGCCCCTTCGTCGGTGCGGGGGCGCGGGCGGTAGGTCAGGGCGACGCCGGACAGGATCGCTGCCGTGCCGGCGGCGAGTACCGTCGCGACGCCGGCCCACGGGTACGGGGCGCCGAGGGTGCCGTCGAGGGGGTTGAAGTACGCGACGCCGCCCACGATGTGCAGCGCGACCACGGCCAGCGTGGCCACCGCCGCCCCCCGCCACACCGCCGGCGTGTCCCGGACGGCGAGGAGGGCGCCGAGCGGCAGGCAGAGCAGGGCCACCGCCAGGGGCACCAGCCGGCCGGGCTCCGGCGGCTGGGCGAGGTTGCCCGGCAGGTGCAGCACCCCGCAGAACAGCAGGGCGGCGGCGGTGGGCCAGCGCAGTACGTGGCCCAGCACTCCCCCGCGCCGGGCCGCCCGGGCCGCGACGGCGTCGGCCGCCGTGGGGGCGGGAACGGGGACCGTGGCACGGACCGGCGGGGGCTGCGGGGCGGGATCCGGCGGAGGTGCCGCGGCCCCGGCCGGGGGCCGGTCGGGCTGGTCGGGCCGGGCGGCCGGGTCCGCCGCCTGGGCCGCCGGGTCCGCGGTGGCCGCCGTCCGGGCCGCCGGGCTGCCCGCGGGGGCGGCGTCCGGGCCGGGCTCGGGGGCGGCGCCGGGGCCTTCCGGGTCGAGGATGGTGGCCAGCAGGGCCACGTCCTCGATGGGCCGGCCGATGGCGGCCGCGCGCAGGGCGATGTCCGCCTCGGCCTCCTCGTCGGGGTGCTCGCCCAGCAGGGCGACCATCCGGCGGACCTCCTCGACCGGTCGGGCGACGGCGGCCGCGCGGAGGGCGTCGTGCCCGGGGTTCGCGAGCCGGCCGGAGTCCTTGAGGAGCCCCACCAGCGCGGTGACCTCCTCGACGGGCCGGCAGGTCGCGGCCGTCTCCAGCAGGGTGCGCAGCGGCTCGGGGTGCGGGGCGGGGGCCGGGTCGGCCGCCGGGGCCTCCTGGAGAGCGGGCCGGCGGTCGGTATGGAACCCCGCGTTCGGTAGCGGGGACACCGCTATGGGTCGAGGGTCGGGGCCGGCGGCTTCGGGGAGGGGGTGGAGCTCCGGCCGCGGTGCGGGCCCGGCCGCCGGGTCGTCCGGGTCCGCGGCCCTGGGGGGCCGGGGGGCGTCGGGGGGCTCCGCGGCGGGAGCCGGGTGTACGGCCGGGGAGGCGTGGAGCGCGGGGGCGGGGGGTTCGAGGGGGGCTGGGGAGGCGAAGGGCTCGGTGTGGGGGTCGGCGGTCGGTTCAGGGGTGGGGGTGGGGACGCCGTCGCGGTCGCCGTGGTTCGCCGCCGCGAGGGTGCTGGGGTCATTCATGGAAAGCTCCGTCTCGCCGACGCGCGGGTCTACGCATCGCACGCCGGTCATCGTGCGTCATGGGAAGCGCACGCTTGGTGACATTGAGCGGCACCGGCCCGCACTGCGCCATTCGGGGCGGGCAAACGGGGGGCGCCCCGGCGCGTCCGGGGCGTGGGACCGGACACCCCGGGACCGAGACGGCCCGCGCGGTAGCGGGCCGGGCACAGTGGCGGCCCCTGGCCCCACCCCCGGGCCGCGTCGCCACGCCCTCCCCGCCGACCGAGGGACGGCCGGACGGTGTCCGGCGCGCCGCCCCGTGGGCCGGACGCGGGAGCGGATCCGGCCCGGGGAGGGGACTCGTTCAGCCGGCGTGCGTGCCGGGCGGGGCGGCCCTAGAGCCGGACGTCCCAGGTCGCCGTCGAGGACAGGCTCCGGGCGATCTCCGGGTCGCGGACGGCGGGGGTGCGGTCCTCGGCGGTCACCGACAGCTTGTGGGTGCGCAGGTCCAGCAGCCACAGTTCGGCGACCCGTACCTCCGTCCGGCCCGCGAACCGCTTCAGCTCGCGGCCGTCGAGGTACCAGCGGACCGTCGGCTGCCGGCCGTCGGCGGAGGCCAGGTGCGGAACGGCGGCCTTCGCGGTGTTCCTCAGCCGCAGGGTCCGGTCGGTGGGGGTGAGCGGGGTGACCAGGCGGGCATGCCGCTGGAACCCCGCGATCATCGCCTCCACCCCGGGCAGGTTGAAGGGCTTGCCCAGCACCCGCATGATCGAGTTGTCGGTGGGCCGGTAGAGGCCGGTCACGTAGTAGCCGCCGCCCTCGTAGGCGCCGACGGTCCCCCCGTCCGGTGAGGTCTCGCCGAGCCAGCGGTACCACTTGGCGCGCTGCGCGGCCATCGCGCCGGCGTCCAGGGTGGAGGTGTTGGGGTCGGCGGGCTCGGGGCCGGTGTACTTCTCGTAGTCGGGGACGCCGGGGTAGAAGTACTCGTCGGCGAGCTTGCCGAGGGAGTGGCCGGTCTCGTGGATGGCGACCTGGCCGGACTTGGGGTGGCCGGCGGAGGCCGTGGAGATGCCCTCGTAACCGAGGGTGGGGCTGGGCTCGTTGTAGCCGGCGCCGCCGTACTTGGCGCTGTTGGCGAGGACGACGACCAGGTCGGCCGCGGGCGCCTTCGCCACGTACGCGTCGACCTTGGGCTGGTCCACGCACAGCAGCCGCTCGATGGACTCGCACCAGAAGTACGAGCCGAGCGCGGTGTCGCGGACGGCGTCCGGGCCCGGGTCGCCGGAGACCCCGGACTGGGCCGAGACGGCGTCCACGGTCCACACGTTGAACAGGTCGCGGTAGGTCGTGTAGGGCTCCACGGCCGTGATCTCGGCCCATTTGGCGCGGACGTCGGCGTGGAAGCGGTCCAGTTCGGCGGCGGTGTAGCCGTCGCCGACGAAGACCACGTCGAGCCGGTCGGAGACGGGCCCGTTGTCGACCGTCTTGGTGACCTGCCCGTCCGCGGCCCGGGCGGACTCGGAGAGGCGGGGCGCGGCCTTCGCGCGGCCGGCGGCCGGGACCCGGGTGCGGCCGGATCCGGCTTCGCCGCCGTGTTCCGGCCCGGGTATCTCGGCCTCGACGCCGGGACGGGCGCTCGGGCCGGGCGGCGGCGCGGCCGTCGCGGGTACGGCCGAAGCGGCCAGGAGGGCGGCGCTCGCGCAGACGGCCGCGAGCGTCGCACGCAGGGCCGTTCGGGCGGTTCTCTTCATGAAGTCCTCCGCCGGGGCAGGAAGTCGAGGGGGGTTAAGTGCAGGGTTAACTCTGCTGAACCGGCTGCTTAAACTAGAGGGCGCCCGAGGGCGTGCGCAATGGCCTGCTCCCGCCGGATACTGGGGAGTTGAGGAAACCTCGTGGACAACAGGGGGAGTTCATGGACGAACCGTCCGAGATCGGACGCCGGGTGCAGCGGCTGCGCGGTGAACGCGGTTTGACGCAGCGGCAGTTGGCCGAGCCCGCGTACACCCCGGCGTACGTGTCCACCCTGGAGGCGGGGAAGGTGCGGCCCTCGGAGACGGCGCTGCGGTTCCTCGCCGGGCGGCTCGGCACCTCCTACGAGGAACTCGCCACCGGACGGCCGGCCTCCCTGGGCACGGAACTGCGGCTGGCCCTGACCGACGCCCAGCGGACCCTGGCCACGGGCTCGGCCCGGGAGGCCGCGGACCACTTCCGCCGGCTGCTCGCGGAGGCGGAGCGGCTCGGGCTGGCCGACGAGCGGGCGGAGGCCCTGCTGGGGCTCGGCGACTGCGCGCTGGAGGCGGGGGAACTGACCGAGGCCGCCGGGCACTTCGAGGCGGCGGAGCAGCTCCTGTCCGGCGAACCGCTCCCCCGCCGGGCGCGGCCGATCCGCGGCCGGGCAGTCGCGCACCTGCTGGCCGGTGAACTGCGGTACGCCTGCTACCTGCTGGAGTCCGCCATCGACGGACTCAACGCGGGCGGGCTCGCCGATCCGGAGGCGCTGGTGCTGCTGTACTCGGCGGTGATCGGCCCGTACATCGACATGGGCGCCCACGCCCGCGCCGCGCACGCGGCGGAACTGGCGCTGGCCCTGGCCCCCCAGGTCGCCGACCCGGCCCTGGTGGCGGGGATGCACCGGCAGGTGGCCCGTACCTTCCTCGCCGAGGGGCGGGTGGCGGACGCCGACGCGTCACTGGCGAAGGCCCAGGCCGTCTACCGGCAGCTGCGGCTGCGCACCGATCTGGCGCACTGCCACTGGATGCGGGGCTACGTCCAGGCGCAGCACGGGGAACTGGCGGCGGCCGAGCGGGAGCTGCGGATCGCCCGGGAGATGCTCACGGCCCGCCGGGCCGCGCTGTACACGGCGCAGGTGGAGGTGGAGCTGGCGGACGTGCTGCGCCGGCTGGGCCGCTACGAGGAGGCGGCGGAGCTGGTGTCGGGGCTGCTGGCGGAGGGCTCGGACCCGGGCGCGGTGCACGCGGGCGGGGCGCACCGGCTGCTGGGGCTGATCGCCGAGGAGCGGGGGGAGCCGGAGGCGGCCGAGGAGCACTACGTACGGGCGCTGGCGCTGCTGGAGCGGAGCGGGGCGGGCGGGGACCTGGCGGACCTGTGCCGGCTGCTGGGGGATCTGCTGCGGAGGGCGGGCCGTACCGAGGCGGCGCTGGACGCCTACCGGACGGGGCTGGGGCACCGCGCCGCCCCCGGCACCACCACCCTGGGGCCGGCCCCGGCGGCCCCCGCCTTCCGCTGAGGCCCCGCCGCTGCGCGGAGCGGTCCCCTACCCGCCCCGTTCCCTGGGGCTCCGCCCCAGACCCCGCGCCCCGGCCGGGCCAACCCCTACGGCTCGCCCGAGGCACGGGCTCGGGCGCCCTCGCGGGTGCGGGCCGAGGCGGGAGCGCGCTGCGGGTGCCGGCGGAGGTATTCGTCCTCCAGTTCCTTCAGCCGCTGCGTATGCGTGGCCAGCGCGTCGTCCGAACCGTGGAGCAGGGTCTCGTGCCGGGTGCGGTGGATGGTCTCCAGTTCCTTCAGCAACCGGTCGTCCCCGAGACTCCGCGGCGCCGCTCCGCCGGAGCGCTCTGCCATGGCAACCACCTCCACGTCCTACGGTAGACGGCCCGCGCCGGTTCAGCCGTCCGGCCCGGACCCCGCCAAGGGCGGCGGCTCGGGCGGCGGCAGGGGCTCGGCCGCCGCGGCGTGGGCGCGCAGCGCGGTGCGGACCGACCAGGTCACCGAGACCAGCGGTACGGCGACCACCGCGCCGACCACCCCGGCCGCGATGGCCCCCGCGACCACGGAGACGGCCACGACCAGCGGGTGCAGCGCCACCGCCCAGCTCATCACCAGCGGATGCAGCAGATGGCCCTCGATCTGGCCGATCACCACGATGAGGGCGACCACCACCCCCGCGATGACCGGCCCCTTCGCGGCCAGCGCGACCACCGCGGCGATCGCCAGCGCGACCGGGGATCCGATCAGGGGGACGAAGGCGGCGAAGAACTCCAGCAGGGCCAGCGGGAGGGCCAGCGGGACCCCGAGGAGGTAGAGGGCGAGCCCGACGAGGGCCGCGTTGGTGCCCGCGACGAGCACGATCCCGTGCGTGTAGCCGGTGAAGGTGCGCCAGGCCGCGCGCCCGGCGACGCCCACCCGTTCGCGCGCCCCCTCGGGCAGCTGGGCGCAGAACCAGGCCCACTGCCGGTCGCCGCCGTGCAGGAAGAGGACGGAGGAGAACACCGCGAGCGCCAGGACGGTCAGCACCTGCACCACGTGCCCGGCACCGCTGACGGCCGTGCTGAGCAGGGTCGCACGGTGGGAGGAGAGGTAGTCGGCGATACGGGACTGGATGTCGGCGAGGGCCTCCGACTTCAGCCGGAACGGCGGACGCTCCAGCCACTTCTGGATGCTGACGAGGCCCTCGCGGAACTCCCTGACCAGGGTCTCGCTCTCCCCCGCCACCGCCTCCCCGACCAGGGCGAGCACGCCGAGCAGGACGACCGTGCTGCCGACGAGGCTGACGGCCACCGCGAGGGAGCGCGGGACCAGCACGGCCAGCCGCCGCGACAGCGGGGACAGCAGCGCGGTGATCACCAGGCCGAGGAACAGGGCGACGCCGATCTCGTGGAAGCGGCCCAGGACCACGAAGACCCCGTAGACGGCAGCCCCCACCACCAGCAGGCGCCACGCATAGGACGCTGCCGTACGCAGGAACGGGGACACCGGCGGCATGGTCCATGGGTGCCACCGGCGGGGGGCCGTGCCACGCGCCGGACGCCGTTTTGACCCGTCCGGGGGGAAAATGCGTTGCCGGACGGCGCGGCAGGCCCGCACGATGGCGCGTTGTGAGTAGCTCCCGTCTGTCTTCCGTACTGCCCGACCTGTCCCCCTGGCGTTCCAGCCGTGACTTCCGGCTCCTCTTCTTCCAGGGCACGGTCACCTACTTCGGTTCGTTCATGGCGATGATCGCCCTGCCGCTGCAGATCAAGCACCTGACGGACTCGCCGCTGGCGGTCGGTGCGATGGGCGCGGTGGAGCTGGTGCCGCTGGTGGTGTGCGGGCTGTACGGGGGCGCGCTCGCGGACGCGGTGGACCGGCGGCGGCTGATCCTGCTGACCGAGGCCGGGCTCGGGGTGCTAGCGCTGGTGCTGCTGGTGAACGCGCTGCTGCCGGATCCGGTGCTGTGGCCGCTGTACGTGGTGGCGGCCGGGGTGTCGGCGCTGAGCGGGCTGCAGCGGCCGGCGCTGGACTCGCTGATGCAGCGGATCGTGCCGCACGACCAGCTGACGGCCGCCGCCGCGCTGAACGCGCTGCGCTACCAGGCCGGGGCGATCGCCGGACCGGCGCTGGCCGGGGTGGTCGTCGCGTACTTCGGCTACGCGTCGGCGTACGCGGTGACGGTCATGGGCTTCGCCGTCTCGGTGGTGCTGTGCGCGCGGCTGCGCCCGGCGCCGCCCGTGGGCGGTGCGGAGCGGCCCTCGCTGCGCTCGATCGCCGAGGGGGCGCGGTACGCGTGGAGCCGGCCGGTGCTGCTGGGGACGTATGCCGT
The DNA here is from genome assembly GCF_042893675.1 of Streptomyces sp. NPDC001594. Taxonomy (NCBI): domain Bacteria; kingdom Bacillati; phylum Actinomycetota; class Actinomycetes; order Kitasatosporales; family Streptomycetaceae; genus Streptomyces; species Streptomyces sp. NPDC001594. Next base: position 273,432 of record NZ_JBIAVB010000005.1, on the reverse strand, counting down.
GGACCTGGCGGCGATGTTCTTCGCCTTCCCGAACACGATCTTCCCGTTCCTCGCGGACGAGCTCGACGCCGAGTGGGCGCTGGGCCTGATGTACGCGGCGGGCGCGGTGGGTTCCCTGGTGCTGGGGCTGACCAGCGGCTGGGTGTCGCGGGTACGGCGGCACGGGCTGCTGGTGGTGTTCGGGGCGGCCGCGTGGGGGCTGGCGATCGCCGCGGCGGGCTGGTTCTCGAACGTCTGGCTGGTGCTGGTATGCCTGGCGGCGGCGGGCGCCGGCGACATGCTGAGCGCGCTGGGCCGCTCCACCATCTGGAACCAGACCATCCCGGAGGAGCTGCGCGGGCGGCTCGCGGGGATCGAGGTGCTCTCGTACAGCGTCGGGCCGCAGCTGGGCCAGGTGCGGGCGGGCACGATGGCGGGCTGGACGGGGACCCGGCCGGCGTTCTGGAGCGGCGGCCTGGCCTGTGTGGCCTCGGTGGCCCTGCTGGCGGCGCTGCTGCCGAAGCTGATCTCGTACAACGCGGACACCGACGAGGACGCGCTGCGCCGCCGGGCCGCGCGGGAGGCGGCCGCCGCGGAGGGCGCCGCCCCGGAGGCGGACCCGGCGGGCACGCCGGTCTGAGCGGCGCCCGAACGGCGGTCCCCGTGGTGCGCGGGGCGGCCCGCGCCGCGAGGGTGACGGCATGGGCGACTGGTGGTACCGCAACATCCTGGAGCCGGGGAAGCTGCCCCTGCTCCTGGCCCTGACCGCGTTCGTCGTGACCTTCCTGGCCACTCGGATGATCACCCGGATGATCCGGGCCGGGAAGGGTCCCTTCCGCAACGTCACCCCGGGCGGTCTGCACGTCCACCACTGCGTGCCCGGGGTGATCCTGATGACCGTCGGCGGTTTCACCGCGATCGCGGGGGGCCGCTCGGGGTGGGGGTCGTGGGTGGCGGCCGTGCTGTTCGGCATGGGAACGGGCCTGGTGCTGGACGAGTTCGCGCTGATCCTGCACCTGAGCGACGTCTACTGGAGCGAGGAGGGCACGCTCAGCGTCGAGGTGGTGGTGATGACCTCGGCCCTGGCGGGACTGCTGCTGTGCGGGTTCCTGCCGCTGGGCGTGGACGGCCTGAGCGAGGACCAGCTGGAGAACCGTCTGTTCCTCGCGCTCACCGTGCTGTTCAACCTGCTGCTGGCCGTGGTGGCCCTGTTCAAGGGCAAGCCGCGGCTCGCGGTGTTCGGGGTGGTGGTGCCGCTGATCGCGCTGATCGCGGCGGTGCGGCTGGCCCGGCCGGCGTCCCCGTGGGCGCGCCGGTTCTACGGCCGGCGCCCGCGGACCCGGGCCCGTACCCTGCGGCGCGCCTACCGGCACGACCGGCGCTGGAGCGGGCTGGAGCGCCGGATCGGCTACTGGCTCGGCGGCGCGCCCAGCCGCTGAGGGGGGGTCAGGCGGAGGCGGGGGCCGTGTCGAGCTCCCAGGCGTGGCGCTTGAACTCCTTGCGGAAGTCGGCGTGGTCCTCCCACTGGCGGGCGATGCCGCGCAGGACGTCCCAGTGGTGCTCCACCGACTGGTCGATGACCTTGCGCACGAGCGGCTCGGCCGTCTCCCGCGTGGCGATGAGCCCCTTGACGGCGGAGGCCTCGAGCACGCTGTTGCGCAGCGCGCGCAGGGCCCGGGAGGTGTCGTCCATGGCGAAGCCGCGCTCACTTCCGGTCTCCGCGTCGAACAGCGGCATGAGCCGCGCCTCGATGAACGCGGTGATCCGCTCGAAGTGCTGCACGTCCATCAGGGTTCTCCCGTTCGTCGAAGCCGCTCGTGGGTGAGCTCGGATGCAGGATACGAGGTCACGCGGGCCCTCCCGGCACGGGGCGGCGGGAGGGGGGTGACGGCGAGGAGGGGCGGGGCCGGGGAGGTGTGGCGGTGCCCGCAGGGGTCGAAGACCAGGACCACCGGCTCGCCCGGGCGCTGGCGCCAGGAGATCCGCTCCGGCGGGGCGGCGCAGCGGGGGCAGTCGGGCAGCGGGCCCGGCTCGGTCCGGCACTCGGGCGCGGCCGACAGCAGCGGCGGCGCGGGGCGCGGGTCAGGCATGGGGGCTCCTTCCGGAGGTTGCGCTCCAGGCACTGTGCCATGGGTGGCGCCTCCTCCGCACGGGTGAATCGGCCCGTGTTCGGGCAGGTCAGAGCCTCCCCTGCCGGGGAAATCGGGCCGTGTGGGGGCAGTTGGTGATCAAGTGCTCCTCCGTTCTGCCTCCACCAGGCCCGATTCGTAGGCGGCGATGACCGCCTGCGCGCGGTCGCGGACGCCCAGCTTGCCGAAGACACCGGTGAGGTGGTTCTTGACGGTGGAGACGCTGATGTCCAGTTCCGCGGCGATCTCGGCGTTGTCGGAGCCGGTGGCGAGCAGCCGCCAGATCTCCAGCTCGCGCGGGGTGAGTCCGGCGGGGGCGGCCGGGGCGGGCCGGGGTTCGCGCGCGGGGGTGCGTACGTAGGCGGAGAGGAGCCGGGTCAGCAGCCTCGGGGCGACGGCGGCCTCGCCGGTGTGGACGGTCCGGACGGCGGCGATCAGCTCCTCCGGGGAGACGTCCTTGGGCAGGAAGCCGTGGGCGCCGGCGCGCAGGGCGGCGACCACGTACTCGTCCATGTCGAAGGTGCTCAGGGCCAGGACCCGGGAGGCGGGGTGGACCCGGGCCAGCTCCTCGGTGGCGCGGACCCCGTCGAGGACGGGCATGCGGATGTCCATGACGACGACGTCGGGACGCAGTTCCCGGGCGAGGGAGACCGCCTCGGCGCCGTCGCCGGCCTCGCCGACCACCTCGACGTCCGGGTGCGGCCCCAGGATCAGGCTCAGGCCGCGGCGCACCAGCGGCTGGTCGTCGGCTATCAGTACGCGGATCATCGGCGGTGGTCCTCTCCTTCGGCGGCGGCCGGGGCCGCGGCGGCGGCCGGGGCCGCGGCGGCGGCCGGGGCCGGGAGGCGGGCCGCTACGCGGAAGCCGCCGTCCTCGCGGGGGGCGGCCTCCAGGGTGCCGCCGTGCAGGGCGACGCGTTCGCGCATGCCGATCAGACCGTACCCACCGGGGCCGGTCCGCGGCCGGGCGGGTGTGCGGCGCGGCGGCCCGTCGCCGGGGCCGTCGTCGCACACCTCGACCGACACCTCCTGCGGCCGGTAGGTCAGCCGGACCCGGGCGTTCGCGTTCCCGGCGTGTTTGCGGGCGTTGGTCAGGGCCTCCTGGACGACCCGGAAGACGGTCAGGCCGACGGTGGGCGGGAGCGGGCGGACCGTTCCGAGGACGGTGAACTCCGTGTCCATCCCGGCCAGCCGGGACTCCGTGACGATCCGCTGGAGGTCGTCGGCGCCGGGCTGCGGGGCGGGCGGGGCGGCTTCCGCCTCCTCCCCGGCCCGCAGGACGTCGAGGAGCTGGCGCATCTCGCCCAGGGCCATCCGGCCGGAGGCCTCCAGGGTCACGAGGGCTTCGCGGGCCGCGCCGGGGTCGTGCTCCAGGCTGACGCGGGCGCCGCCGGCCATCAGCTGCATGGTGGTGATGTGGTGGGCGACGATGTCGTGGAGCTCGCGGGCGATCCTGCGGCGTTCCTCGGCCACCGCGCGTTCGGCGAGCAGCAACCGGTTGGCCTCGGCCTGCCGCTGCCAGCGGTTGGCGGCGACGGCGGCGCCGACGACCAGGGCGGCGGCGACGGCGTTGGTGAGGAGGTTCACGCCCGAGGGGAGCGGGGAGCCGCCCAGGCCGACGGCGGCCAGCGGGACGGTGGCCAGGCCGGCGGCGGCGACCGCGGCGGGCCGGCAGTGGCGGGCCACGGTGAAGAGGGCCACGGTCAGGGTCAGGCCGAAGTGCGGCGCCGCAGGGGTGGCGACGTTCACCACCAGGCCCAGGGCGAGCACGGCGCCGAGCACCGGGAGCGGGTGGCGGCGCCGGAACAGGAGGGTCAGGGCGGCCAGGACCAGTCCGAGCGCGCCGGTGACCGTGAAGGGGGTCCCGTCCACCACGGCGCTGAGGGACAGCCCGGTGAGGTCGGTGGCCGCCGCCCCCACCGCCACCAGTCCGTCGCCCCGCGTCCACTCCAGGCGCTCGGCGCGCGTGCCCATCGGATCCCGCCTCCTCCGCGGACCGCTCCCGCCCGGGCCGGTCCGGGGCGGTGCGCGGTCGCCCCGCGGAGCTCCATTCTGGCAAAACGCCCTGGTCGGGGCAGCGGCCTCGGGTCGGGGAGCGGGCCAGGACCTCAGTCCTGGTCCGGGCGGCGGCCCGGACCGGGGTCCCGGGGTGCGGATCCTCCCGCGCCCCGACGCGCCGGGTCCGGGCGGCTGATGGTCTGGAGACCCGCCGGTGACCGTGCCGGCGGGGCTTCGCAGAGACCGGAGGAGAGAAGTGATCCGCGCCCTGACGGGATGTTCGACGAGACACGCGTGGAAGGTGATCGCCGTCTGGGCGGTGGTGGGCATCGCGCTGGCCATGCTGGGCCAGGCGTTCGTGTACCGGGCAACCGAACCCGGCGACGCCGGTTTCCTGCCGGAGAGCTACGACTCGGCGGCCGCGCTGCGGATCGCCGAGGAGGACTTCGGGGTGCGGCCGGACGCCGACCCGCTGACCGTGCTGGTGGCCCGTACGGACGGGGCGGCGCTGACGGCCGCCGACGAGCGGCGGATCGCGGAGGTGGCCGGGCGGCTGGGCCGCCAGCGGGTGGTCATGCCGCGCACGAAGGACGATCCGCCGCTGGTGCAGGACCACTCCCAGGTGCCCCGGATCGGGGCCGGGGCGACGGCGCCGGACCGGGCCTTCCGGCTGGTCCCGGTGGAGCTGACGGGCAATCCGCAGGATCCGGGGGTGCAGGGCACCTACCGGGCCTTCCGGGAGCAGGCGCGCGGCGCCTTCCAGGAGGCGGGGCTGCGGACCGGGTTCACGGGCGGGCTGGCCACGACCGTGGACACGGTCGACGCGGAGGAGACCCGCACCCTGGTCGTCGGCCTCGCGATGACCGGACTGATCGTGCTGCTCCACGTCCTGGTGTTCCGCAGTCTGGCGGCGGCCCTGCTGCCGCTGGTGACGGTGACGATCGTGGGTGGTGCGGCGATGGGCGCGGTGGTCGGCGCGGCGCTGCTGACCGGGATCGACCTGGCCCCGTCCACGCCCGGGCTGATCAACGTGGTGCTGATCGGCATCGGGATCGACTACTTCCTCTTCCTGCTGTTCCGCTTCCGCGAGCAGCTGCGCGCCCATCCCGGGCAGTCGGGCCGGGAGGCGGCGGCCGAGGTGGCGGGCCGGGTGGGTACGGCGGTCACCTCGGCGGCGCTGACGATCGTCGCGGCGTTCGCCACGCTCGGGATCGCCTCCTTCGGCCAGTTCCGGGTGCTGGGGCCGGCGATCGCGGTGGCGGTGCTGGTGATGCTGCTGGGCAGCCTGACGCTGATGCCGGCGCTGCTGGCGGTGACGGGCCGGCGGATGTTCTGGCCCTCGAGGTCCCTGCGGCGGGCGCCGCGCGCGGGTGCGGCGGGCCGGCTCGGCGAGCTGGTCGCCCGGCGTCCGGTGGCCCTGGTGGTGGGCGCGGTGCTGGTCCTCGGGGCGTTGACGGCGGGGGCGTCCGGGGTGCGGATGGACTACGGGCAGGGCGGCGCGGGCGGTGAGCGGACGGCGGCCGTGCGGACGGCGGAGGAGATCGCCCGCTCGATGCCGGCCGGGGTCTCGGATCCGGCGACGGTGTTCGTGAAGGCCGGGGACGGGCGCCCGATGACCGCCGAGCGGGTGGCGGGGCTGGCGGGGGCGCTGGCGCGGGTGCCCGGGGTCGGCCAGGTGACCCCGGCGGTGCTCAGCGCGGACCGCGGCGCCGCCCGCATCGACCTGCTGCTGACGGCCGAACCGGGCGGGCAGCAGGCCCGCGACCTGGTGTCCGGTCCGGTGCGGGAGACCGTACGGGCGCACGTGCCGACCGGAACCGAGGCGCACGTCGGGGGTACGGCGGCGGTGTTCGCCGACATCGCGGTGGCGGTCGGCGAGGACCTGGAGGTGATCTTCCCGGTGGCGGCGGCGCTGATCGCGCTGATCCTGCTGGTGCTGCTGCGCAGCCTGCTGGCGCCGGTGGTGCTGATGCTGGCGGTGGGGCTGGGGTTCACGGCCACGCTGGGGGCGGCGACGCTGGTGTTCCAGCACGGGCTGGGGCGGCCCGGGGTGGACTTCACGCTGCCGCTGGTGCTGTTCCTGTTCGTCGTGGCGCTGGGCACCGACTACAACATCCTGATCGCCGACCGGATCCGGGAGGAGATGGAACGTCCCGGTCCGGCGCGGGCGGCGGTGGGCCGTGCGGTGCGGCACACGGCCCCGGCCGTCGCGACGGCCGGCCTGGTGCTGGCCGCCTCCTTCGGCAGCCTGGCGGTCAGCCCGCAACCGGGCCTCCAGCAGACCGGTTTCGCCACGGCGGTGGGCATCCTGCTGTCGGCCTTCGCCCTGTCGGTGGTCCTGGTCCCCGCCCTGGCCGCCCTGTTGGGCCGCTCCCTGTGGTGGCCGGTGCGGCCTCGTGCCGAGGCGGCGGGCGGGGAGCCGGTGCGGGCGGAGCCCGGGCGGGTGCCGGTCGGCTGACGACCGGTGTCCCGGCCGGACCCCGTGCCGGCGCGCCGTCAGCTGACGCGGAAGGCGATCGCCTCGGGCTCGCGGTGGAAGGTGACCCGGTCCCAGGCGGGGAAGGCCAGGTCGGTGACGGCGAGCAGCCGGCCGGAGGCGTCGTGCACGGTGCGGCGTACCGAGAGCCCGCAGGCGGGGGACGCGCCGGCGGGGTGGCTGGTCCGGGTCATGGTGATGGTCTCGGCGGTGCGCCCCCGGGCGGTGGCCCGCTCCAGCCAGCGGTGCAGCGGCCGCAGGTCCTCCTCCTCCGCGGCGGACGGCCGTTCCAGGTAGGCGGCGAGTTCCGGGGTGCGGGCCACCGTGTCCGGGCAGAGGTAGGTCACGGTGTGCTGGAGGGTGCGGCCGTCGGCGCCGTACACGCGGTGGTGGTGGACCAGGGTGCGTTCCCCGCCGCCCATGCCGAGCAGCGCCGCGAGCGAGGGCGGCACGGTGACCAGGCCGAGCCGGGCCCGGACCGGGCGGACCGGGCCCCGGGCACCCGGGGCGGCGTACGGGGGCGGCTGCGCGCCCGCCCGGGCGGCGGGCCGGTCCGGGCGCGGGGCCGCCGGGGGCGGGGCGGCCCGGGTGCCCCGCCGGCCGGTCACCACCAGTCCGTCGGCCCGCAGCTCCTGGAGGGCGGCCCGGACGGTCTGCCGGTTGACCTCGTAGCGGGCGGCGAGGGTGCGTTCGGAGGGCAGTCTGCCTCCGGTGGTCCGGGCGGCGTGGTCGAGTTCGTCCCGCAGTGCTGCGGCGATCCGCTGGTACTTGGGCATGGCGGCGGGGCCGCCGCCCCGCGAAGGGGAGGGCATGGCTTCTCCTCTGACGGGTGGTCAAGGACTGCGCGGTCTGTCCGCCCAACCTAGCATTGGTCTATACCTTTCTCCACGGGGTCCGGGCCTCCGGACGCACCTTGGCCGGATCCCGGCCCGCCCGCCCCGCCCCAGGTCCGCCGCCCCCTGCCGGCTATCCGCGCAGGGGGTTGGGCAGTTCCAGGTAGCGCGCGTCGGCGCCGTCCGCCCGGGTCCACCGCAGCAGCAGGTTGGTCTTGGCCGGAAGCGCGGGGGCGTCGAGGAGCCGGGCGATCTCCGGCAGGCCGTGCTCGGCGTCGTAGCGCAGGAACTCCTCACGGACCGCCGGCCACACCCGGCCCGCCAGCTCCGGGCGGTGTTCGGCCAGGGCTCCTGCCACCTCCGCCAGGTGGTTGACGACCAGGCAGTACACGAGCCGCTCCCAGGCCGCCGCGCGCGGCAGGTCCTGCGGGAGCTTGACCCCCTCCGCGTCCCGGAAGAGGGCCTGTACGGGCGTCCCCCGGCCGTCGACGGCCACCAGGCAGTTCTGCAGGTGCGCCTCCAGCACGATCCCGTGCCGCGCGAACAGGTCCAGCACCGGGGGGACGACCTGGCGCAGGTACGCCCGCCACCAGTCCTCCGGATCGGCCGCGCCCTCCAGCGGGCTGCCGGGGAAGCCCTCCGCGAGCGCCGCGCACAGCACCGCGGTCGCCCCCGGCTCCACCCGCCCGCGCAGCCCGTCGCGGACCAGGACGGCGAGCTCCTCGAAGGCGAACGCGGCGGTCCGGTAGCCCCGGTCGCACAGCCACACCGCCCGCGCGCCGGTACGGCGGCGCAGGTCGGCGAAGGCCTCCTCCACGGCGGCGTCGGTACGGCGCAGCTTGAGCAGGTCGTGGCGCCACAGCCGGCGCACGTCGTTGGTGATGCGGACGTCGAGGCTGAACTTCGCGAACAGGTCGGCGTCCCGGCCGGCCGCGTGCACGGTCCGGATCGAGGCGGTGGGCCACACCGGCAGCCGGGTCGGCCCGAGCCGCAGCAGACGCCCGTCGGCGAGGGCCTCGCGCACCTCCCGGCGGCCGGCGACGAGGTCGAGCTGCCAGGGGTGCGCCGGCAGCGCCCGGTAGCCGGCCGGCGGACGGGGCCCGTCGAGGATCCCGGCCAGCGCGTCCACCGCCTCCCCGGCGGCCGCCCCGCCCTCCTCGGCCACCTGGTCCTCGCGCAGCGCCAGCATCACGAGCGGGAAGCGCGCGTGCGCCTCCGGGGCGTACGGCAGCCACCCGGCGGCGGGGCCCCCGCCCCGGGTCTTGGGGGCCGGGTGGTGCGGGTGGCCCATGAGCAGGGCCTGCTCGGAGCGCACGTAGGGGTCCTCGGGCACCTCGGCGGCGGCCCGCGCGGCCAGCAGCGCGGCGACGGTGTCACGGCTGTCGGCCATCTCCACCGGCAGCTCGTCGTTGGGGACGCCGGTGTGGCGCAGCAGCTCGTCGGCGGTGAGCTTGACGAGTTCGGCGTGGCTGAGCGGGTGCCAGCCGGCCGCGGTGTACAGCTCGGGGTCCGCGGGGCGGCGGCCGCCGGCGACCCGCAGGAGCCGGCCGCTGCCGCGCAGCCGGTGGACCCGCCCGCCCTCGGCGTCGGTCACCTCCCGCAGCAGGCAGTTCAGGAGCGGGGCGGCGGCATAGGCGTCGGCGGCGGCGTTGAGGTCCACTGGATCCATTCGGGGCTTCGGAACGTGGGTGCTCCGGTGCGTGGGAGCTCCGGGGCGCCGGGGTCCGGGTGCGGGACCACCGGCCGTGATCTTCAGTATCCGGGATGATGACCTGATCACCGGGTAGACCTCTCGGTCGAAGCGATCCGAAAGGAAGAGGACCCTGGACCGCAGCACGCACGTTCCCCCGCCCTACCCCGGACCCTCCCCGGCGGGCACCGCCGAGGAGGCGGTCGCCGCCGCGCTGGCCGGCGTACGGCCCGGGCTCGGGCCCGCGTACGAGGCCGCGCTGGACGGCGCGCGCTCGGCCGTGCTGACCCGGCTCTGGCGGGCGCTGGCCTTCGAACCGCTGCCCTGGGTGGTGGGCCGGGAGCTGGGGCCGGACTCCCTGCGGCTGCGCCTGGCCGGGGGCGCCCTGCTGGAGGGGCCGCGCCCGGACCCCTACGCCACGGACGCCCACGTCACCGAGGTGAGGCTGGACGGACGGGCGTACCGGCAGGCGGCCCGGCTCGTCGCGGCGCTGCGGGTGCCGCACGGCGCGGCCGGCCCGCTGGGGGCGGCCTTCGCCTCCTTCGCGGCCGAACTGGACGACAGCACCGCCTCCCTCGCCCTGTCCCGGGCCGGGCAGCCGCCCGGGGAGCGGGCCGAGCCGGGCACCACCTGGGAGTGGGAGCAGCGGGTGGTCGACGGGCACCCCTACCACCCGAACTGCCGCTCCCGGCCGGGGTTCTCGGTGGCCGAGCAGCTGGCGTACGCGCCGGAGCACGGGCCGCTGGTGGAGCTCGGGCTGGTCCGAGTACGGGAGCGCGAGTGCCTGGTCTCCGGGGACTGGCCGCGGGAGCTGCGCGACGGGGACCGGATCCTGGTCCCGGTGCACCCGTGGCAGGCCGAGCACGTGCTCAAGGGCGAGGAGGTGCTGCCGGGTCCGGCGGCCCACCCGCTGATGGCCCTGCGCACCCTCGCCCCGGCGGCGGGCGGCGCCCACGTGAAGACGGCCCTGAGCACCCGGCTGACCTCCTCCGTGCGGGACATCTCCGCCTACTCCGTGGAGACGGCCGCCGTGGTCTCGGCGTTCGCGCACGCGTTGGCCGAGCGGCTGGACGGGCGGCTGCACGTCACCCGCACCCTGGGCGCGGCCACCGCCTACAGCCCGGACCTGGCGGCGGTGCTCCGCGAGGCCCCGGAGGACTACGCGCGGGCCGGCGAACGGGTGGTCCCCGTGGCGGCGCTGGCCGGCACCCGGCTCGCCCGGTCGGCCGACTGGCAGGCCCGGTTCGCCCGGCTGGCCCTGTCGGTGTGCCTGCGGGTGCTGGAACTCGGGGTGGCGCTGGAGGCCCACGGCCAGAACCTCCTGGTGGTCCTGGCCGCCGACGGTACCCCGCTGCGGCTGGTCTACCGCGACCTGGCCGACATCCGGATCAGCCCGGCCCGGCTGGCCCGGCACGGCCTGCCGGTGCCCCCGCTGTCGGGCCGGCTGGTGACGGACGACGAGACGGTGCTGCGGCGCAAGATGTTCGGCTCCCTGGCGGCCGGGGCCCTCGCCGCGACGGCGGGCTCGCGGCGGGCGTTCGGGGCGGCACTGGCGGCGGGCCTGGACGCCCTCCCCGCGACCGCCGACGCGCGGGCACTGCGGGGCCCGCTCCCGGTCAAGGCCCTGACCCTGATGCGGCTCAGCCCGGGCGTACCGGGCGACCAGTGGACGCAGCTGCCGAGCCCGCTGGCCGGGGACTGAGGCCCCGGCCACCGTCCGGCTCGGCGGCGCTAGTGTGCGGGAGCATGACAGCCACCTCGCGTCCCGGTGCCATACCGGTGCCCTCCGCCCGCGTCGCCGTCGACCACGCCGGGCCGCCCCGGGACGAGCCGCCGGTGCGGCCGCTGGACCGGGCGGTGCTGGACGCCTTCGCCGCGTACGCGCGCGGTGCGGGCGGGGCCGTCGCCGACGTGGGCTGCGGGCCGGGGCACGTGACGGCGTACCTGGAGCGGCGCGGGGTGCGGGCCTTCGGCGTCGACCTCTCGCCGGCGATGGTGGCGGTGGCCCGGCGGACGTATCCGGGGCTGCGGTTCGAGGTCGGCCCGATGGCGGCACTGGACGTGGCGGACGGGACGCTGGGCGGGGTGCTCTCCTGGTACGGGACCGCCCACACACCGGTGGAGGGACTCCCGGCCCTCTTCGCCGAGTTCGCCCGGGTGCTGGCCCCCGGCGGATACGCCCTGATCGCCTTCGAGGCCGCCGGGGAGGGCCATGCGCACGGGGCGGATCCCGGGCTGGTCGCCCGGGAGCTGGCGGAGGCCGGGCTGGCGGAGGTGGCCCGTGTGGTCCGGGAGCCGGACGAACGGGAGCGGGGGCCGCAGGGCTTCGCCCTGGCCCGCAAGCCGCCCCGGTCCTGACGGGGCGTGAGCCCGGTGGCGGGCGCCGCGCGCTGTCCTCCGTTCGGGGGACAACTCGGCTCCGGCGGGCCCGCCTTCGCCCCGATCGCGGCGGGCGGTGGCAGGAAGGAAGTATGAAGATTACACGTCGCCGGGCGCTCACCGGGGCGGCCGCCGCCGTGCTCGGAGCCGCCGGAGCGGGCTCCCCCGGCCGGGCCCGGGCCCGGCGCACGGGCGCCGCGGCCGGCCCGGACTTCGGGGCGCTGGCCCGGGCGCTGGACGGGCGGGTGGTCCTTCCGGGGGACGGGGACTACGCCGAGGCCCGGCAGCTGTTCCAGCCCCGCTTCGACTCCGTGGCCCCCGCGGCCGTCGCCTATCCGGCGCACGCCGGTGACGTGGCGGTGTGCCTGGACTTCGCGCGCCGCTCGGCCGCCCGGGTGGTGCCGCGCGGCGGCGGGCACGGCTACGCGGGCTGGTCCACGGTGCAGGCCGGGCTGGTCGTCGACGTCGGGGCCATGGCGGGGGTTTCGGTCGAGGGGGACGAGGTGCGCGTCGGCGCGGGCGCCCGGCTGGCCGACGTGCACGCGGCCCTCGCCGGGCGGGGCCTCGGCGTCCCCGCCGGGCTGTGCCCCTCCGTCGGCATCGCCGGGCTCACCCTCGGCGGCGGCCTGGGCCTCGCCTCCCGGGCCCACGGCACCACCTCCGACCGGCTCACCGGAGCGCGCGTGGTGACCCCGGACGGGGTGGTCCGCGAGGCCGGGGCCGACCGGGACCCGGAGCTGTTCTGGGCGCTGCGCGGCGGCGGGGGCGGCAACTTCGGGGTGGTGACCGAGTTCCGGCTGCGCACCCATCCCGTCGGGGACGCCGCCTTCGCCGAACTGCACTGGCCGGACGCGGACGCGGCGGCCGTGGTGCGCGGCTGGCAGCGCTGGCTCGCCGCGCTGCCGGACCCCTTCTGGAGCCAGGCCGAGTTCACGGTGGAGGCCGGGTCCGCCGCCGCCCTGGCCGTCCGGGCGGTGTGCCTCGACGGGCGGGCGGAGCTGGAACGGGAACTGGACCGGCTGGCGGGGCTGGTGGGGCGGGGGCCCCGGGACTCCTGGATCACCGTGCGGAGCTACGGGGAGACCGTCCGGGCCATGGCGGGCTGCCCCGACGGCGGACCCGAGCGGTGCCGGCTGCCGGGGCGGCTGCCCGGCCGGGACCCGCGCGGCCTCCTCGGCCGGGACTCGTACGCGGCGCGCTCGGACTTCTGGGACGGGCCCGGGCTGCCGGACGCGGCGGTCGGCGCGGTCCTGGACGCCGTCGGACGGTACGGGCGGGCGGTACCGCCGGGCGGCCTGGGCGTGGTCCAGTTCGACGGGGTGTGCGGCGGGGCGGTGAACCGGGTGCCGGCCGGGGCGACGGCCTTCGTCCACCGTGACAGCGCCTTCCTGGCCCAGTACCTCGCGTACTGGCCGCCGTCCGCGACCGCCGCCGAGACGGCCCGGCACCAGGAGTGGCTCGACGGGCTGTGGCGGGCCCTGCGGCCGTGGGCGGGCGGCCGGGCCTACCAGAACTACGCCGACCCGAAGCTGGCCGGCTGGCGCGAGGCCTACTACGGGCCCAACCTCCCCCGCCTGGAGCGGGTCCGGCGCGCCTACGACCCGGACCGGCTGCTGCGCTTCCCCCAGGCCGTCTGAACCCCCGTCCCTGCCTCCCGACCGCCGGACCCTCAGCCCCTCAGACCGTCAGACCGTCAGCCCGTCAGGCCCGCCGGGCCGTCACGAACAGGAACGAGACATGCTGCGTACGTTCACCCTCGCGGCGGCGACCGCCGCCCTGCTGCTGCCGGGCGGGCCGCTGCCCGGTCTGGAGACCGGGACCGCCGAGGCCTCGGCCGGGCACTGGACCGCGCGGGAGGCCGCCGCGTTCTGGACCCCCGAGCGGATGGCCGCCGCGGTCCCCGTCCCCGGCCCGCCGACGCCCGGCACCTCGACCCCGGCCCCCGCGCCGGCCCCCGTCCCGACCTCGGCACCGGCACCGGCAGCCCCGCCCGCGGCCGTCCCCTCCGCCGCCCCCTCGGCCCCCGCCGCCCCTGCCGAGCCCGCCGCCTCCGCCGCGGCGGCGTCGGCGGTGCCGGTGCCCGTACCGGCGGCGAGCACCCTGCCCGCCCCGGTGCCCGCGGTCCCGGCGCCGACCACGGTCCCCTCCCCGCTGCCCGCGCCGGTGATCCCGTCCGCCGCGCCGGGGGTGGGGCAGGACTTCGACGGGATCCCGGTCGTCGGCCGGATGTTCGTCATGAAGGGGGCCGGCGCCTACTTCTGCACGGCCAGCGTGGTCTCCTCCCCCGGCCGGAACATGGTGCTCAGCGCCGCGCACTGCCTGCTCGGCAGCGACACCCGCCAGGTGGCCTTCGTCCCGCAGTACACGCGCGCCAACCCGCGCCCGTACGGCATGTTCCCGGTCCTGCGGGACGCGGCGGGCAAGTCGAAGGTGTGGATCGCCTCCCGCTACCGCACCGAGGGCGCCGCGAAGGCCGCCACCCTCGACGTCGCCTTCGCCCAGGTCGGCCCGGACGCCGACGGGGAGGACGTCGAGGACGTGGTCGGCGCGAACCGGCTGGTGACCGGCGCCACCTTCAACCACCCCAAGGTCCTCCTGATCGGCCACCCCGCGCCCTCGCCGCGCCCGCGCGCCTGCGTCAACAAGACGACCAAGTTCACCAGCACCGACCCCGGGAGCCCCGGATCGTTCCTGCGGATCGACTGCACCGGCTACCCGGGCGGGACCAGTGGCGGCCCGTTCATCACCCGCTTCGACGAGGACACCTCGACCGGGGACGTGGTGGGGGTGATCGGCGGCTGGGAGACCGGCGGGCCCACGGCCGACACCTCGTACAGCGCCTACTTCGGCGCGGAGATCAGGAAGCTGTACCAGTCGGCGGTCGCCGGGGTGCGGGCGGAGTGAGCACCCGCACCCAGCGGGTCCGGCGCGGGTTGCCGACGCTCCGGGGGGCCACCGGGGCCCCCTCGGCGCTCAGCGGGTCGGCCGGGGGCAGTTCGAGCTGACGGCGCAGGTCGGCCAGGGCCGCGTGCACGGGCGCGAGGATGACCTCGGCGCGCGGGTGGATGTGCGCGAGGGCGTGCGCGGTGGTCTCGATCGTCTCGGCGGCGTCCTCGGCGGCGGTCCGGCTCCACCCGCCCGGCCCGCCCGCGCTCCAGGGGGCGACGGCGTCGTAGAGGTGGCAGGCGGCATCGGCCGCGGCGTCGGCCCGTTCGCCGACCCCCGGCGCCGCGATCATCGGCAGCAGCTCCATGCCCGGCTCAACGAGCGGAGCCCCCGGGGGGAACGAGCCGCAGCCGCTCCTAGGCCGCGACCGTCTGGAGCCAGAGGGGCAGGAGCAGCAGGGAGACCACCGAGCTCTTGATCACGACGGAGGCGGAGAGGTCGACGCCGATGTCGTAGCGCTGGGCGAAGATGAACAGGTTCTGCGGGGTCGGCATCGCGGCGATCAGGACGAGGTAGGCCAGCCAGTGGCCCCGCACCCCGAAGAGGCCCGCGCACACCGCCCAGGCCAGCAGCGGGAAGCCCAGGCACTTGAAGGCGATCAGGGCGGCCTCCTCCCGGGTGGTGCCCCGGACGTCCAGGCCCGCGCCGCCGAGGTGCAGGCCGAGGGCGAACAGGGCCACCGGCGAGGCGCTGTCCCCGACGAACGAGGCACCGTCGAGGAGCACCTTGGGGACGTGCACCGACAGCAGGTTGAGCAGGATGCCCGCGTTGCACGCCAGGACGAGCGGGGTGGCCAGGGAGGCGGCCAGGGCCCGGGAGACGCGGGCCCCGGGTCCGCCGCCGTCCGCGCGGCCCAGTTCCATCAGGGCGATCACCACGAGGGAGAGCACGCACACCTGGAACAGCAGCACCGGGAAGATCGGGGCGGCCGTGCCGAAGAAGGTGATGAAGACCGGGACGGCGAAGTAGGCGGTGTTGACCTGGACCCCGGCCATCACCCGCAGCGCCACCGCCCGCGGCTCCCGCACCCCGTAGGCGGAGGCGCCGAGGGCCACGAGGAGCACGGCGAGCGCGGCGGCGGCCGCGTAGCCGCCGATGGCCCGCCAGTCGAAGAGGGCGCCCAGGTCGGCGGCGTAGATGTTGCCGAAGAGGTAGCAGGGGACGGCGAAGAGGAAGGCGTAGTCGGAGAAGGCCTTGGAGGCCTCCGCCGGGACGGTCTTGCGGCGGGCGAGCAGGACCCCGCCGCCGAAGGCCAGCAGGACCGGCACCAGTTTCTCGAGTGCGGCTGCCCCGCCCATGCCACGGCTCCCCCGGTCGCGCCGGACGGCGTTGTCCGACGGCGTGCAGCCTATCCGCCCCCGTCGTCGCCCCTTCCGGACGCCCCTGCGCATAGGCTGGCGGATCATGAGGTTCACACCGCGCTTCCCCGGCCGTGCCCGTAAGTCCCAGGCGGCGCCGGGCGGTAGCGGGGAGCAGCGCGCGGGCGCCGGCCGGTTCGCCGGGCTGGCCGTGGCGCTGCGCACCCCCGCCCGGCCCGGCGAGCCGTTGCTGGCCCGGGCGCCCCGCCGCTGGCAGCGGCTGCTGCCCTTCGCCTTCGCCGGCGTCTTCGTGGTGGTGCTGCTCCCCGTGACCATCACGGTGCTGACCAACGACTACCGGCTGGGCGGCGGGTGGGCGGGGGCGCTGGGGGTGGTGCAGGCGGTGCCGCTGCTGCTGGCGGTGACCCGGCCGGTGCCGGCCTGGGCGGCGGTGCTGGCCGCCGATGTGGTCGGGGCGGTGCTGCTGGGCTTCGCCGACGGGGTGGCGGGGCGTCCGTGGCCGTGGCCGCCGATGGAGATCGTCGGGTACCTGGTGCTGATGGTCTGCCTGGGGCTGCGGGAGCCGGTCCGGACGCTGGTCGGGGTGTGGCTGGCGACGGGGGCGGCCGGGGTGGTGCTCGGCTTCGCCGCGCCGGACGGGGTGACGAACACGGCGGCCCTGCTGTTCGTGCTGGCCGGCGTCGTGCTGGCGCTGACCGGTGCGCTGCGCGGGCTGGGCGACGCCCGGCAGCGGGTCGCGGAGCAGGAGAGCATCAGCGGCGCCGAGCGGGCGCGGCGCACCCTGCTTGAGGAACGGGCGCGGATCGCACGGGAGTTGCACGACGTGGTCGCCCACCACATGTCGGTGATCACGGTCCAGGCCGACTCCGCGCCGTACCGGCTGCCGGGGATGGAGGAGCCGGTGCGCGAGGAGTTCGCGGCGATCGCGGCGAGCGCGCGCGAGTCGCTGGGCGAGATGCGGCGGCTGCTGACGGTGCTGCGCGGGGACGGGGCCGAGGGCGGGGGCGCGGGCGCTGCCGCGGGCGGCGGGGAGCGGGCGCCGCAGCCCGGGGTGGCACGGATCCAGCAGCTGGTCGAGGCGACCGTTCGGGCCGGGCAGCCGGTGGAGCTGTCCCTGGCCTCGGGCGTGGCGGAGGCGGCGCGGACCGACCCGGCGGTGGACCTGTCGGCGTACCGGATCGTGCAGGAGGCCCTGGCGAACGTGGTGCGGCACGCTCCGGGGGCGCGGGTGCGGGTGTCGGTGACGCACTCCGGCGGGGACGGGGGCGGGGCCGGCGAGGTGCTCGTGCTGGTGGTCAACGGCCCGGCGCCGGAGCCGGTGGAGGCGCTGGAGGGCGGGGGCGCGGGGACGGGGCACGGACTGGTGGGGATGCGCGAGCGCGTACGGTTGACCGGCGGGACCTTGGACACGGGCCCGCTGCCCGAGGGCGGTTTCCGGGTCGCCGCCCGGCTGCCGCTGACCTCCCGGACCGAGGACTCCAGTTGACCATCCGAGTGATCATCGTCGACGACCAGGCCATGGTGCGGGCGGGGTTCGCCGCGCTGCTGTCGGCGCAGGCCGACATCGACGTGGTGGGCGAGGCCGCCGACGGGCGGGAGGGCGTGCGGCTCGCGCGGACCGCGCACCCGGACGTGGTGCTGATGGACGTGCGGATGCCGGAGCTGGACGGGCTCTCGGCGGCCCGGGAGGTCCTGGAGCCGCCGCCGGGGGTGACGCACCGTCCGAAGGTGCTGATGCTGACCACCTTCGACATCGACGACTACGTGTACGAGGCGCTGCGCGCGGGCGCGTCCGGGTTCCTGCTGAAGGACGCCCCGCCCGCCGACCTGATCGCGGCGGTCCGGGTGGTGGCCTCGGGGGAGGCGCTGCTTGCGCCGTCGGTGACGCGCCGGCTGATCGCGGACTTCGTCCGGCAGCGTCCGGCCCCGCGCAAGGATCCGGCGCTGCGGCTGAACGGTCTGACCCCGCGCGAGACGGAGGTGCTGGAGCTGATCGCGCGGGGACTGTCGAACCAGGAGATCGCCGCGCACCTGGTGCTGGCGGAGCAGACGGTCAAGACCCACATCGGGCGGGTACTGGGCAAGCTCGACCTGCGCGACCGGGCGCAGGCGGTGATCTTCGCGTACGAGGCGGGGCTGGTCCGTCCCGGCGACTCCGCGTAGCTCCTCCTCCACCCCCTACCGGGGTATGACCTCCGGCTTGGCTCCCCGGTCCGACGTGCGGCCGGGTACCTGCTTCCTACCTTCCTCTCCGTCACGAGGAGAGAGAGGGGACAGGTCATGCGCCGCTTCGGGAGGACGACGGGCACGGACGCGCCGGCCGCGATCGCGCGGGGAGAGGGCCGATGAGCGCGCCGGCCGCGCTGCGGCGGGCCGCCGAGCGGATCGACCGGGGGACGCCGGCGCACCGGGACCGGGCGGTCGACGGGCTGCGGGCGCTGGCGCTGCTGGCGGTGCCGACCGGGCACTGGCTGCTCGGCGGGTTCACCGTGGACGCGGGGGGCGGACTGCACAACGCCAGTCCGCTGTCGGCCGTCGGCGCCCTCGCCCCGGCGAGCTGGGTGCTCCAGATGCTCGGCGTCTTCTTCCTGGTCGGCGGCTACGCCTCGGTGCTCTCATTTCGCCGCCGGACGGGCTCGACCGGGGCCTGGCTGAAGGGGCGGATGGTGCGGCTGGGGCGGCCGGTGCTGGGGGTGACGGCGGTGTGGGCGCTGGCCGCGCCGGTGCTGTACGCGGCCGGGGTTCCGGAGGCCACGCTGCGGACGGGGGCGACCCTGGTGGTCCAGCCGCTGTGGTTCGTCGGGGTGTACGCGGTGGTGACGGCGCTGACCCCGTACTGCGTCCGGGCGGCGGCCCGGCTGGGCGGGTGGGCGGCGGCCCCGCTGCTGGTGTCGGTGGCGGTGGTGGACTTCCTGCGGTACGGGCCGTTCACCGGCTCGGTGCCGTCCTGGCTCTCCCTGCTGAACGTGCTGCCGGGCTGGCTGTTCGCCTATCAGCTGGGCGTCTCGTGGGGTGAGCGGCGGATCGGCCGGCGCGGGGCGTGGCTGCTGCTGGCGGGCGGGACGGCCCTGTTCGCGGTGCTGCTGGCGGTGTTCCACTACCCGGCTTCGATGGTGGGCGTGCCGGGCGCGGCGCGGACCAACTCGCATCCGCCGTCGCTGCTGGTCCTGGCCCTGGCCTCGGCGCAGTCGGGCGCGGCGATCCTGCTGCGGGACCGGCTGGCGCGGCTGCTGGCCCGGCCGGCGCTGTGGGCGCCGGTGGTGGTGGTCAACCTGTCGGCGATGACGGTGCTGTGCTGGCACCAGACGGCGATGCTGGCGGCGGCCGTGCCCGCCTCCTTCTCCGGCGGGGCGGTGGCCGGGCTGACGACGGCGCCCGACGGGCCCGCGTGGATCGCGGCGCGGCTGCTGTGGCTGCCGGTGTTCGCGGTGCTGCTGGTGGCCATCGCCCGGTATGCGCGGCGGTTCGAGGTGGCGCCGGAGCCCGGGCGGCGGGGGTCCGCGGCCCGGGGGGCGGTGGCGGGGCTACTGGCGGCCGGGTTCGGGGTGTTCGCGCTGGGGCTGGCGTAGCCGGCCGGGGGTCAGGCGATGGAGGCGGCCACGATTGCGGCGACCGCGAGGTTGCAGCAGGCGGTGACCCAGACGGCCGGGTGCGGCTCGGGGTCGACCACGATGGCGCCGAGCTTGCCCGGGGTCACCAGGTCCAGCACCAGGAAGGCCACGGCCATCAGGACCAGTCCGAGCAGGCCGAAGGCCGCCGTGGACAGCAGGCCCTTGCCGAAGTCCTCGTACGTCGTCCAGATCGAGGTGAAGACGATGCCGCCGATCCCGAGGAGCGCGGAGCTGAGCAGCAGGGCCGCGTTGCGGTTGCGCTCCTCCCAGATCTGCTTGGGCAGCTTCCCGGGGGTCAGCACGTCCACCAGCACGATGCCGAGGACCAGCAGGACCAGTCCGACGGCGCCGTAGGCGGTCGTACGGCCAAGTCCGTTGACGATGTCGCTCATTGAGGGGCCTGTCTGACGCGGGGTGGACGAGGATGGGCCAAGGACGTGCCGTGGGGAGGCCGAATCTATCGCACGGCCCGGCCCCGGACCATGGGGAGGTCAGGAGATGGCAAAGGCGAGGCCCGCGCGGCCCGGGGAGGCGGCGGCGCTGACCGCGCTGGTCAGGCGGTCCAAGGCGCACTGGGGGTACGGCGCGGAGTTCCTCGCGGCGTGCGCGCCCCAGCTGCGGGTCGGGGAGGAGGAGCTCGCGCTCCGACGGGTCGTGGTGGCCGAGAACGGGCGCGGGCGACTGCTGGGCGTCACCTCCCTGGAGGACCTCGACGGAACCGACGGAACCGACGGGACCGACGGGGGCGGGGAGGCCGACGGGTCCCGGGCGGCGCGGCTGGGGCTGCTGTTCGTGGAGCCCGCCGCCATCGGCCGGGGTGTGGGGCGGCTGCTGTACCGGGACGCCGTGCGGCGGGCGGCCGACCTGGGCTTCCGGCGGCTGCTGATCGACGCCGACCCCCACGCGGCGGGGTTCTACCGGGCGATGGGCGCCGTCCCGGCGGCGGGCTCACCGCCGGGGCTGGTCCGGTTCGCGGTGGCGCCCGCCCCGCTCGCCGGGTGGGCGCGGGCCTGGACGGGCGGGGGCGCGGCGGTGCACGTGGGCAACGTGGGAGAGTTCAACGCCCAGTTCGCCGACGCCTCCCTCGGCCCGGGGCGGCGGGCGGCGCGGGACTACTCCTGCCTGGCGGCCTTCTACAGCCCCCTTCCGGCGGCGCTGGTCCTGCCGGGGCCGGTGCCCGGCTGGTGGGCCGGCGCGGTCGGGCGGGCGCTGGGCTGGGGGCGGGAGGTGGAGGTGTACGACGGGCTGGCCGGGCGGGGGCCGGGCCTGTCGGAGGCGGTGCTGGCCCGGCCGGCGCTGGCCGGGCGGGTGCGGGGGTGCGGGCTGCCGCTCGTGCCGTGGGGGCTGACGGAGCCTTACGCGCGGCTCGCCGGTGTGCCGTGGCGGCCGGAGGCGCTGCGGTACGAGTCGAAGTCCGCGGCCCACGCCCTGTTCGCCCGGATCCTGGCGGGCGGGGGCCATCCGGGGGTGGCCCTGCCCGCGCAGTGGCGGGCCGGGTCCCGTCGGGCGGCGGTCCGGCGGGCGGCGGCGCGGGCCCGGGCGGGGGAGAGCACCGTTCTCAAGTCGGAGCACGGTGTCGGGGGTTCGGGCACCACCCTGGTGACGCCCGGTCCGCTCCGGGCGCCCGGCGGGGTCCGGGCCCTGCGGGGGCGGCTGCCGCGCGGCCCGCTGCTGGTGGAGGAGTACGTGCACGGCCCGGCGGACGCGGACGCGCCGCGGGATCTGACCTACGACGGGTTCGTGGACGGTGCGGGGCGCCCGCACCGGGTCGGGGCGGCGCTGATGGACGTGGCCGACGGCGGATACCGCGGTGCCACGGTGGGGCCCGGGGTGGTGCCCGCCCGCCTGGAGGGGCCGCTGCTGGAGTTCGGGGCGGCGGTGGGCCGGGAGCTGGCGGCGGCCGGCCACCGGGGCTGGTTCGACGTGGACTTCGTCGTGGACGCGGCGGGGCGGCTCGCGCCGACCGAGGCGAACATGCGGCTCACCGGCCCGTCGGTGGCGTTCATGGTGGCCGCCCGGCTCGACGCGGTGCGGGGCGCGGGGCACCTCGTACGGATCGCGGACCGGGTGGAGCTCGGCGCCCGGCTGCCGGAGGCCCAGCTGGAGGAGGTGTGCGGCGGCCTGGCGCGGGACTGCGCCGCCCTGGGGGCCGTGTTCGTGCCGACGATCCCGACGGGGGCGTTCGACCCGGCGCCGTGGCTGGGCGTGCTGGTGGCCGCGCACAGCCTCCAGGTGCTGGACGCGGCCGAGGTGCTGGTCCGGGAGCGGGCCCGGGCGCTGGGCGAGGTCTTCGGCGCCCGGTAGCGGGGTCAGCGGTCGGGGTCAGCGGTCGGAGTCGGCGGGCGGGGCGGCGGGGCGGCGGGTGAGGTGGACGGCCACGATCAGTCCGGCGATCATCAGCGGGACGTTGAAGGTGTAGACGAGGGCGGCCTGGCGCGGCCAGTCGTGCTTGGCGGCGAGCCGGTAGAGGTTGTCCTGCGGCCACCAGGCCAGCAGCAGGTAGGCCGCGGCCAGGTGGGCGGCGGTCGTCAGGCGCCGGCCGGGTCCGGGGCGCACCATCCGCCGGCGGCCCGCGAACAGGAACAGCAGGCCCGCGGCGAAGGCCGCGCACTCGAAGAGGTAGAGGACGAAGAAGAGGGTGGACCACGGTCGGGGCACGCCGGTGAGGTCGGTGGAGCCGGGCCAGATCAGGTCGGTGGCGAACAGGGTGACCACGGCCAGGGGTACCGCCGCGCAGCCGAAGCCGAACCAGCCGGGCACCTCCCCGCCCGCCACCGCCCCGTACTTGCCGCTGCCCGCGGGCCGGGCGCCCGCGGCCACGGGCTGCGGTACCGCCGCCCGGTCCTCCTGGCCCGCCCGGGTGCGGGGCAGGGTGCGCAGGTGGACCAGGCGGGCCGGGCGCGCGGCGGCGGGCACGCGGCCCGCGAGGTGTTCGCGGAGCCCCTCGACGTCCGGGCGGGCGCCGCCGCCCTCCCGGCCGGGTTCGTCGGGGGGCGGGGCGACGTAGGCGACGAGCCGGGTGTTGCCGCGGCTGCCGACCGGGGCCAGGACGGCCGCGCCGACGCCCGGGTGGCTGCGGAGCGCGGACTCGGCCGGGTGCGGGTCGAGGGGGCTGCCGTCGGCGAGGGTGATCCGGTCGCGCAGCCGTCCCGCGAACTCCAGCAGCCCGTCCGGGCGGAGCACGGCCAGGTCCCCGGTGGTCAGGGCGTCGCCGCCGCCCGGCGGGGTCAGGTGGAGCTCCCCGGCGCGCAGTTCGACGCTGCCGCCGGGGAACGGGGTGCCGAGCGGGCAGATCCGTTCGGGTGCGTCCAGGAGGCGGGGCAGCTGCGGCAGTTCGAACCAGGTGCCGGCGCCGGCCGCCTCGGCGGGGGCGTAGACGGACAGGACGCGGGCGCCGGGGCGGAGCCGGTCCTGGAGGGCGGTCTGCTGGTCGAGGTAGAGCCGGTCGCCGGTGACGGTGAGCAGGCGCAGGGCCGCCAGCCGCGGCGCGGGTTCGCGCCGGCCCCGGCGGGCGGCGCCGGCCGGGTCGAGGCCGCGGTCGAGGAGGCGCAGGGCGCCGCCGGGGTCGGTGTGCAGCGCGCCGACCTCGTACTCCGAGACCGCTTCGGGTATCTCGCCGGGCTTCCAGGCGGGGCCGTCGGGGAGGACCAGGGCGCCTCCGGCGCACAGGGCGCGGGTCCAGCCGGCGGCGAAGGGCGTGAGGTCCGGGCCGCCGGTGAACAGGTGGCGGTCCTCGGAGGTCAGCCGGGCCACCTGGGCCCAGGCCTCGTGGGCGGCGAGCAGCAGGGCGTGGCCGACGGGGACGGGGCGGGGCACGGCGGTCGCGGTGAACAGCAGGGCGGCCGGGGCGGCCCGCGGTGCGCGGGCCGGGGGGTGGCCGGGCCGGGCCGCGATCGCTTCGGCTTCGGTGTCCGTGCGGAGGACCGGCAGGCCCTTGCCCTGGTCCAGGCGGGCCGCGCCGGCGGCGTCGGTGAGGAGCAGGCCGGGTGCCAGGGCGGTGAGCTGGACGCGTGCGGTGCGGGTGTCCACGGGGTCGACGAGGGCGTAGGCGGCGCCCGCCTTGAGGGTGGCGAGGAGGGCGACGACGGTCTCCTCGCGGCGGGTGGGGGCGATGGCGATGCGGGCGCCGTCGGGCAGGCCCCGGGCGCGGAGGTGGTGGGCGAGCCGGTTGGCGGCCGTGTCGAGTCCGGCGTAGGAGAGGGGGCCGGCCGGGGTGATGACGGCGGGGGCCCCGGGGGTGTCGCGGGCCCACTGCTCGAAGCGCTCGAGGACGGTGTCGGCGGCGGGCCGGCCGGAGCCGGCGGAGGACGATGCCTGCGTCATTCCCCCGATGATGCCACCGTGCCCGCAGCGGGCCGGGCGTTCGCGGAAATCCCTCCGGTCAGCGGGAGTTGACCGGGCCTGCCCCGGCGGGTGGTCCTGCACCGGTGCCTTGACCTGAAGTTTGGTCGAGGTTCTACCGTGGGGTCATGGACATGGAAGTCACCGCCTGGCATTCGCTGCACAGCGCGATCAACGCCCAGCAGGGCGACCGGCCCCCCTTCTCCGCGGCGAGCCTGCGCAGGATCGCCGCCTTCGCCCGCCCGCACCGGCGCGGGCTGACCTTCTTCCTGCTGCTGAGCGTGGTGGGCGCGCTGCTGGCGGTGGCCACCCCGCTGCTGGCCAGCCGGATCGTGGACGCGATCGTTCAGGGCGCGAAGGCGGGCGGCGACGGCGACACCGGGCGGGTGACCCGGCTCGCCCTGCTGATCGCGGTGATCGCGGTGGCCGAGGCGGGGCTGGGGCTGCTGACCCGCAAGCTCTCCTCGACCCTCGGCGAGGGCCTGATCCTCGACCTCCGCCGGGCGGTCTTCGACCACGTCCAGCGGATGCCGGTGGCCTTCTTCACCAGGACCCGGACGGGCGCCCTGGTCAGCCGGCTCAACAACGACGTGATCGGGGCCCAGCGGGCGTTCAGCAACACCCTGTCCGGGGTGGTGTCGAACGTGGTGACCCTGCTGCTGACGCTGGGGGTGATGCTGAGCATCTCCTGGCAGATCACCCTGCTGGCCCTGGCGCTGCTGCCGGTGTTCGTGCTGCCGGCCCGCCGGATGGGCACCCGGATGGCCGGGATGCAGCGGGAGGCCGCGGCGCTGAACGCGGCGATGGGCACGCAGATGACGGAACGGTTCTCCGCGCCCGGCGCCACCCTCGTCAAGCTGTTCGGGCGGCCCGCCGACGAGTCGGCCGAGTTCGCGGCCCGCGCGGCCCGGGTCCGGGACATCGGCATCCGTACGGCGATGGCCCAGTCGGCGTTCATCACGGCCCTCACCCTGGTCTCGGCGCTGGCCCTGGCCCTGGTCTACGGCCTGGGCGGCTACTACGCCCTGCGCGGCAGCCTGGAGGCGGGCTCGGTGGTCGCCCTGGCCCTGCTCCTGACCCGGCTGTACGCCCCGCTGACCGCGCTGGCCGGCGCCCGCGTGGAGGTGATGAGTGCGATGGTCAGCTTCGAGCGGGTCTTCGAGATCCTCGACCTGGAGCCGCTGATCGCCGAGAAGCCTGACGCCCGCCGGGTGCCGGAGGGCCCGGTGGCGGTGGAGTTCGACCGGGTCTCCTTCGGCTACCCCTCCCCCGACAAGGTCTCGCTGGCCTCCCTGGAGGAGGTGGCCGTCCTCGACGCCCGGGGCGGCACGCGGGTGCTGCACGAGGTGTCGTTCCGGGCCGAACCCGGCCAGATGGTCGCCCTGGTCGGTTCCTCCGGCGCCGGCAAGTCCACCATCGCCCAGCTGCTGCCCCGCCTCTACGACGCCGACGCGGGCGCGGTCCGCCTGGGCGGGATCGACGTGCGCGACCTCACCGCCGACTCGATCCGCGACACGCTCGGCATGGTCACCCAGGACGGGCACCTCTTCCACGAGTCGGTACGGGCCAACCTGCTGCTGGCCCGGCCCGAGGCGGCCGAGGAGGAGCTGTGGGAGGCCCTGCGCCGCTCGCGCCTCGACGGCCTGGTCGCCTCCCTCCCGGACGGCCTGGACACCGTGGTCGGCGAGCGCGGCTACCGGCTGTCGGGCGGTGAGCGGCAGCGGCTGACCATCGCCCGGCTGCTGCTGGCCCGGCAGCGGGTGGTGATCCTGGACGAGGCCACCGCCCACCTGGACTCCACCTCCGAGGCGGCCGTCCAGGAGGCCCTGGCCGAGGCCCTGGCCGGGCGGACGGCGGTGGTGATCGCGCACCGGCTGTCCACCGTGCAGGCCGCCGACCTGATCCTGGTGGTGGAGGAGGGCCGCATCGTCGAACGCGGCACCCACACCGAGCTGCTGGCGGCGCGCGGGCGCTACGAGGAGCTGTACCGCACCCAGTTCGCGACGCGGGGCACGGCCGCGACGGGCTGAGCCCCGGCGGCACGGCACGGCCGGGGGTGCGCTTGAGTGGGACCCGGCAGCGCGGCGGCGAGAAGGGCGAGGTACGGCGTGGACCCCCAGGGCGTCATCGTGGTGATGGGCGTGGCCGGCACGGGCAAGTCGACCGTGGGCCGGCTCCTCGCGGAGGCCCTCGGCGTCCCGTACGCCGAGGGGGACTCCTTCCACCCGGCGGCCAACGTGGCCCGGATGTCGGCGGGGATCCCGCTGGAGGACGCCGACCGGTGGCCCTGGCTGGACGCGGTGGGCGTGTGGGTCCGGGGCCGGGGCGCGGAGGGCGGGGTGGTGGCCGCCTCCTGCCTCAAGCGGGCCTACCGCGACCGGCTGCGGGCCG
This sequence comes from Streptomyces sp. NPDC001594, assembly GCF_042893675.1. Taxonomy (NCBI): domain Bacteria; kingdom Bacillati; phylum Actinomycetota; class Actinomycetes; order Kitasatosporales; family Streptomycetaceae; genus Streptomyces; species Streptomyces sp. NPDC001594. The sequence continues at coordinate 247,341 of NZ_JBIAVB010000005.1, read as the reverse complement.
CCGCACCGGAAGCCTCCGTGGTGTTCGTGCACCTCACGGGGCGGCGGCCGCTGATCGAGACCCGGATGGCCGCCCGGTCGGGGCACTTCATGCCCGTCTCCCTGCTGGACTCCCAGTTCGCCGCCCTCGAACCGCTCCGGCCGGACGAGCCGGGCTTCACCGTCGAGGTCTGCGGCACCCCGGAGGAGATCACCGCCCGGGCGCTCGCCGCCCTGCGCCCGCCGGGAGACACGGGAGCCGCCCCCTGACGGACCGCCCGGCCGGAGCGGGCTCCGTCGGCGGGTGACGCGTCCGGTGTGCCCCAGGGTCTCCCGGACCGGCGGGGCGGTCAGGACCGACGGGGGTCCGGGCCTTCGAGCTGGGCCGCCGCGAGGGCGAAGCCGTCGGCCGCGCGGGCGCAGCGGTCGGCGAGGGCGGCCACCTCGGCGCGCAGGGCGTCGGCCTGCGGGCCGTGCCACTCCAGGGCCGCCGCACCCGCGCGCAGCCGCCGGGCGTGGCCGCGCAGGACGGCGCAGTGGCCGCGCAGGCCGTCGGCGGGTGCGGACGGGACGGGGCGCGGGGGACGGCAGTCGGTCACGGGTTGCTCCGGGAGGACGGGGACGTGCGGCCGTGGTCGGCGGGGGTGCCGGGCTCCCCGGGGGTGCTTCGGCCGGCGCCGCCGGGTTCGCGGGCGCAGAAGGCCCGTACGGCGGCGCCGAGGCCCAGCAGCGGCTCGGCGGTGACGGCGCGTCCGGTGGCGACCTGCCAGCCGGCGTGGTCGTTGAAGGGGTTCTCGTCGGTCAGCGCGTGCCAGGCGAGGATGTCCGCGAAGGCCGGGGCGAGCAGGGTGAAGGCCGGGCCGGTGCCCCGCTCGCGCAGGATCTGCCGGAAGGCGCGGGCGGCTTCGGCCTGCCGGCCGCCGTCCACGGCCCGCAGCACGGCGGCGCAGCCGGGGTCCGCGAGGAGTTCGGGCCGGCCCGCGGTCGCCACCCGGATCCGGGCCTTCAGTCCGCAGACGGCCGCGCTGACGGCCAGGCTCTCCCGCCGGGTCAGGATCCCGGCGAACCATCCGGCGCGGGCCACCCCCCGCCCGCGCGGGGCCCAGCCGAGGCCGGCCGGGTCGGTGAGGGTGCGCAGCAGGGTCCGCCAGGCGCGGCGCCGGCGGCTGCTGCGGGCCACGAGGGCCCCGGCGGGCAGGCGTGCGCCGAACGCGAGCCCGGAGGCGTAACGGGCGGCTTCGCCCACGGCGTCTGCGGCCTCGGCCAGTTCCCGGCACAGGGCGTCGAGCGCGTCGACGTCCGGGTCGGTGGCCGGCGCGGTCACGGCGTCGGACATGGGCTCCTCGCGGGGGCTGTGTACGGCGGGTTCAGGCGGCTGACGCCACCGTACGTCGGCCCCGCGAGCGGCGCGCTCCGACTGCGCTACGAGGGTGGGCCGCCGGTCAGGGCCGGTTCGGTGAGGTCCTCGTGGGCGAAGGCGGCCTCCCGGAAGGCGGTGCGCAGCCGGGAGCCGGATCCGGCGGCGGGGCCCGGGAGCAGGACGGCCCAGCGGCCCCGGCGCGGGGCGATCCACAGGGCGGGTCCGGGGCCGGACGGGGGGTGGTGGGCCCACACCCCGGCGGGCGCGGGGTGCCAGAGCAGGCCCCGGGCGGGGGTGAGCTCTCCGGTGCGGATGCGCAGGGATTCGGCGGTCCAGGCGCGGGGGACGGGGTGGCCGGCCGGGGACAGCAGGTGGCGCAGGAACCGGGCGAGGTCGGCCAGGGTGGTGTGCAGGACGCCGTCGTCCAGGCGGGTGCGGGTCATGCCGAGGGGCTGCCAGATCCGGCCGGTGGCGCAGTCGCCGAGGGGGGCGCCGCCCAGCCGTTCGGCGAGACGGGTGAGGGCGGCGGGGGCGGCGGGGCCGTCGCCGCGCGTGAGGAGCTGGTGGGTGGTGGTCCCGGCGGGCGATCCGGGGGCGATCGGCAGCCCGTAGGCCGTGAGGGGGGTGTGGAGGGCCAGTTCTCCCTCCGCCACCAGGGTGCCGAGGACGGGCCAGAGGGCGAGGGCCGGGGTGAGGGCGTCGGCGGTGAGCGGGGTGTCCCAGTCGCCCGGCGGGCCGGGGCGGGCGGCGTGCACGCTGTCCGCCGAGCCGACCGCCCAGACCGCGTCCGGGTCGGCGGTGCGCATGAGTGCCTCGATCTGCGGCGTCATGCCCGGCACGGTACGTCGGCCCGCGCGGCCCGCCGGGCAGGTCGCGGGGAACGCGCGGACGCGTTGCCGCCCGCCACCCGAATGCGGGGCGGGCGGCGGCCTGTCGGAGCGGGTACCCCGGCGCCCCTCGCAAGACCGCCTGCCGCGCCATGTCCGAGGCCGTCCCAAGCCCTCCGGGGGCGCCGCGGGGCCGTGCCCGCTGGACCTTCGGGGGCGGGCGGGTCAGCCTGGAGGGATGAGTGCCCTACCCGGTGAACCCGTGCCCGGCCCCGGTACGTCCCCGTCGCCGCCCGCGGCCGCCGCCTCCGGCGGCGCGGCCGCGCCGGGGGTGGCGTTGCGGTCCGCACGGGGGCGGTGGGTGCTGCTGGCCACCGTGCTCGGATCCGCGATGGCCCTGCTGGACTCGACGGTGGTCAACGTCGCGCTCCCCCGCATCGGGCGCGACCTCGGCGCCGATCTCGCGGTGCTCCAGTGGACGGTCAACGCCTACCTGCTGACCCTGGCCGGGCTGATCCTGGTCGGCGGGGCGCTCGGCGACCGGTTCGGGCGGCGGCGGGTCTTCGTCCTCGGGGTGGTGTGGTTCGCGGTGGGCTCCCTGCTGTGCGGCATCGCCCCCAACGCCGGGGTGCTGATCGGCGCCCGGGCCCTCCAGGGTGTCGGCGGGGCCCTGCTGACCCCCGGGTCGCTCGCGCTGATCCAGGGTTCGATCCGGGCCGACGACCGGGCCCGGGCGGTGGGGCTGTGGTCCGGGTTCGGCGGGGTCGGCGCGGCCGTGGGGCCCTTCCTCGGCGGCTGGCTGGTTGACGGGCCGGGGTGGCGGTGGGTGTTCCTGCTGAACGTGCCGGTGGCCGCGCTGTGCGTGCCGGTGGCGCTGAGACACGTACCGGAGTCACGGGATCCGCAGGCCGGCGGGCGGTTCGACGTGCTCGGCGCGGTGCTCGGGGCGGCCGCCCTGGCCCTGATCACGTACGCCCTGATCGAGGCCCGCTCGGCGACCGGGGCGGTGGTCGGGGCGGGGGTGGCCGGGGTGCTGCTGGCGGCCGCGTTCGTGTACGCGGAGCGGCGGCGGCCGGATCCGATGGTGCCGCCGGACGTGTTCGCCTCCCGCCAGTTCACGGCCGTCAACCTGGTCACCCTGTGCGTGTACGCGGCCTTCGGCGGGTTCTTCTTCCTCGTCGTGCTCCAGCTCCAGGTGGTGTCCGGGTACTCGGCCCTCGGCGCGGGGGCCGCGCTGCTGCCGACCACCGTCCTGATGCTGCTGCTGTCGGCCCGCGCGGGGGCGCTGGGCGAGCGGATCGGGCCGCGGATCCCGCTGACGGTGGGGCCGCTGCTGTGCGCCGCCGGGATGCTGCTGAGCCTGCGGGTGGGGCCGCACGCCTCGTACGTGCGGGACGTGCTGCCCGCCATGGTGGTGCTCGGCGCGGGCATGGCCACCCTGGTGGCGCCGCTGACCGCGACCGTGCTGGCCTCGCTGGACCCCGGCCGGGCGGGCCTGGCCAGCGGCATCAACAACGCCGCCGCCCGGGCGGCGGGGCTGCTGGCCGTGGCGGCGCTGCCGCTGCTGGCCGGGATGGGCCCGGACTCCTACCTGTCGGCCGGCGCCTTCGACGCGGCCTACGGGCGGGCGATGGCCTGGTGCGCGGGGCTGCTGGCGGCCGGCGCGGTCCTGGCGTGGGCGACCGTGCGCTCCCCCTCGGCCGGGGCCTGCCATCCGGAGTGCCGGACCTCGTGTGCGGTGGGCTCCCCTCCACTGGAGCACCCGGACGGGGCGGAGGACCGCCGCAGAGCCGCCCCCTGAGCGCGGAGGCCTCCGGTGTGCTGGAGCGCGTCGGCGGACCTGGCGGCGGGGTCGGCCGTGGCTGCCGTCGGGGTGGTGTGCCTGGCGCGGGTGCGGCGGGCCCGGGACCTGCCCGTGGCCGCGCTTCCGCTGCTGCTGGGGGCGCACCAACTGGTCGAGGCCGCCGTGTGGGACGCGGGCGGCGGCTGCGGTCCGGCCACCACGGCCTGGGCGGTGATCGCGCTGCCCGTGCTGCCGGTGTGGGTGGCGTTCGGGGTGCTGCTCGCCGCCCCGCCGGGGCCGCGGCGCCGGCCGATGGGGGCCGGCGGCCGTCGGCCTGGCCGCCGCCGTGGTGCTCGCGTACTGCCTGGCCGTGCGGCCGCCCTCCGCCGAGGTGCGGGGGCGGGTGGTGGGCTACGCGGTGGACGTGCCGTACGCGCCGCTGGTCCTGGCCGGGTACCTGTGCGCCACCCTGGGCTCCCTGCTGCTCTCCGGGGACCGGCTGTTGCGGCTGCTGGGGGCCGTGCTGGGCGCGGGGGCGGCGGTGTGCGCGGCGCTGTGGCGGCTGGAGTTCGCCTCCACCTGGTGCGCCTTCGCGGCGGTGGCCTCGCTGCTGGTGCTGGGCTGGGTCCGGCGGGCGGCGCCCGTCACTGGTTCCGGCCGCCCAGGACGAAGAGCAGGTAGACGAAGAAGGCGAAGAGGTGACCGACGAACAGGTAGGCGACCAGCCGGATGACCAGGCCGCGCGGGAACTTGGACTCGAAGCGCCGGAAGACGCCGCGCGGGGCCTTCTGCTCGGACGGCGTGGTGGACATGTGCTCTCCCTCGGACGGCATGACGGGTGGCTCGTGGGCTGGTGGAGGTCGGGGGGGGTGGTGGAGGTCAGGGATGGTGCGGGGCGGTGCCGCCGAGGCACACCCCGGCGAGGCTGCTCTGCAGCAGCGTGTGGACGAACAGCAGCTCCGCCCCGCCGGGGCCGGCCGTGCCGATCCGGTGCGGGGTCAGCGAGTCGAAGTGCGCGCTGTCCCCCGGCTCCAGCAGGTGCTCGGCCTCCCCGAGGTGCAGCCGCAGCCGGCCGCTGAGCACGTACAGCCACTCCTCCCCGGGATGCACGCGCACCAGTTCGCCCTGGCCGCGCCCCGGCGGGACGTGCACGCGCAGCGCCTGCATGCCCCGTCCGGAGCCGCCGGCCTGCCAGTACGTCCACCCGTCGGCCTCGCGGGCCCCGGGGCCGCCGGCCCGTACGATGGGATCGGCGACGCCCTGGGTCTCGCCGAGCAGTTCGGAGACGGTCGTGCCGTAGGTGCGGGCGAGTCCGAGCAGCAGCGGCAGCGAGGGCTGGCGCCGGCCGGTCTCCAGCCGCGACAGGTGCGCGGGCGAGAGCCGGGCCCTGGCGGCGGCCGCCTCCAGGGTGAGTCCGGCGCGCCGGCGCAGTTCGCGCAGCTGCGGGGCCACGGCGGGCAGCTCCGCGGCGCCGGGGGCCTGCGGGGTGCGCGGGGCCTCCGGGGCCCCTGGAGCCTCGGTGTCCGAGGGTTCCTCGGGACGGGGGGTCATACCCCGATTGAGCCAGAATCTTGCCCTACTGGCAATCTTCCTTACCTCTGAGGCAAATCCGGCCCGGAGGGTCCGCCGCGGCGCTGTTCCAGCACCGTCTCCACCGTGTCGGCCTCCCCCGGCCCCTTGTCGGGGCGGTGCCGCAGGACCCGGGCGAACCGCAGGGCCACCCCGGCCGGGTAGCGCGGGGAGCGCTGGAGGCCGTCGTAGGCGATCTCCACGACCAGTTCCGGCCTGACCCGCACGGTGAACCCGTCGTCCTCCACGGCGAGCTCGCGCAGCCGCCCGGTCTGCCAGCGCAGCATCTCGTCGGTGAGCCCCTTGAACGTCTTGCCCAGCATGGCGAAGGTCCCGTCGGCGGCGCGGGCGCCCAGGTGCAGGTTGGACAGCAGGCCGGTGCGGCGGCCGTGGCCCCATTCGGCGGCGAGCACCACCAGGTCGAGGGTGTGCACGGGTTTGACCTTCAGCCACTGCTTGCCGCGCCGCCCCGCCGCGTAGGGGGAGCCGAGACCCTTGGCCATGACCCCCTCGTGCCCCCGCTCCAGGGTGTCGGCGAGGAACTCCTCGGCCCGCCGCCCCTGCGCGGCCGGGTCCTCCACCACCAGCCGGCGCACCCGCGCGGCCTCGGGGACGAGGCCGGCCAGGGCGGCGTACCGCTCCCGCACCGGCAGGTCCAGCAGGACCCGGTCGCCCAGGGCCAGCACGTCGAAGAAGAACGCGCTGACGGGCAGGGTCCGCCGGGCGGCGTCCACGTCCACCCGGGAGCCGACGCGGCTCGCGATCTCCTGGAACGGGACCGGCCGCCCGGCGGCGTCGTGCCCGATGACCTCCCCGTCGAGGATGAACCGCTCCCCCGGCAGGCTCAGGGCCAGCTCGACCACCTCGGGCAGCCGGGCGGTGATCTGGTCCAGCGAGCGGGTGTACACGTGGACCGCCCCGCCCTCCCGGTGGACCTGGACCCGGATCCCGTCGAGCTTCTCCTCCACCGCGCACGGCCCGAGCGCGCGCAGGGCGTCCTCCAGCGAGCGGGCGGTCCCGGCCAGCATCGGCTGGACGGGCTGCCCGACGCGCAGGGCCACCCCGCTCAGCGCCCCGGCCCCCTCGGCCAGCACCGCCGCCGCCACCCTGGGCAGCGAGCCGTCCAGCATCACCGCCCTGCGCAGCGCGGCCGCCGGCACCCCGGCGGCGGCCGCCACCCCCTCCAGGGCCACCGCGTCCAGCGCGCCCTGCCTCACCTCCCCGGAGAGCAGGCTGCGCAGGAACCGCTGCTCGGGCTCGGTGGCGGCGCCCAGCAGGGCGGCGACGATCCGGCGCCGTTCCGCCTGCGCCCCCGGCCCGGAGACGGCGGCGAGCGCGGTCACCGCCGCGTCGACGCCCCGTACGGTCAGGGAGGGCTGCGCGGCGGGCGCGGTGTCCTGGGCCAGGGTGCGCCAACCGACGCCCGGGCGGCCCTGCGGGAGGCGGCCGGAGAGGTAGGCGATGACGAGCCCGGCCTCGTCGGGGGGCGCGGCGGCGAAGAGTTCCGCGAGCAGGGCGGTCTTCCGCGACCGGGCGGAGGTCTCGGCGACCTCCCGGGACACGCGCGCGACCTCGGCCAGCAGCATGCGCCCCATCCTGCCGCCGCCGGGGCCGGTCCGCAGCCCGGATACCGCGGGCGCGGTACGCGGGGCCGCGCGGGTACGCCTCGAGAAGGGGCCGGGCTCCCCCTGAGGGAGCTCGGGGAAGGGGATCACGGGCTTTAGGGTTCCCCTATGAAGCTCCGACTCCCCCGGCGGCCCCGGGACCGCCTGCTCGCCGGTGCCGCCGCCCTCGCGGTGCTCGCGGGCGCCGGCACCTGGACGGCCGCGGCCGCTTCCGGGGACGGGCCGGCCGTGCACCGCCAGGACCAGGTCCTGCGGATGCCCGGTACGGACGCGGACGGCTCCGCCGGCATCGACACCTCCTTCTTCACGGCCGGGGACGCCGGGCGGCGCCGTCCGGCCGTCCTCCTCGGCCACGGCTTCGGCGGCAGCAAGGACGACGTCCGCGCCCAGGCCGAACGCCTGGCCCGCGACGGGTACGCGGTCATGACCTGGTCGGCGCGCGGTTTCGGCCGCTCCGGCGGGAAGATCGGGCTGAACGACCCCGAGCACGAGGTCAAGGACGTCTCGGCCCTGGTCGACTGGCTGGCCCGGCGCCCCGAGGTACGGCTGGACGCGGCCGGCGACCCGCGCGTGGGCGTGGCCGGCGCCTCCTACGGCGGGGCCGTGGCGCTGCTGGCCGCCGGGTACGACCGGCGGGTGGACGCGATCGCCCCGCAGATCACCTACTGGAACCTCGCGGACGCCCTCTTCCCGCAGGGCGTGTTCAAGAAGCTCTGGGCCGGGATCTTCTTCACCGGCGGCGCGGCGGACGGCCTCCAGCAGGCGGGCCGCCCGGCCCGCGCGGCGGGGCCCCCGGCGGCGCCGGGCTGCGGACGGTTCGAGCCGCAGCTGTGCGCCATGTACGAGCGGGTCGCGGTGGCCGGGAAGCCCGACGCCGAGGCGCGGGAGCTGCTGGAGCGGCGCAGCCCCTCGGCCGTGGGCGACCGGATCAAGGTGCCGGCGCTGATCGTGCAGGGGCAGGACGACTCGCTGTTCCCGCTGGACCAGGCCGACGCGATGGCCCGGGCCATCGCCGCGAACGGCGCGCCGGTGGCCGTGGACTGGGCGGCGGGCGGGCACGACGGCGGCATGCGCGAGTCGGCCCGGGTCGAGTCCCGGGTCCGGGCCTGGTTCGACCGCTACCTCAAGGGTGGCGAGGGGGTGGACACCGGCCCGGCCTTCCGCGTCACGCGCACCGGCGGGGTCGACTCCACCGACGGGCGGATCATGGTGCGCGGCGCGAGCGGCGACCGCTATCCCGGGCTGGCGGCGGATCCGCGGCCGTACACCCTGGCGGGGCGTGAGCAGACCTTCCAGAACCCGGCGGGCGGGGCACCGCCGGCCCTGTCGGCGCTGCCCGGGATGGGCGGTCAGCTGGCCGCGCTCGGGACCGGGTTCTCCCTGGACTTCCCCGGGCAGCACGCCCGCTTCGAGTCGGAGCCGCTGGACGGGGAGGTCCGGGTCACCGGCACCCCGACCGTCACCCTGAACCTGAGGTCGACGGCCGCGGACGGTTCGGCCGTGCTGTTCGGCAAGCTGTACGACGTGGGGCCCGACGGGCGCCAGCAGGTGCTGCCGAGCCAGCTCGTGGCCCCCGTCCGGGTGACGGACGCCGGGCAGGGCCGGAGCGTGCGGCTGCGGCTGCCCGCCGTGGACCACGCCTTCCAGGCCGGGCACCGGCTGCGGCTGGTGGTCGCGGCCACCGACCTGGGCTACGCGTCCCCCGCAGAGCCGGCCGCGTACACCGTCTCGGTGGACGGGCCGCTCCAGGTGCCCGTCGCCGCCGGTGTGCGGACCGCCACCGCGGGCCTGCCCGGCTGGATCTGGTGGCTGCCGCTGGGCGCGGTGGCGCTGGCCGCCGCGCTGCTCGGGATCCGCCGCAGCGGCGGGAGCCGGGCGGCCGCGGCGCCGCCGGAGCCGGAGCTGGCCGGCGTTCCGCTCGACATCACCGGTCTGACGAAGCGCTACGCGAAGTCCCAGGACCGCTACGCCGTGCGGGACCTGTCCTTCCGGGTGGAGCGGGGCCAGGTGCTGGGCCTGCTGGGGCCCAACGGGGCGGGGAAGACCACCACGCTGCGGATGCTGATGGGGCTGATCACGCCGGACGCCGGGGAGATCCGGGTGTTCGGGCACGCGATCCGGCCCGGGGCGCCGGTGCTGTCGCGGGTCGGGGCGTTCGTGGAGGGCGCCGGGTTCCTGCCGCACCTGAGCGGCCGGGCCAACCTGGAGCTGTACTGGCAGGCCACCGGCCGTCCCGCCGAGGACGCGCACCTGGCGGAGGCCCTGGAGATCGCCGGGCTCGGCGACGCCCTGGAGCGCGCGGTGCGCACGTACTCCCAGGGCATGCGCCAGCGGCTCGCGATCGCCCAGGCGATGCTGGGGCTGCCGGACCTGCTGATCCTGGACGAGCCGACGAACGGTCTGGACCCGCCGCAGATCCGGGAGATGCGCGACGTGATGATCCGCTACGCGGCGGCCGGGCGGACGGTCATCGTCTCCAGCCACCTGCTGGCGGAGGTGGAGCAGTCCTGTACGCACCTGGTGGTCATGGACCGCGGACGGCTGGTGCAGGCCGGGCCGGTCGCCGAGATCACCGGCGGCGGGGACACCCTGCTGGTGGCCCTGGCGGAGCCGGTGGACGAGGCGGCCGTGGGCAAGGTCGCGGCGCTGGAGGGCGTCGCCTCGGTGGTGGCCGCCGACGAGGGGCTCCTCGTCCGGCTCGACGGCGCCGCGCCCGCCGCCCTGATCGCCGAACTGGTGCGGCTGGAGCTGCCGGTGACGGCGGTGGGGCCGCACCGCCGGCTGGAGGACGCCTTCCTGACCCTGATCGGAGGTGCGGCATGAGCGCCGTACGGGCTTCGGCCCCCGCCGAGGAGACCGCGCCCGGCTACCGGCCGGGGCGGACGCTGCCGCTGCGGGTGGAGGCGCTGCGGCAGTGGCGCCGGCGTCGGACGCTGGTGATGGGCGGGGTGCTGGCCGCACTGCCGTTCGTCATGATCATCGCCTTCGCGGTGGGCGGGGCGGACGACGGGCGCGGCGGGAACGACGGCCGGGTCAGCTTCATCGACACGGCCACGGCCTCCGGCGCGAACTTCGCCGCGACCTGCCTGTTCGTGTCGGCCGGCTTCCTGCTGGTGGTGCCGGTGGCCCTGTTCTGCGGGGACACCGTGGCCTCGGAGGCGAGCTGGTCCTCGCTGCGCTACCTGCTGGCCTCGCCGGTGCCCCGGGCCCGGCTGCTGTGGAGCAAGCTGGTGGTGGCACTCGGGTTCAGCCTCGCCGCGATCGTGCTGCTGCCGGTGGTGGCGCTGGCGGCGGGCACGGCGGCGTACGGGTGGGGGCCGCTGAAGCTGCCCGCGGGCGGGGCCCTTCCGGCCGGGGACACGGTGCCCCGGCTGGCGCTGGCCGTGGCCTTCGTGTTCGTCTCGCAACTGGTCACGGCCGGGCTGGCGTTCTGGCTGTCGACGCGGACCGACGCCCCGCTGGGCGCGGTCGGCGGGGCGGTGGGGCTGACGATCGTGGGGAACGTGCTGGACGCGGTGACGGCGCTCGGGTCGTGGCGGGAGTTCCTGCCCGCGCACTGGCAGTTCGCCTGGGCGGACGCCCTCCAGCCGCAGCTGGAGGGGGGCGGGATGGCCAAGGGGGCGGTGGTGTCGGTCTCGTACGCGCTGGTGCTGTTCGCCCTCGCGTTCCGCGGCTTCTCCCGCAAGGACATCGTGTCCTGAGGACGCACCGAGGGCCCTCCCGGCGCGCGCCGGGAGGGCCCTCGGTGCGTCCGGGCTCAGGGCAGGACGCGTACGGGCGCGCCGTCGAGGAAGGCCAGGACGTCCTCGACGGCCTCCCCGTAGTACGTGGCGTAGTTGGCCCGGGTGACGTAGCCGAGGTGCGGGGTGGCGAGGAGGTTCGGGGCGGTGCGCAGCGGGTCGTCCGCGGGCAGCGGCTCGGTGTCGAAGACGTCGAGGCCGGCCCCCGCGATCCGCCCGGTGCGCAGCGCGTCGAGGAGGGCCGCCTGGTCCACGATCGCCGAGCGGGAGGTGTTGACCAGGTAGGCGGTCGGCCGCATCAGGGCCAGCTCGGCCGCCCCGATCAGCCCCCGGGTACGCTCGCCGAGGGCGAGGTGGACCGAGACGAAGTCGCTGCCCGCGAGCAGCGCCTCCTTGGACGGGGCCAGGACGGCCCCTTCGGCCTCGGCGCGTTCCTTGGTGAGGTTCTGGCTCCAGGCCGTCACCTCCATGCCGAAGGCGAGCCCGATCCGGGCCACCCGGCTGCCCGTCCTGCCCAGCCCCAGCAGGCCGAGGCGGCGGCCGTACAGGTCCGCGCCGACGGTCTGCTGCCAGGGGCCGCCCGCGCGCAGGGCGGCGTTCTCCGTGACGATCCCGCGCGCCAGGCCGAGGAGCAGGGCCCAGGTGAGTTCGACGGGCGGGGTGGAGGAGCTGGCGGTGCCGCACACCGTGACTCCGGCGCGTGCGGCGGCGGCGTGGTCGATGACGGAGTTGCGCATGCCGCTGGCCACGAGCAGCTTGAGGCGGGGCAGCCGCTCCAGCAGGCCGGCGGGGAACGGGACCCGTTCGCGCAGGGTGACGAGGATGTCGTAGTCGGCCAGGCGGGCGGCGAGTTCGTCCTCGTCGGCGAGGTGGTCGGGGTAGGAGACCACCTCCACGCCCCGCGCGGTGACGGGCGACCAGTCCGCGAGGGTGGTGGCCGCCCCCTGGAAGTCGTCCAGCACCGCGCAGCGCAGGGGTGCGGTCATCCGGCGTGGGCCTGGGCGACGGCGTCGATCTCGGCCAGCAGTTCCGCGTCCAGGGGGCGGTCGGCGACGGCCGCGTTGGCGCGTACCTGCTCGGCGGAGGTGGCGCCGGCGATGACGGAGGCGCAGCCGGGCTGGGCGGAGAGCCAGCCGATGGCGAGCTCCAGCACGGTCCGGTCGTGCTTCTCGGCGATCGCGGCCAGGGCTTCGACGGTGTCGAGGCGTTCCTCGGTGAGGTAGTTGTCGCGGCCTTCGAGGCGGGAGCCGGCCGGGACGGGGGCGCCGCGGCGGATCTTGCCGGTGAGCAGGCCGTTGGCGAGGGGGAAGTACGGCAGGACGCCCAGGCCGTAGTGGCGGGCGGCCGGGACCAGTTCGCGTTCGGCCGACCGCTGCAGGAGGGACCACTCGTTCTGCGCCGACACGAAGGGCACCGCGCCGGTCTCGCGGGCGGTGTGGGCGGCTTCGGCGAGCTGCCAGCCGCTGAAGTTGGAGTGGCCGAGGTAGCGGACCTTGCCCTCGGCGACGAGCTCGCCGAGCGCGGCGAGGGTCTCGGCGATCGGGGTGGCCGGGTCGGGGCTGTGCAGCTGGAGGAGGTCGATGTGGTCGGTCTCCAGGCGGCGCAGGGACTCCTCGACGGCGCGCCGGATGTAGCCGCGGCCGCCGCGGGCGCCGGCGGCGGGACCGTAGCCCATGTCGACCCCGTCGTAGCCGAACTTGGTGGCCAGGACCACCTGGTCGCGGCGGCCCTTGAGGGCCTGGCCGAGGTGGCGTTCGGAGCCGCCCTGGCCGCCGTAGATGTCGGCGGTGTCGAGCAGGGTGATCCCGGCGTCGAGGGCGGCGTCGACGACGGCCCGGGTGGCCTGGAGGTCGAGGCGGCCGCCGAAGTTGTTGCAGCCGAGGCCTACCGCGGAGACCAGGAGACCTGAACTGCCCAGGGGGAGATAGCGCATGCGGGACCGTCCTCCACACTCATCGGTTGCATGATCGACGAACGGCCAGTCTAGGCATACCGTCCGGTCTGCGGAGGGGGCCGGCGACCCTGGGGCGTGAACACCGTGTGACAGCGGGGAGGGGCGCCGCCGGCCCGGTGCCGGCGGCGCCCCTGCGCTCGCTGTGCTCCCGGATCAGCCGTTGGCGGCGGCCAGCAGCACGTCGACGAGCCGCTCGGCGGCGTCCGGCCGTCCGTAGGCCCGGGCCCGCTCGGCCATCTGGGCCCGCCGGCCGGCGTCGGTGAGGAGCGGGCCGACCGCCTCGGCGAGGCCGTGCGCGGTGACGTCCCCGAGCAGGGCGACGGCGGCGCCCGCGTCCGCCAGGTACTGGGCGTTGTGCGCCTGCTCGTTGCCGGCCGAGGTGGCCAGCGGGACGAACACGGCCGGCTTGCCCAGCGCGGTCAGCTCGGCCAGGGTGCCGGCGCCGGAGCGGGAGATCACGATGTCGGCGAGCGCGAGCACGTCGGGCAGCTCGGGTCCGACGAAGCCGGTCACGTGGTAGCGGCCCGCGAGCACCGGGTCCAGCCCGGCGGCCGCGAAGCGCAGCTCGTCGACGTTGGCCGGGCCGCACTGGTGGATCACGTTCGCGTGGCTCAGCAGCCACGGGAGCACCTCGCGCACCACACCGTTGATCTGCTGGGCGCCCTGCGCGCCGCCGGTGACGTAGACGGTGGGCAGGCGGCGGTCGAACCCGACGAGGTTCAGGGCGTGCACGGCCTTGTCGGGGTGCCCGGACAGCACCTCGGGGCGGACCGGGTTGCCGGTGACGACCGCGCGCTCGCGGACCTCGGCGGGGAGCAGCGGGAGGGAGGACTCCGAGGACACGGCGATGCGCGTGGCGGACCCGGCGAGCTTGCGGTTGGCGAGGCCGAGGCGCACGGTCTGCTCGTGCAGCACGAGCGGCCGCTTGCACAGCCGGGCCGCCAGGCCGGCGGGCACGGCGACGTAGCCGCCGGTGGCCAGGACCACGTCGGGCTCGAACTCGGAGACGATGGCCCGGGCCTGGGCCACGCCGAGCGGGACCTTCGCCATGTCCTTCATGTTCGCGGCCGACAGCATCTTCAGCGGGTTCGCCGAACGCCGGATCTTGCCGGTGGCGACGGTCTTGAACGCGATCCCCTCGGCCGGCGCGACGCGCGCCTCCAGGCCGTCGGCGGTGCCGATCCACAGCACGTCGAGCGTGCCGCCGGCGGCCGCGAGTCGGCCCTGGAGGGTACGGATCGCGGTCAGGGCGGGATAGGTGTGGCCGCCGGTGCCCCCACCCGTGACGAGCAGCCGGAAGGAACGCGGAAGCGCGGAAGAAAGGTTCACCCGGCCCACCCTACTGTCCCTACGGGAACACCTCCCTCCGGGGCCGCCCCGCCCGCGGGCCCGCGCGGCTCGTCCTCCCGCAGGACCAACTCGGGATGCCCCGTGGATCGGGTCGGGCGCCGGTTTCGCTCCGGCGGACCGATCCCCTACCGGCCCCCTACCGGGCGCGGCTCCACGCGTCGGTGAACTCGCACGCGAGGTCCGTCCAGCGGCGCAGTTCGACCGGGGTGGGGTACGGCCGGTCGTCCGGGTAGGACCGGGCCCGGACCCAGCGGTCCCAGAGTCCGTCGGGCGCGGTGAAGCGGGCCGCGCGGTCGGCGCCGAGGCGGGCGTCGAGGCGCAGGAGGGCGCCGAGGGCTCCGGCTGGTCGTACACGAGGTCGGTGCGGGGCAGGTAGCGGTCGAGGTAGGCGGTGAGGATCCGGGCGTCCGCGTGCGTGCCGAAGCGGGCCAGGGCGAAGCAGTAGCCGGCGCCCGCGTAGCAGGTCTCGCTGTCCAGCAGCAGGCCGGCCAGGCGCTCGCGGAAGGAGGTCCGCCGGTCGACGCCGATCAGCCAGGCGGCCGTGAGCCGTGGGCGCCAGCCGTGGTCCAGGAGCGCTTCCAGCTCCGGGTCGGTGACGGCGGCGGCGTCCTCGATCAGGGCGCGTGCGAAACGTGCGGCGTGGAACCGGCCGGGCCGCAGGAGGCGGCCGCCGTTGAGTTCGAGGTAGCGCGGGTGGTCCGAGTCGGTGCGCGTCACGTAGCGCCCGAACAGGACGCGGTAGCCGATGTCCTCGAAGGACAGAGACGTCATGGAGGCTCCTCTCCGGAGCACCGGCGGACCGTCCACGCAGTCTCGCCGACGGGACGCCGCGAAGCCACGCGGTTTCGCCCGGGCGCCGCCACCGCTCCCGTGCCGGGATGTCCCACATGTCCGATGCGGCCGATCGCGGGCTGCCCTTCGGGGCGAGGACGGCCGCCCACGAGCGCTTCCGCCCCGGCTACCCGGACGCGCTGGCCGGGCTGGTCGTCGCGTACGCCGGCCGGCCGGTCCGGACCGCCCTGGAGATCGGCGCCGGAACGGGCAAGGCCACCCGCGGCTTCGCCGTCAACCCGGCCCGGCCATGCTCGCCGAGCCGCGCCGCCACGTCCCGCCGACGGTCCGCACCGTGCGGGCAGCCTTCGAAGAGCTGCGCCCCGGCGAGCGGAACGACACCGTGTACGCGGCGGAGGCGCTGCACTGGACGCGGCCGGACGGTAGCCCCGCGTGGCCGCCCTGCTGCGGCCGGGGCGGGGTGTTCGCCTGCTTCGGCGGGCCGGTGCACCTGGCCGACCCGGACGTGGAGGAGACCGTCCGCGCCGCGCGGGCAGCGTTTCCTGGAGAGCGACGAGGCCCCCACCCCGGACGGCGCACCCGCCGGGTACGACGGTCACGCCCGCGACTACTGGGCCACCTCTCCCCCGTCTCGGCCTATCTGATGCTTCCGGCCACGGAACAGGAGCGGGTGTTCGAGCGGATCGCACGGATGGTCCCGCCGACGGTCGGGATCGTCGCGGACATCACCGTCCACCTGGCCCGCCTGCACGGCCCCGTGCCCGGCCCTCATGGGCCATGATCACTTCATGAAGCACCCCCACCTCCCGACGACGGAATCGGCCGTCCGCGCGATACGCGAGATCGCCGAGGAGTACCGCCGGACGGCGACGGTCACCGAGGACATCGGCGCCGACCGCACCTCGCGCCGCACCGCCGCCGACCCCTTCACCGCCCTCGACCCCGACGGCACCCTGCCGCACGAGGCGTTCGTCGAACTCGACGGCACGCCCCAGGTCTGCGTGCGCCTCCACCCCGAGGGGGACGCGAGGATCGCGGTGGACCACGTCGAGTTCCACGACGTCCCCCGCGACGCGGTCCCCGCCTTCCTCCGCTCGGTCTACGGAGGCCTGGCCCACACCAGGGGCCGCTTCTTCCCTCCCGGCCTCTGGCTGGTCGTCCCGCTGCCCGGGGACACGGTCCACAAGGAGCTCGTCACCTCCCCCCACCCCACGCCCTGGCTCCTGCGCAACTCCCGCGCCACCTGACGCCCATTCCCGCAACGTCCGTCTCGGAAGGGAATCCCGCCTTGTCGGATGCCCTACCGCGCCCGGTCCCCCTCGACCCGGTGCCGGACGGCCTCGCGCGTCACCCCGCGCCGCCGCCGGAGCCGGTACAGCGCTCTTCGCCCACCGCAGGCGCTCCACCGTGGCCCTGCGCCCGGACCTCACCGACGACCTGATCACCCACCTTCCGCATCGGCTCGCCGGACATCCCGACCCGGGCGTCCACGCCACCCTGATGGTCTGCGCGCCTCATCGGCGACCCCGACCGGCTGGGTACGGGCGCTGGGGCGGCTGCACCTGGGCAAGATGCGGATCATGCTGGGCCACGGGGGGCGGGACACGGACGCGTACCTGGAGCAGGCGCTCGCCGAGTTCCGGGCGCTGGGCGAGCGGTTCGGGATCTCGTTCGCGCAGACCGAGCTGGCGGAGCGGATCGCGGTGCGCCGCGGGTTCGCGGGCGCGTGCAAGCACCTGGAGCAGGCGATCGCGGTGGTCCAGATGCGGTCGCGGCAGGCCCAGCTGTACTGGCTGCGCGGTGACGAGGAAGCCTGCGCGGCCTCGCTCGCCGAGGCGCAGCGGCACGCGGAACGGATCCGCTGCCCGAACTGGCGCTGACGCGGGCGGAACTCGCCCGGTGGCGCGGCGAGGCGGTGGAGGCGCGCCGGCAGCTGGCCGCGGCGACGGCGCTGCTGGGCGGTGACGCCTTGCAGGGCAATGTCCTGGCGGTGACGCACGACCTGCTGGGCTACCTCGCCGACGACCCTGGCCGAGGCCCGCGCACACCGTGCGGCGGCCTGTGAAGGGCGGGACATGCGCGGCTGATCGCGCAGGTGCTGGTCGGGGTCGCGGACTGGCCCTGCGCCGGGGCGACTACACGCACGCGGCGCGCCTGCTCGCGGCCAGCGCGGGGGCCGGGGCTGCCGGACCGCTCGCACCCGGACGTGGCCCGGATCGAACGGGCCGCCCGCCACACCCTCGGCGACACCCGCTTCACGGAGGCGGCCCGGGAGGGACGGGCACCGGCTGACCGGAACTGCGGCCGCCACCCTCGCCCCCTGAGCGCTGCGGCCGGGCACTCATCGATGCTGCCTGCGGCGCCGCCACCTCGACCGCCCCGGATGAACAGCACCGGAGCCACAGGGCCACACTCCCACCCGCACGACGCCCGCACGACGCCCGCACGACGCCCGCCCGACGGGCCGACGGGCCGACGGGCCGACGGGCCGACGGGCCGACGGGCCGACGGGCCGACGGGCCGACGGGCCGACGGGCCGACGGGCCGACGGGACCGGGTTACCACGCGGCGCCGCCGGTGGCCCGGACTCCCGCGCTCGCGCGGCCCGCTCAGGCCTGCGGGTGAACCACGGGCCCGGCGCCCCGTGTCGCCGCCCCTGTCCCGCCGGGCTCTGTGAGCATCGTCCCCACCCCCTTCCGTTCACGGCTGCGGCCTCCGTGCCCCGGGCGGCCGGGTTCCACCGCAGGAGAGGCCCGATTGACCAGCTCCGCCGTCTCCGCCCGGCCCGCCACGGTGCTGGCGATGAGTCCGGACACCCGGGCGGCCGTCCTCCGCGGCCCCGCCCTGGCCCAGCTGGTCCGGGTCGCCGATGTGGACCCCGAGCTGCTGCTCACCGACTTCACGCGGCCCGGCGCCGTGCTGGGCGGCCGGCTCGCCCGCGCCGAGGTGCTGTTCACCGGGTGGGGCTGTCCGGCCCTGGACGCGGAAGCGCTGCGCCGGATGCCGCGGCTGCGGGCCGTCGTGCACGCCGCCGGAAGCGTCAAGGGGCACGTGACCGACGCCTGCTGGGAGCGCGGCCTACTGGTCTCCAGCGCGGCCGCCGCGAACGCCCTGCCCGTCGCCGAGTACACGCTCGCCGCGATCCTGTTCTCCAACAAGCGGGTCCTGGACGCCGCCCGGGCCTACCGGACCGCGCGCGGCCCGGTCGACCCCCTGGTCCGCTACCCGGAGGCGGGCAACTACGGGCGGACCGTCGGACTCGTCGGCGCCTCCCGGACCGGCCGGCGGGTGCTGGAGCTGCTGCGCCCGTTCGACCTGCGGGTCCTGGTGCACGACCCGTACGCCGACCCCGCCGAACTCGCCTCCCTGGGCGGCGAGGCCTGCGGCCTGGACGAACTGCTCCGCCGCAGTGACGTGGTGAGCCTGCACGCCCCCGAGCTGCCAGGCACCCGTGGTCTGCTGGACGCCTCCCGGCTGGCCCTGATGCCGGACGGCGCCACGCTGATCAACACCGCGCGGGGCTCCCTCGTCGATACGGCGGCGCTGACGCGGGAGCTGGTCACCGGGCGGTTGTGCGCCGTCCTCGACCACACCGAACCGGAGGTGCTGCCCGCCGGATCCCCGCTGTACGACCTGCCGAACGTCCTGCTCACCCCCCATGTGGCGGGTTCGCTGGGCGGAGAGCTGGACCGGCTGGCGGTGGCGGCGGTCGAGGAGCTGGAGCGGTACGCGCAGGGAGTCGGCTTCCGCTACCCGGTGGACCCGGGCCGGCTGTCCTACTCGGCCTGACCGGCATGGGCCACCAACTCCTCGAGGTGTTCGCGGCCGCGGATGAGCCGGGGGCCGGTCAGCTCGGGCACCTCGGGGTACCAACGTCTCTCGTACTCCCAGCACAGCCACCCGTCGGCCGGGGCGGCGGCCACCGCTCCGGCGAGCGGCAGCACGCCCGCGCCCAGCCCGACCGGGGTCAGGTCGTCGGCCGACGCCACGTCCTTGACCTGCACGTAGCCCAGATGCGGCCCGAGCCTGCGTCTCGACTCGTCCGGCCCCTCCCCTCCGAGCCAGGTGTGCAGTACGTCCCACAGGGCGCCGGCCCCCGGGTGGCCGACGGCGTCGAGCACGCGGGCGGCGGCCGCCGCCGTGCGGTGCGAGTCGTGGGTCTCCAGCAGGATCCGGACACCGTTGCGCTCGGCGTAAGGGGCGGCTTCCCGCAGGCGGCGTACGGCGTTGCCGTCGGCCTGCGCCCCGGGCAGGCCCACTCCGCCGGGGAAGACCCGGACGAAGGGGGCTTCGAGGTCGGCGGCGAGCCGGACCAGGGACCTCAGTTCGCCGAGGACCGGCTCGTCACCGCCGGGCGCCGCCACCTTGGCGTAGCCCGCCACCCCGAGGACGCGCACGCCGGCGCGGTTGAGGGTCCGCAGCCCGGCGGCCCGGTCCCCGGGCGGGCTCTGGGGGTGCAGCGGCTCCTCGGGGTGGGCGCGCAGTTCGAGGCCCTGGTAGCCGTGCCCGGCGGCCAGGGCGGCGCTGCGGGCGAGCGGGGTCCCCGGCAGGCCGAGGGTGGAGAAGGCGTACTTCACGGCGTCCTCCGTGCGGGCGGTGGCGGCGCGGTCGAAGCGCGCACCATGAGTTCGGTGGGCAGGGTGGTGATGCCTCCCGGCGGGAGGGGCCGGCGGCCGGTCACCAGCTGGGCGGCGAGCGCGCCCGCCTCGCGCAGCGGCACCCGGACGGTGGTGAGGGCGGGGGCGGTGTCCTGGCTGAACGGCAGGTCGTCGAAGCCGGTGACCGAGACGTCCTCGGGTATGCGCAGCCCCGCTTCGCGCAGTGCCGCGGCGACGCCGGCGGCGGCCGTGTCGTTGACTGCCGCGACGGCGGTGAAGGGCTCTCCCCTGCGCAGGAGCTCGCGGGTGGCGTCATAGCCGGCGGAGCGCTCGAACCCGGCGCGGACGGTGAGGGGGGCGCAGGCTTCGGGCAGGGCCGGGTCGTGCCGCCGGAGGGCCTCCTGGTGTCCGGCGAGGCGCTCGCGGGTGGTGCTCTGCCCGGGTGGGCCGGCGATGTAGGCGATCCGCCGGTGGCCCAGCGTCAGGAGGTGGTCGGCGAGCCGGAACGCGCCTCCCCGGTCGTCGAACTCGACGGTGGCGACGGGCAGGGCGGAGGGCACCGGCACGGGCGGGCGCCCGCAGAGGACCACTCGGGTGCCGGCGGCGGCCATGCGGGCCACCCGCTGCGCGAGGGCGCTGGTGTGCTCCGGGTCCTCGGTGGCCGCGCCGGTGAGGACGACGCCTCCGGCGCGCTGGCCTTCCAGCAGGGTGAGGTAGGCGGTCTCGGCGGCGGGAGCGCCCTGGGTGTTGCAGACGACGGCCAGTCGGCGCGGACCGCCCCCGCCGGCGGGGTCGAGGGCGCTCTGCAGGGAGCTCGCGAGGATCCCGAAGTACCCGTCGGCGATGTCGTGCACGAGGATCCCGACGAGGTCGGAGGTGGCGGCCGCGAGGGCTCGGGCGGGGGCGTTGGCGACGTAGCCGAGCTCCTCGACGGCCCGCTCCACCCGGGTACGGGTGTCCCCGGCCACCGGATAGCCGCCGTTCAATACCCGCGAGACCGTGGCGGGCGAGACCCCCGCGCGTACCGCGACCTCCGCAAGCGTCACTGCCATCGGGATCCCCTCCCCCTGTGGCCCGCGGCTGCCGCGGGCCCTCGTCCGATCTGCTCCGTGCCTCCATGATGCCCGATTCAGAAAGCGCTTTCCATCACTCGATCGGGTAATTGAAGAGACGCGATCGGAAGACCTACCGTGAAAGGCAGAAAGCGCTTTCTGTCGCTTTCACAGACGATGCGACGGACCGGAGGAAGGTCATCATGGAACGCAGGACGATCAGGATCGCGATGAACGGCGTGACCGGGCGTATGGGGTACCGCCAGCATCTGGTCCGCTCCGTGCTAGCGCTGCGCGAGCGGGGCGGGCTGGACCTCGGGGATGGCACGCTGTTGTGGCCGGAGCCGGTGCTGGTCGGGCGCCGCGGGCCCGCCCTGCGGGCCATCGCCGAGCGGCACGGCCTGGAGCATGTGAGCACGGACCTGGAGGCGGTCCTGGCCGATCCGGAGGTGGAGGTCTACTTCGACGCCCAGGTGACCGGTGCCCGGGAGGCTTCCCTGCGCTCGGCCCTGGCGGCCGGGAAGCACGTGTACTGCGAGAAGCCGACGGCCTCCGGCTTCTCCGCCGCACTGGAGTTGGCCCGGCTGGCCGCGGCGGCCGGGGTCAAGCACGGCGTGGTGCAGGACAAGCTGTTCCTGCCGGGCCTGCTGAAACTGCGGCGGCTGGTCGAGGACGGCTTCTTCGGCCGGGTGCTCTCCGTCCGGGGGGAGTTCGGCTACTGGGTCTTCGAAGGGGACGACGGGCAGCCGGCCCAGCGGCCCTCCTGGAACTACCGGGCGCAGGACGGCGGGGGCATCGTCGCCGACATGTTCCCGCACTGGGAGTACGTGCTGCACGAGCTGTTCGGCCGGGTCAGGACGGTGCAGGCCCTGACCCGTACGCACATCGGCCGCCGGTGGGACGAGGAGGGCCGGCCGTACGAGACCACGGCCGAGGACGCCGTGTACGGCACCTTCGAGCTGGAGGGCGGCGCCGTGGCACAGATCAACTCCTCCTGGGCGGTGCGGGTGCACCGCGACGAGCTGGTGGAGTTCCAGGTGGACGGGACGCACGGCTCGGCCGTGGCCGGGCTCAGGAACTGCCGGATCCAGCACCGGGGGGCCACCCCGAGACCGGTATGGGATCCGGACCGGCCTTCGGCCGAGCCCTTCCGGGCGCAGTGGCAGGAGGTGCCGGACGACGGGCCGCCGGCCAACGGGTTCCGGACCCAGTGGGAGCTGTTCCTGCGTCATGTCGTACGCGACGAGCCCTGGCGGTGGGACCTGCTCGCCGGGGCGCGGGGAGTACAACTGGCCTCGCTCGGCCTGCGGTCCTGCGCCGAGGGGCGGCGGCTTCCGGTACCGGAGGTGACACTGTGAACGGGATCCGGCTCCCCTCCGAGGACGGGGGATGGCGGCTGTACCGGCCGTCGGCCGCTCCGCTGGGCGCGTTCGGCTCCGCCCCGGCCCGCAGTCGTGTCCTCTACGCGGCCGCCCATGTGGCCGCGGCCCCACGCGCCGCGCCGGGCGGCGGCCCGGTGGTCGACTGGGGGGCCACCCTGGGCTTCCGGCACCGGCTGTGGGGGCTGGGGCTCGGCGTGGCGGAGGCCATGGACACCGCACAGCGGGGCATGGGGCTGGACTGGCCGGAGGCGGCGGAGCTGATCCGCCGCTCGTCGCAGGAGGCCCGGGCGGTGGGCGGCCGGATCGTCTGCGGAGCGGGTACCGATCAGCTGCCCGCGGGCCGCGCGCACTCGCTCGCCGCGGTCACGGCCGCCTACGAGGAACAGCTCGCTCATGTCGAGGGCTGCGGGGCGGGAGCCGTCCTGATGGCCTCCCGCGCCCTGGTCGCGGCGGCCCGCGGTCCCGAGGACTACCTGGAGGTGTACGGGGCGCTGCTGAGGCAGAGCTCGCGGCCGGTGGTACTGCACTGGCTGGGAGCGGTATTCGATCCGGCGCTCGCCGGGTACTGGGGCCATCAGGACCTGGACGAAGCCGCCGACCTACTCGTGAAGATCGTCGCCGAACATCCGCGGAAGGTGGACGGCGTGAAGATCTCGCTGCTGGACGCGGAGCGGGAGAAGGAGCTGCGACGCCGGCTCCCGGCGGGCGTGCGCTGCTACACCGGAGACGACCACCGGTATCCGGAGCTGATCGCCGGGGACGGGGAGCTGGCCAGCGACGCGCTCCTGGGGATCTTCGGCCCCATCGCCCCCATCGCCGCCCGGGCGGCGCTCGCCCTGGACCGAGGGGATCCCGGGGGCTTCCGGGCCCTGCTGGACCCGACGGTAGTACTGGCACGGCACCTGTTCGCCCCGCCGACCCCTCTCTACAAGACCGGTGTGGTCCTGCTGGCCTGGCTGGCGGGGTATCAGGAGCACTTCACGATGCCGGCCGGGCTGGAGTCGGCCCGTTCGCTGCCCCATCTGGCGCGTGCGTACGAACTGGCCGACCTGCTGGGCCTGTTTCCCGATCCGGAACGCGCCGAGGGCCGGATGCGCCGGCTCCTGGCGGAACGGGGGGTGCCGGGATGACCGGGCCGGCGGCTCCGGCCCGGTTCAGCCTGAACCAGGAGACCGTGCGGCAGTGGTCGCTGCCCGAGCTGGTGGCCGGGTGCGAGGCGGCCGGGGTGGGGGCGGTGGGGCTGTGGCGGGATCCGGTGCGCGGGTTCGGGGTGCGGGAGACGGCGCGGCTGGTCGCCGCCGCGGGGCTGCGCGTCAGTTCCCTGTGCCGGGGCGGGTTCTTCACCGCTTCGGATCCCGCCGGGCGGGCGGCCGCGCTGGAGGAGAACCGCCGGGCCGTCGAGGAGGCGGCCGAGCTGGGGGCTGACGTCCTGGTCCTGGTCGCGGGCGGGCTGCCGGAGGGCGAGCGGGATCTCGCGGAGGCGCGGAGGCGGATCACCGGGTTCCTGGGTGACCTGGTTCCGTGGGCCGCCGGGCACGGGGTGCGGCTGGGGATCGAGCCGCTGCATCCGATGTTCGCGGCGGACCGGTGCGTGGTCTCCACGCTGGGGCAGGCCCTGGACATCGCCGAGCAGTTCCCGGCGGAGCGGGTCGGGGTGGTGGCCGACTCCTACCACCTGTGGTGGGACGAGCGGCTGGCCGCCGATCTGGGCCGGGCCGGTGCGGGCGGGCG
Organism: Streptomyces sp. NPDC001594; assembly: GCF_042893675.1. Classification (NCBI taxonomy): domain Bacteria; kingdom Bacillati; phylum Actinomycetota; class Actinomycetes; order Kitasatosporales; family Streptomycetaceae; genus Streptomyces; species Streptomyces sp. NPDC001594. The sequence goes on along the minus strand of NZ_JBIAVB010000005.1, from coordinate 223,600 downwards.
GATCGTCTCCGTCCAGGTGGCCGACTGGGTGACTCCGCTTCCCGAGGGCGTCCTGCTGGGGCGGGGGCAGCTCGGTGACGGGTGCGTCGACCTGCGGTCCTTCCGGCAGCTGGCCGACCGGGCCGGATACCGGGGGCCGGTGGAGGTGGAGATCTTCCATCCGGGCCTGTGGGCGCGGGACGGCCGGGAGGTGCTGGGGGAGGTGATCGCCCGCTACCGGGAGCACGTCGAGTGAACGGGGCCGCAGGCGGCCTGGGTGCGGGGTGCGTTCGTGGTGGGGTGGTGCGGGGCGGCCGGGAGGGGGTGTCATAGCGTGCCCGCATGGATCAGGAGCAGATACCCGGGGGCCCCGAGGGCACCGGCAGGCGGCGGTTCCTCGCCATCGCGACGGGGACGGCCACCGCCGCCGGGCTCGGCTCGGTCGCCGGCTGCGCGAGCGGTGGGGGCGGGGCGAGCGGGGCCACTCTGAGGGGGAAGGGCACGGGCAAGGAGCCGACGCCGCAGCCGGGTCCGGGCGGCTTCGACGTGAAGGCGGAGAACGCCCGGCCGGGCAACGCCGACTGGCGCATCACCAAGGCCGGACCCGCCCGGGCCATCGAGGGGTTCGCGGACCGGGTGAGCGTGCTGCCCGGGGAGTCGTTCGGACTGCACGTGTCCACCACCGCCCCGCGGTTCACGGTATCCGCCTACCGGATGGGCTGGTACGGCGGGGCCCGGGCGCGGCTGGTGTGGCGGTCCGAGGCGCTGCCCGGGGTCCGTCAGCCCGAGCACACGGTGGAGTCCGGCACCCGTATGGTGCGCACCCGGTGGCCGCGTACCGCCGCGGTCGACACCAAGGGGTGGCCGGAGGGCTGCTACCTGCTGCGGCTGGACGCACAGGGCGGGGAGGGGCAGCGGTTCGTGCCGGTGACCGTCCGCTCGGCGGCCTCGGCGGGACGGACGGTGATCGTCAACGCGGTGGCGACCTGGCAGGCGTACAACCGCTGGGGCGGCTACGGCAGCTACGACGGCCCCAGCGGCGGATACGCTTCGCGTTCGCTGTCCGTGACCTTCGACCGGCCGTACGACTACGACGACGGGGCGGGGCTGTTCCTGGTGTACGAGGCGCCGCTGATAGCCCTCGCCGAGCGCCTCGGGATACCGCTGGCGTACGCCACGACCACCGATGTGGCGCGCGAGCGGCGGCTGCTGGAGGGGGCCGCGGCGGTGCTGTCCCTCGGCCACGACGAGTACTGGTCTCCGGAGCAGCGCGCGCACGTCACCGCGGCCCGGGACACGGGCAGCAACATCGCGATACTGGGCGCGAACTGCTGCTTCCGCCGCATCCGGCTGGAGCCCTCCGAGCTGGGCCCGGACCGTACGGTGGTCTGCTACAAGTCCTCCTACGAGCAGGACCCCGGCTTCAAGCGGGGGCATCCCGCGACCGTCGACTTCCGGTCGGCGCCGGGGGCCGACCCGGAGAGCTCGCTGCTCGGGGTGATCTACGACGGCTACCCGGTGGACGCCCCTTACGTGGTCACGAACCCGGACCACTGGCTGTTCGAGGGGACGGGGGTGAAGGCGGGCGAGGGCTTCGCGCACCTGGTCGGCGTGGAGTACGACAAGGTCGACACGGGCTTTCCGACCCCGCGTCCGATCGAGATACTGGCCCACTCGCCGGTGGTGTGCGAGGGCCGCCCGAGCCATCAGGACACGGCGTACTACACCGTGCCGAGCGGGGCGGGGGTCTTCGCCACCGGCACGATGCGCTGGGTCGAGGCCCTGGACGCCGGCGGTGACGGCCGCAGCGGCGCCAACCACGGCCTGGACGCCCGTGCCGGCGCGCTGACCACCCGGGTGACGGAGAACCTGCTGCGTGCCTTCGCCGCGGGCCCGGCCGGGCGCACGCACCCGGCGCGGGACAACGTCAAGGCGGTGTACGGAGGTTCGTGATCCCGGCGGGGCTCGATCTCGGTGGACCGGAGGCGGGTCGAGTGCTTAGGATCAAGGCGGCGGCATCGCGTGCCGGTCACCGGCCGGGTGAGGCATGGAGGTGCCGTGAGATGCCTTGTGGAGGCATTCACACATGTCCGTCCAGTTGAACCACACGATCGTCCACTCCCGCGACAACCGGGAGTCCGCCGCATTCCTGGCACACATCCTCGGTCTCGAAGTGGGCCCGGAGTGGGGCCCGTTCATCCCGGTCGAGACCGGGAACGGGGTGACCTTGGACTTCGCGGCCATCCCCGCCGAGTCCATCACGCCGCAGCACTACGCGTTCCTCGTCTCGGAGGAGGAGTTCGACTCCTCCTTCGAGAAGATCCGGGCGGCCGGCGTCGAGTACTTCGCCGATCCGCACCGCAAGCAGCCGGGCGAGATCAACCACAACGACGGCGGGCGCGGGGTCTACTTCCTGGACCCCGTCGGACACGCCATGGAGATCATCACCCGCCCCTACGGCGGCTGAAGCGCACCCCGCAGGGCCCGCGGCGCACCACGCCGTGGGCCCTGCCCGGGGAGCTCAGCCGGCCGGCCCGGCCGGAGGGGTGGGGCCGGCGGGCCGCTCCGGGAGGTAGACGATGTTCGGAGCGCCCGTCGCCGGATGGACGGCGATACGGGTGGCCACCCCGTAGACCTCCGCCAGCAGCTCCTCCGTGAGCACCTCCCCCGGCGGGCCCTGGGCCACGACCCGGCCGCCCGCCAGCACGTACAGCCGGTCGCAGAAGGACGCGGCGAGGTTCAGGTCGTGCAGGACGAGCAGGCTGGTCACGGGAAGCCGGCGGACCAGCCCCAGGACCTCCAGCTGGTAGCGGATGTCGAGGTGGTTCGTGGGCTCGTCCAGGGCGAGGAGTCCCGGTTCCTGGACGAGGGCGCGGGCGACGAGCGCGCGCTGCCGCTCCCCGCCCGAGAGCCCGTCGAAGCGGCGCCCGGCGAGCCCGGACAGGCCGACGGTCTCCAGCGCCCGCACGACCTGGAGCCGGTCGTCCGGGCCGTCCTGCTCCCAGAACCTCTTGTGCGGGCCGCGCCCCATGGACACGACCTCGCGGACCGTCAGCCCGAAGGTGCCCTCCGCGTCCTGCGGGACCACCGCCACCCGCCGGGCGCGCTCCTTGACGCCCAGCGCCGACGCGTCGGCCCCGTCGAGCAGCACCCGGCCGGCGCTGGGCCGCAGGGTGCCGTAGACGCAGCGCAGCAGGGTCGTCTTGCCGCTGCCGTTCGGCCCGACGACCCCGACCGTCTCGCCGGGCCGGGCGGTGAGGCCGATCCCGTCCAGCAGCTTCCGCCCGTCGACCTCGTAACGCAGCCCCTCGACCGAGAGTTCCACCGGACGCCCCGTCATCCGGCCACCCCCTCGGCCCGAGTGGACCTGCGCAGCATCCACAGGAAGAACGGCCCGCCGGCCAGCGCGGTGACCACGCCGACGGGTATCTCCCCAGGGGCCGCCGCGGTGCGGGCCAGCAGGTCGGCCAGGCTCAGGAAGACCGCCCCGGCGAGCGCGCAGACGGGCAGCAGCGCCCGGTGCCCGGCGCCCACCACCGTGCGGGCGGCGTGCGGAACCATCAGCCCGACGAAGCCGATCGCCCCGCTGTAGGCCACCAGCACCCCGACGACCAGGGAGGTGAGGACGAACGCGGCCGCCCGGAAGCGGCCGGTGTCCAGGCCGAGGGTGCGGGCCCCCTCCTCCCCCGCGAGCAGCAGGTCCAGGGGGCGCGCGAGGGCGACGAGCAGGGCGGTGCCGGCGAGCAGCGCGGCGGCCGGCAGGGCGAGTTCGTCCCAGCGGGCCCCGCCCAGGCCGCCCAGGGTCCAGAAGAGCACGGAGCGGAGCTGGTCGGGGTGCGCGGACAGCACGAGGACCAGGCTGGTCAGGGCGGAGAGGACGTACTGCACGGCCACCCCGGCCAGGATCAGCCGCGCGGTGGTCATCGTCCCGCCGCGCCGGGCCAGGGCGTAGACCGCGACGAGCGCGGCGAGGGAGCCGGCGAAGGCGGCCAGCGGGAGCCCTACGGCGCTCCCCGCTCCCACCCCGAGCACGATGACGGCCACCGCCCCCGCCGACGCGCCCGAGGAAGCGCCCAGCAGGAAGGGGTCGGCGAGCGCGTTGCGGACGAGGGCCTGGAGCACGGCGCCGCAGACGGCGAGCCCGGCGCCGACCACGGCCCCGAGCAGCACGCGCGGCATCCGCACGTCCCACACGATGGAGGCGAAGGCCCCGCCGCGCGCCCCGGGCCCGGCCAGCAGGACGTCGAGGACCCGGCCGGGGGCGATGCGGACGGGTCCCAGGGCCAGCCCCGCCACCATCGAGCCGGCCAGCGCGGCCGCGAGGAGCACCAGGACGGCCGCGGTGCGGCGGCGCCCGGTCACGGGGCGTCGGGGTGCAGCCGGCGGCCGAGGGACTCGACCGCGTCGGCGACGCGCACGCCGAGGACGGCCGAGGACAGCGGCAGCACGACGAACCTGCGGTTCTTCACCGCGGGAACCTCCGCCAGCGCCGGATCGTTCAACAGGCGCTGCTTCTTGGCCTCCACGGGGGTGCCGCCGTAGTCGTAGATGAGGACGACCTCGGGCCTGCGCTCGATGACCTCCTCCCACGGCACGTCGCCGAAGGTGTCCTGGAGGTCGGCGAACACGTTCGTCCCCCCGGCCAGTGAGACGATCTCGTTGCCGATGCCCTTGCCGCCGGAGGTGAAGGCGGAGGCCTCGCCCGAGTCGTAGACGAAGACGGTCGGGCGGGCCCGGTCCTTGACCCGTGCGGTGACGGCGTCGATCCGGCGCTGCTCGTCCTCGACGAGGGCCGTGCCGCGCTCGGGCACGCCGAAGGTCCGGGCGACCTCGGTGATCTCGGTCTTCAGCTGGGCGAGCCCGACGCTGCCCGGGGTGCAGTACTCCACGCTGAGCCGCGAGTTGATCCCGGACCGGGCCAGCCCCTCGCGGTCCCGGCCCTGCCCCTTGTCGAAGGCGCTGGAGTAGCCGCCGTAGACGAAGTCCGGGTCGGCCGCGAGGAGCACCTCCTTCGACGGGTACTCCTTCGCCAGCACCTTGACGCCCTCGTAGGCGCTCCGGTAGGCGGGGAGGACGGCGTCGTCGAGGTAGGCGGTGCCGGCCATCCGGTCCTGGAGGCCGAGGGCCAGCAGGAGCTCGGTGGCGTGCTGGTTCATGGTGACGGCCCGCTCGGGCGGGGCCTGATAGGTGCTGCTGACGCCGCAGTTGGTGACGGTGTACGGGAACCCGGGCGCAGGCCGGGCCCCGGGGGCGGCCCGCTCCTCCCCGGGCGGACCGCCGCACGCGGTCAGGGACAGCAGGAGCGCGAGCGCGGTGAGCGGGCGCGGGGCGGCGCGGAAACGCGGCATGGTGAGGCCTCTCCGGGGGATCCTCGTCCCCGGTCGAAGTGAAGAAGTGAAGAGGCGGTACGTCAGTGTCTGACTCCCGGGACCCCGCGGACGGGGTCGCCGGTCACAGTGGCGGGACCGCACCGGATTCGCACCGGTTTCCTGTCCTGCACCGCCCGGGACAACCCGGCCAAGTCTGCCAGATGCCACCTTTGCCCCACAGAGCGGCCCAAGGGGCCCCGAACCGATGCCGCCGCCGGTGGCGGGAGCGGGCCTCACGGAGGATCGTGGGCGGCGAGGGGAGGTGTGGAGGAGGTCGGCCATGCGTCACGGCAGCCACACGGGCCACGGCGGTCCCCGGCGCGTGGTCAGGACCGCCCGTCTCCTCCTGGTCCCCGCCCTCGCGGCGCTGCTGCTCGGCGCGGGCACCGGCGGCTCCGGCGAGACCGTCTCCCTCGACGGCGACCGCCCCGGCGAGCGGCTCGACGTCACCCTCACCCGGGTCGTCGACCCCGCGGGCCCGGCGCCGGCGCCCGGGGCCGACCGGCTGGTCGCCGTGGAGCTGCGCCTGGAGAACACCGGAACGGCGCCCTACGCGGACTCCCCCGCCCCGGCCGCGCACCTCCTGGACACCACCGGGCGGCGCTTCACCGGCCTGAGCGCCGCCACGGACGCGGGCCCGGCCCTCCCCGGCACCCTCTCCCTCGCCCCGGGCGGGTCGGCCACGGGCTACGTCGTCTTCCGGCTGCCGGCCGAAGCCCGCCCGGCGGCGGTGCAGTTCGCCCTGGACGCCGGGCTCGGCGACGACGTCGCCCACTGGAGCCTGTCGTGATCCCTGTCGTGATCCCTGCCGTAACCGGCCGGAAATTACCTCGACGTATCTAGTGACTTAGCAGGCACCCGCCAGTAGAACTTGTTCCCACTCCGTCGAGAGTGAGGAACGCCACATGAACGACAAAGACCTGCACAGCAAGGTGTCCAAGGGTGTCTCCCGACGTGGATTCATCGCTGGAACCGGTTCTCTTCTGGGGGCCATGGCCCTCAGCGTCAACACCCTCCCGGCCCGCGCCAATCCCGCCACCGGCACCGCCGCCGCCCAGCCTCCCCTCGCGTCCGGGGACCATGTCCCGGCCCTCGTCATCGGCACCGGCTACGGCGGCTCCGTCGCCGCGCTGCGGCTCGCCCAGGCCGGTGTCAACGTGCGCATGATCGAGATGGGCATGGCCTGGGACACCCCGGGCACCGACGGCAAGATCTTCGCCAACACCACCAAGCCCGACTACCGCTCCTTCTGGCTGCGCACCCGCACGAAGGCGCCGCTGAGCAACTTCCTCGGCTTCCCCATCGACAAGGACGTCCCGAAGTACACGGGCATCCTCGACGCCGAGGAGATGGGCGGGATCATCGTCTACCAGGGGCGCGGCGTCGGCGGCGGTTCGCTCGTCAACGGTGGCATGGCGGTGACCCCCAAGCGGCAGAACTTCGCCGCCATCCTCCCCACGGTGGACGCCGAGGAGATGTACTCCACCTACTACCCCCGCGCCAACGCCGGGCTCGGGGTCGGGCTCATCGACCCGAACTGGTTCGAGACGGTGGACTGCTACCAGTTCGCCCGCGTCGGCCGCAAGCACGCCCAGCGCTCCGGCTTCCCCTTCGTGTTCGTGCCGGACGTCTACGACTGGGACTACATGAAGCAGGAGGTGGCCGGCACCGTCCCCAAGTCCGCCGTGGACGGGGAGATCCTCTACGGCAACAACGCCGGCAAGAAGTCCCTCCAGAAGACCTACCTCGCCGCCGCCCGGGCCACCGGCAAGGTGGCCATCTCCCCCCTGCACCGGGTCACCACCGTCTCCCCCTCGGACGGTGGCGGCTACACGGTCGCCATGGAGGAGCTCAACACCACCGGCGACGTCGTCTCCGTCAAGACCGTCACCGCCGACCGGGTGTTCTTCGCCGCCGGCAGCGTCGGCACCAGCAAGCTCCTGGTCCGGCTGAAGGCCACCGGGGCCCTGCCGCTGCTCAACGACGAGATCGGCAAGGGCTGGGGGGACAACGGCAACGTCATGTGCGGCCGGGCGAACCACATGTGGGACCCCACCGGCAAGGTCCAGGCGTCCATCCCCTGCGGGGGCATCGACAACTGGGACGCGGGCGGCGCCTTCGCCGAGGTGGCACCGCTGCCCACCGGCATCGAAACCTACGCCTCGTTCTACCTCTCCATCACCAAGAACCCCAACCGCGCCCAGTTCACCTGGAACGCGGCGACGGGCAAGGTCGAGCTGAACTGGCAGACCGCCTGGAAGCAGCCGTCCATCGACATGGCGAAGACCATCTTCGACAAGATCAACGCGAAGGAGGGGACGATCTACCGCAGCGACCTCTTCGGCACCAACAAGATCTGGGGCGACCACCTCACCTACCACCCGCTCGGCGGCGCGGTCCTGGGCAAGGCCACCGACAACTACGGCCGCCTGCACGGCCACCCGGGCCTGTACGTCATCGACGGGGCGCTGATCCCCGGCAACACCAGCGTCAACCCGTTCGTGACCATCACGGCCCTGGCCGAGCGGAACATCGAGAAGATCATCGCCACCGACCTGTGACGCGGGACGGTCACGGTCACCGGGGGCGGCCGGGCGCAGCACGCGCCCCGGCCGGCCCCGGCTCCGTTCAGCTGCCCGGCAGGACACAGACGCTGTCGAGGCCCAGGACGTGGTTGAGCCGGCCGAAGGCGAGCCAGGAGCCGATGCTCATGCTCAGCTCCACGATCTCCACCTGGCTGTAGTGCGCGGTCATCCGCTCCCAGAACTCCTCGTCGAGGTTGTGGTGGTCCAGGGCGTAGCGCTCGGCGTACTCGGCGGCGAGCCGGGTGCGGTCGTCGAAGGCCTTGGTGGTGCGCCATTCGGTGACCGCGTCGGCGAAGTCCTCCTCGACCTTCTCGCCGTCGCGGTCGGTGCGCCAGTCGAGGCAGAAGACGCATCCGTTGATCTGCGCGACGCGCAGCCGGGCCGCCTCGAACTCGCGCAGGCCCAGGGTGGTGTGGGCGTAGACGGACAGGGAGAAGTTGGCGGCGGCCGTGCCGATGCCGGGGACCAGGTCGCCCCATACGTACTCGATGGGGTGCCGGCCGTCGGGAACGTCGATCCTCATGGCTGTTTCCTTCCGAGTTTGCCGACTGCGGGGCGCAGCGGGACGTCGAGGGCGTCGTAGAGCCCGGGCTCCGCCTCCACCAGCCAGTCGATGGCGCCTACCAGCCGCCCGACGGCGGTCGCGTTGCCGCCCGCCGAGCGGTTCTCGCCCTCGTCGGTGGCCTCGACGGTGACCTCGATGCGCGGACGGCCCTCGATGACGACGCGGTGGGCGCCGGCCCCTCCGTCGGGCGGGGAGGGCCAGTCGGGGGCGCAGGAGGCGTGGATGCGGGTGACGTGCTCGATCACGATGCGGGGCTCGCCCGCGACGATGCCCTGGACCTCGAAGCGGATGGCACCCTGGGTCCCGGCCTCGAACGCGCCCATGGTGGGGGTGGTGACCGTGGTGTCGAGGGCGCGCCGGTCGGAGGTCTCGCGGATGTCGTCGAGTTCGACGCCGAGGGCGCGGGCCATCATCCGGATCTGCCCGCCCCACACCATGGTCGGGACGGAGGGCAGGAGCATCATCGGCACGTCGTCCATGGGCTGGCCCATGCCGACCAGGTAGCGGACGGAGTCGGGCTGGTCGTAGGTGGAGTAGTCGAAGATCTCCTGACAGCGGATCACGTCCACCTCGGTACCCAGTCCGCTCAGCAGCAGCGGGAGCACGTCATTGCCCCAGCCGGGGTCGACGCCGGAGGCGAAGAGGGAGCCGCCGCCCCGCGCTATCGCCGCGAGCACCGGGTCGCGGAACTCCGGCGGGGCGCTGCGGTGGTCGTAGAGGGGGTAGAGGGCCGGGCTGACGACGGCCGCGCCGGCGGCGACGGCCCGGGTGATGTCGGCGAGGGCGTCGTCGGGGCGGACGTCGCCGGAAGCCGCGTAGACGACGGCGGCCGGGCGGGCCGCGAGCACCGCCCCGATGTCGTCGGTCGCCGCCACCCCCAGCCGGCGGTCGAGCCCGGCGAGTTCGCCCGCGTCGCGGCCGACCTTGGCGGGGTTGTGGACGATGACTGCCGTGAGTTCGAGCGCCGGGTGGGCCTCGACGGCGCGGATCGCCGCGCGGCCTACGTTGCCCGTGCCCCAGACCACCGTGGGAATCATGCGCGGAGGGTAGCGACGGGGCGCGGAGGAGCCCAGGGGCGCGGAGGATGATTTTCGGACCGGTCCACCCGCGGCTCCGGTGCGGGTCAGGGCACGGGTCCGCCTGCGGCTCCGGCGCGGCTCCGGGCGCGGAGAAAGGATTCGGCAGGGTGCCGCCCGCCCCGTACGCTCCCCCGGCATGAGCATGAGGAATTCGACGGTACGGGCGGTCAACCGGCTCACGGCGCGCTGGGCCGAAGCCCATGGGGGTGACGCCGGTACGGTCTTCACGGCGGCCGGGGTCTGGCCGCTGCTCGCCCCGCTCGCGGACGGGGCGGCGGGTCCGGCCCGGGCGGAGCTGGCGGAGGCCCTGGGCCTGCCCGCCGAACGGGCGGCGGGGGCGGCGCGGGAGCTGCTGGCCGCACTGGACGGCATACGCGGGCTGCGAGCCGCGACCGGCCTGTGGACCCGGGCGGACCTGCCGCTGGAGACCGCCTGGCGGGAGCAGCTGGCGCCGGGGGGCCACGGGGCCCTCAGCGGCGACGCGGCGGCCGACGGCAAGGCGCTGGACGCGTGGGCCGACCGGCGCACGGGCGGGCTGGTCAAGCGGATGCCGGTCACGCTGACCGAGGGGCCGGACGGCACGAAGCTGGTGCTGGCTTCGGCCCTCGCGCTCAAGACGCAGTGGCTCCGGCCGTTCTCCGCATGGCCCCGCGAGCCGTCCGAAGGCCCCTGGGCCGGGCAGCCCCTGCAGATGCTGCACCGCACCACGGCCCTGCCGGACCGGGCCGCGGTCGCGGAAGGACGGCAGGGGGCGGTGACCCTGCTGGAGGTGGTCGGGGACACCGGCGTGGACGTCCACCTCGTGCTGGGCGAACCCGGAGCCGCACCCGGCGGGGTCCTCACCACCGGCATCGCGGCCGTCACCCGCGCCCGGCCCCTCACCCCCGCGAGCCTGCTCCCGGAGGGCCGCCCCGGTCCCGGCCTCACCATCACCCGGGAGCCGGCGCTGACGCCCGAGCCCCGGCTCGTGGTCGAGACCCCCGCCTTCGAGGTACGGGCGGAGCACGACCTCCTGGAGCGGGCCCGGCTGTTCGGTCTGGCGGCGGCGTGTGACGACAGCCGCGGCCACTTCCCCGGGGTCAGCTCCGAACCCCTGGCCATCGGTTCGGCTCGGCAGGCGGCGGTGGCACGGTTCCACGCGGAGGGCTTCGAGGCGGCGGCGGTCACCGCCGTCGGCCTGGCGGTGGGTTGCGCCGCGCCCGCGCGCCCGCGCTACCGCACCCGCCGGGTCGAGGCGCGCTTCGACCGCCCCTTCGGCTTCCTCGCCGTGCACCGCGCCTCGCGGCTGGTGCTGGCGGCGGGCTGGGTCAGCGATCCGCTCCCGTACGAGGCGCCGCCGGAGAAGACCCTGGAGGAGAAGCTGAGGGAGGAAGAGGAGGCCTGGGCGGAAGAGGGGTAGGCGGGCCCAGCGTCGCGGCCAGCGCCGCCGTCTGCGCGAAGGAGGGGACGCGGCCGGTGCCGCCGCGCCCCGACACCGACAGGGAGGCCGCGGCGACGCCGTGGGCCACCGCCTCCGCGAGGGGGTCGCCCAGGGCGAGCCGGGCGGTGACCGTGCCGGTGAAGCAGTCCCCGGCGCCGGTGGCGTCCACGGGATCGGGGTTCACCGGGACGGCGTGGTGGGCCGCCGCGGTGCCCTCGTCCAGGAGCAGCCGGCCGGCCCCGGCGGTGACGGCGACGGCGCGGGCGCCCAGTGCCCGGTAGCGGGCGGCGGCGGTGCGGGGGTCGTCGGTGTCGACGAGGGCGAGGGCGTCGGCCGGGCAGGAGGTCTTGAGCAGGCCGGTCAGCGGGGCCACCGCCGCCAGCAGGGAGCGGGCCTCGGCCCGTCCGGTCAGCCGGGGGCGGAAGTTGGGGTCGTAGGTGACGTGTCCCCCGGCCCCGTGGACGGTGCGGACCGCTTCGAGCACCGCCGCGCGGCTGGTCGGGGAGAGCGCGCCGGCGATCCCGCCGGTGACGAGCGCCCCGGCCGCGGTCAGCAGCTCCCGCCAGGCCTCGACATGGGCCGGGGAGAGGGTGGATCCGGCGCTGCGGGTGCGCCAGTAGACGAACTCGCGCTCCCCGCCGGTGTCCGCGCTGAGCAGGTAGGCGCCGTTGGGGTGGGGGGCGCGGTGGACGTGCGAGACGTCCACGCCCAGCTCGGCGGCCCGGCGCAGCAGCGGGACGCTCAGCTCGTCCTCGCCGACGACCGCGAGCAGCGCGGTACGGGCTCCGGCCGCCGCGGCGGCGGCAGCGGCGTTGAGGGCGTCGCCGGAGTAGGAGATCCGGGCGGCGCTCCCGTCGGCGGCTTCGCGCAGCGGGACGTCGGCGTGGACCTCGACGAGCACCTCGCCGAGCACGAGGACGTCGTACCGGCCGCCCTCCCGGGAGGCGGTCATGGCCGCACCTCCCTGCGCGGTACGGCGCCGGCCACGGCCTCCGGCGCGCAGGACCGCACGCCGCCGGCCACGGCTGCGCGGGGCTCCGGCCCGGCCGGGCGATCGGGCGGTACGGAGGCGTCCCCGTCCCGCGCGTCCCGTCCTGGATCCGGCGCGGAGGCGCGTGGGCCGTCGGGCCCGGCTGCGCGGGGTTGCGGCCCGGTCGGCCGGTCACGTCGCGGCGCGCGGTCCGTGAGCGGCAGGTGCGGGACTCCGGCCGGGACGGTCGGTCCCGGGGCCGGCGGGGGCGAGCCCCCGCCGGCCCCGGCGGGCCCTTCGGTCGGTACGCGGGAACCGACCGGCGCCGCCGGACCGGCTCGGTGCGCGGAGGGTCCCCGGTCGGCGGACACCGCCGGGGCGCCCGGCCCGGCCGCGGTCTCGCGGGGCGCAGCGGGCCCGGGACCGAGGGCGCGGGCCGGACCGGCGCCGGGTGCGGACGCGGCCGGGTACGCCGCCAGGGAGGCGAACAGGGCCGCGAGTTCCGCCGGGTCCGTCGGGAGGCCGCTGCCGATGCCGACGGCGGTCGCGCCCGCGGCGAGCCAGTCGCGGACCTCGCCCGGCGCGATGCCGCCGGTCGGGATCAGCACGGCGCCGGGCAGGACGGCCCGCAGGGAGCGGAGGAACTCCGGGCCGCCGACGTGGGCCGGGAAGACCTTCGCGGCGCCCGAGCGGCGGACCGCGGCGGCGATCTCGCCGGGGGTGAACCCGCCCTCCACGAAGGCCGCCCCGCGCCGTGCGGCGGTCTCGCGGACCTCGGGGGCGGGGTACGGGGAGACCAGGAAGCCCGCCCCGGCGTCGAGGGCCGTCCCGGCGTCGGCCGCGGTGGTGACCGTGCCCACGCCGACGAGCGCCGGGCGGCCCAGCGCGTCGGCGAGGGCGGCCGCGCGGGCCACGGCCCCGGGCCAGCCGGGGGTGGACGTGGTGAGCTCCACCGCGCGGCAGCCGGCGGCGAGCAGGGTCCGCACGGTGCGGACGGCCTCGTCGGCCTCGGCGCTGCGCAGCACCGGGAGCAGGCGCTGGGCGGCTATGACCTCGTACGGACGCAGGGACACGGGCGGGCCCTCCCGGACGTTCCCCGGGGGGAACTCGGCATCGTGCACGGGAACTTATTGGTCCAGACCTTACACATCCGGGACCCGGCTGGCACCGGAGATCTTCCTCCGGATAAAAACTTCTTCCGGATAAGTGTTATCGGTGCCCCCCTCGACGGTCTCCCAGTTGTCGGACATCATCGACCGCCGGTACGGACAGGGAAGTTCACATGAGTACACAGCACACGGCAGAGCTGGTGGCAGCGGCCCGCGCGGGCGACCCCCGAGCGCAGGACGAGCTGGTCGGCACCCACCTGCCGCTCGTCTACAACATCGTCGGCCGGGCCCTGAACGGTTCCGTGGACGTGGACGACGTCGTGCAGGACACCATGCTGCGGGCGCTCGACGGCCTGGGTTCCCTGCACGCCGACGAGAACTTCCGGTCCTGGCTGGTGGCCATCACCATGAACCGGATACGGGCCCACTGGCAGTCCCGCAGCGGCGCGCCCGGGGCCGGCGGCCTGGAGGAGGCGCAGGACCTGGCCGACCCCGGCGCCGACTTCGCCGACCTGACGGTGGTCAAGCTCCAGCTGTCGGGCCAGCGCCGGGAGACGGCCCGCGCCACCCGCTGGCTGGAGCCCGACGACCGGGCGCTGCTGTCGCTGTGGTGGCTGGAGTGCGCCGGTGAGCTGACCCGGGCCGACGTGGCCTCGGCCCTGGAGCTGACCCCGCAGCACACGGCGGTACGGGTGCAGCGGATGAAGGCGCAGCTGGAGTCGGCGCGGGTGGTGGAGCGGGCCCTGGAGGCACAGCCGCCGTGCGACCAGATCCGCGCGATGACGGGCACCTGGGACGGCCGCCCCTCCCCGCTGTGGCGCAAGCGCATCGCCCGGCACGCCCGGGAGTGCCTGCGCTGCTCCGGGCTGTGGAACGGGCTGATGCCGGCGGAGGGGCTGCTGGCCGGGCTGGCGCTGGTCCCGGTGGCGGCGGCGCTGACGGCGGGCGTCCGGGCCGCGGTGACGGCGAACACCGCCCCGGTGGCCTTCGCCGACGCGGCCACGCAGCTGAGCCCGGTGGTGTCCGGGCCGGGGCGGGCCGCCCGGCGCAAGGGCGGGGACACTGGTCCCGGTGACCCGTCCGGCGGCCGCGGGGCGCAGCGCAAGCGGCGCCAGAACCGCCGCCGGGCGATCGGCGGGGCGGTGATCGCCGCGTGCGTGGCGGGCGGCGGACTCGTCTACCTGACGACGCCCGGCGACAAGGGTGGTGAGGCGGGCGGTGCGACCCCCGCCTCGCCCCTGGCCGCGCTCTCCGCGCCGGACACGGCCTCCGCGCGGCCCTCCGGCTCCGCCTCGGTCTCACCCTCCGGTTCGGCCTCGCCCTCCTCCTCCGCCTCGGCTTCCGCCTCGGCCTCGCCGTCGCCCTCGTCGAGCAGCTCGAAGTCCTCGGCCCCGGCGCCCGAGCCGGCCCGCAGCAACCCGCCGAAGCCCGCGCCGCCCGCCCCCGCGCCCGCCCCGGCGGGGGTGGTCGGGCAGGTGATCGCCCTGGTCAACTCCGAGCGGGCAGCGGCCGGCTGCGGTCCGCTCAAGGAGGACGCGCAGCTGGACCGGGCGGCGCAGGGCCACTCCGACGACATGGCCCGGCGGGGCTTCTTCGACCACACCAACCCCGACGGCGCGGGCCCGGGCGACCGGACGACGGCCGCCGGGTACCGCTGGTCCACGTACGGCGAGAACATCGCCAGGGGCCAGCAGACGGCGCAGGACGTGATGGACTCGTGGATGAAGAGTCCGGGGCACCGGGCGAACATCCTCAACTGCTCCTTCAAGGACATCGGCGTCGGCATGCACCCGGGGGCCGGCGGCCCGTGGTGGACGCAGAACTTCGGCGCGCGCGGCTGACGGGCCCGCCCCGCGTCCTCCTGTTTGACTCAGAATCCGGGCAAGATAGAGGCTGGAGGCCGAGGAGCAGGTCAGAGAGCGGGCGGGGGTGAGGTGCGTGCCGAGGAAGGAGCTGCGGCCCCATCAGCGCGAGGCCGTCGATGCCGTCGTGCGCGCCCTCCAGCTGCCCCCCGACGGCCGGGTGCCCCCGCGGGGCTTGCGGACCCAGGTGATCATGGCCACCGGGTCCGGGAAGTCGCTGGTCGCCGTGGGCTCCTCCGAGGAACTGCGGGCCGGCCGGGTCCTGGTCCTGGTGCCCTCCCTGGACCTGCTCGTGCAGACCGTCGCGGCCTGGCGGGAGGGCGGCCGCACCGGGCGGGCCCTGGCCGTGTGCTCGCTGCGCGGTGAGGACGTGGGGGTGCCCACCACCACCGATCCGCGCGTCCTGGCCCGCTGGGGCGCCGAGCCGCTGGAGCGGGTGACGGTGTTCGCCACGTACGCCTCGCTGGGCCTGGGCACCATCGAACGGGCGCACCTGGCCGGGCTGCCGTCCTGGGACCTGGTCGTGGTCGACGAGGCGCACCGGACCTCGGGCCGGATCGGCAAGCCCTGGGCCGTGGTGCACGACAACGCGCGGATCCCCTCGCTGCGGCGGCTGTACCTGACGGCCACCCCACGGGTGTGGCGCGACGGCGAGGAGGCCGACGAGTCCGACGAGGAGGACGAGGAGCCGGGCGGCGGCCGGGAGCCGCGCGGGCGGGGCGAGCTGGTCGCCTCGATGGAGGACGACCCGGAGGGGCCGTTCGGCTCCCGCTGCCACACCCTGTCGCTGTCCGAGGCCATCGACCGGGGGATCTGCGCCCCGTACCGGGTGGTGTGCGTGGACGTCAGCGATCCGGGGTTCCAGTCGGCGGTGCTGCTGGGGGCGGACGGGCGCTCGGACCGGGTGCGCGGGATGCGGCTCGCGGCGCTCCAGGCGGCGCTGGTCAAGGCCGCGGCGGACCAGGGCTTCCGGCGGACGCTGGTGTTCCACCACCTGACGAAGGAGGCGGAGGCCTTCGCGGCGGGGCTGCCGGCGGTCGCCGCCCGGATGCGGGCGGCGAGCCGGAGCCCGCATCCGGTGTACCCGCGGACGGTGTGGGCGGACTGGCTGTGCGGGCAGCACACGGCGGCCCACCGGCGGCGGGTGCTGGAGGCGTTCGCCGCGGACCGGGTGGCGGACAAGGCCTTCCTCGGCAGCGTCCGGGTGCTCGGTGAGGGGGTGGACACCAAGGAGTGCGACTCCGTCTTCTGGGCGGACGTCCGCGGTTCCATGCCGGACCTGGTGCAGGCGGTCGGGCGGGCGCTGCGGATCCGGCCGGGCGAGGGGAAGGTGGCCTCGCTGGTGGTGCCGGTGCTGCTGGGGCCGGGCGAGTCGCCGGAGTCGATGCTGACCTCGCGGGCGTACGGGGACCTCGCGCGGCTCCTGGAGGCCCTGCGGGCGCACGATTCGCGGCTGGTGGAGGCCCTGGCGCAGCCGCAGGCCCCGAGCGCGGCGGCGAAGGCCCCGGCGGCGGCCGCGACGTCGGCCGGGCCCGGCGAAGGGGCGCGGGCGCTGCTGAGCTTCTCCACACCGCGCGATCCGGCGCTGCTGGCCGCCTTCATCCGGCTGCGGGTGCTCAACCCGGAGCACACGCGGTGGCGGCGCGGGGCGGAAGCGGCCCGGGTCTACGCGGCGACGGCCGGGGACCTGAAGGTGCCGTTCGCGTTCCGGGTCCCGGCGGACGACCCGCAGTGGCCGGCCGCCCTGGCCGGGTTCCCGCTCGGCCAGTGGATCGCGGACGCGCGGCGCACCTACCGGCGCGGTGCGCTGGGCCGGGAGCGGACGCGGGAGCTCGACGAACTCGGCATGGTGTGGAGCCATTTCGACGTGGCCTTCGAGGAGGGGCTCGCCGCGGCCCGCGCCTGGGCCGCCGAGCACGGGCACCTGCTGCCGCCGGTGGACGCCACCTGGCACGGGGTGCCGGTGGGGGTGTGGATGAAGAACAACCGGGCCGCCGCCCGCCGCGAGGGCCCGGGCGCGCTCGCGCAGGAACGCCGGGACGCCCTGGACGAGATCGACCCGGCCTGGTGCCCGGCCTGGGACATCGGCTGGCAGCGCGGCTTCCACCTGACCCGGGCACACCTGGACGCGGGCGGCACGGTGCCCTCCGGGCCGGGGCGGGTGGTGGTCCAGGGCGAGGACCTGGGGCTGTGGGTGCGGGCCCAGCGGCTGGGCTGGGAACGGCTCGCCTGGGCGCAGCGGTGGCTGCTGGAGCACGCGCTGGGGCTGGCCCCGGCCGCGGAGGCGGAACGGCCGCCGCCGCGGCTCAGCCATGCCGAGGCCTGGGCCGCGCACCTGGAGGCGGCCCGGCACTTCCACGCCCGCGAGGGGCACCTGCGGGTGCCGCGGACCCATGTGGAGCGGGTGGGCGGGCAGGAGCTGCGGCTGGGCTCGTGGATCGCCAACCAGCGCTCCCGGGCGGCGGGCCTGGCCCCGGAACGGGTGGCCGCGCTGACGGCACTGGGAATGCGCTGGCCGACCCCGCCGGGCTGACCCGGCCGCCCCGCGACGCCGCCGATCCGACACTACGGCCCGAGCCCGGTGCCGCGCCCGGACACGGCGCCGGGCCCCGTACGGGCCCACGGCACGAGCCGAGGCGCCACTGCCGCCCCGGGACACGGCCCCCGCCGCCCCCGGACAACTGGGAAGGTACCGGCCCGGGGGCGCCGACGCCGTGCCGGGGGCACGCCCCGGCACGGGGTGCCACCGGTCGCGCGCGGTGGGGGCGTCAGTGGTGGAAGCCCGAGCGGCCGGGGGTGGCCGGGGTGAGCTGCGGGACGGCGCGCAGGTGGGACACGGCCCGGCGGATGTCCTCGACCAGCAGGGCGATCTGGTCGCGCGTCACCCCGTGCCGGATCAGGACCCGCTGGATGACGGTCTCCTCCCGGTCGGCCGGGAGCGGGTACGAGGGCACCTGCCAGCCGCGCATCCGCAACCGGTCGGAGAGGTCGTAGAGGCTGAACCCGGCCCCGCCCGGATCGGTGAGGGTGTAGGAGACGGCGGGCAGCGCGCCCCGGCCGTCGTAGAGCAGGGTGAAGGGGCCGAGGCCCTCGATCTCGCCGGCCAGGTACTGGGCCGTGTCGGCGCAGGCCTGCTGGACGCGGCGGTAGCCGGCCCGGCCCAGCCGCAGGAAGAGGTAGTACTGGGCGATGACCTGGCCGCCGGGGCGGGAGAAGTTGAGGGCGAAGGTGGGCATGTCCCCGCCGAGGTAGTCCACGTCGAAGACCAGCTCGGCGGGGAGCAGGTCGGCGGTGCGCCACACGATCCAGCCGACGCCCAGCGGCGCGAGCCCGTACTTGTGGCCGGAGGTGTTGACGGAGGCCACGCGCGGCAGCCGGAAGTCCCAGACCACGTCGGGGTGGAGGAAGGGGGCGACGAAGCCCCCGCTGGCGGCGTCGACGTGGACGGGGACGTCCCAGCCGTGCTCCTCCTGGATCCGGTCGAGGGCGGCGGCGAGCTCGGCGACGGGCTCGTAGTCGCAGGTGTAGGTGACGCCGAGGATGGCGACGACCCCGATGGTGTGCTCGTCCACGTGGGCGGCGAGCTGATGGGGGCGCAGCCCGGTGGCGCCGGGTTCCAGGGGGACCTGGCGGAGCTCGACGTCGAAGTAGCGGGCGAACTTCTCCCAGCAGATCTGGACCGGCCCGCACACCAGGTTGGGGCGGTCGGCGGGTTTGCCCTCGGCCCTGCGGCGGGCCCGCCAGCGCCATTTGAGGGCGAGTCCCCCGAGCATGGCGGCCTCGCTGGAGCCGGTGGTGGAACAGCCGGTGCCGGTCGTGCCGGCCGGGGCGTTCCAGAGGTCGGCCAGGATGTTGACGCAGCGGGCCTCGATCTCGGCGGTCTGCGGGTACTCGTCCTTGTCGATCATGTTCTTGTCGAGGCACTCGTTCATCAGCCGGTGCACGCCGTCGTCCGACCAGGTGGTGCAGAAGGTGGCGAGGTTCTGGGCGGCGTTGCCGTCGAGGAGGAGCTCGTTGTGGAGGAGCGAGTAGACCACTTCGGAGGACGAGTGGTCCTCGGGCATCCGGTACTTGGGCAGGACCTGGCCGCTCAGGGCGGACGCGAAGACGTCCGTGCCGGGTTCCTCGGTGCGCGTGTCCTTCGTCTGATGGAGAGGCATATCGGGACTATAGGGCGTCAAAAGCAACAAATCAGACTTCAGGGGCGCTTGAGGGCCGATCGGGAATGGCGGATTCCGGCACCGCTTCCGGCCGACTCCAGAGCGTGACCCCCTCCACATGCGTACCATCGGACCGAAAAACTTACCGTCGGGTAGTATTCCTGCCGCAGATCTTCCCGTCCGGGCCACCGGAGCCGGTCCGGACAGGAAGATCATTTAATTGGTTCTTCATAGAACTTATCCGCCGATGTCCGGATTCCGGTCAACTCCCTTTCGGCCGCTGATAGTTCTTCGGCCATGAACAAGATCACCCGCCGGCAGGCCCTGGGCACCACCGCCGGCGCTCTCACCGTCCTCGGCATCGCGGGCGCCACCGCGCACGCCGCCGCCACCGACTCGCGCGCCGCGGCCACCACCCCGGCCGGCACCGTCGACGAGGTGTACCTGGGCCGCCGCATCCAGATATCCCCCGCCTCGGGCGGCGGCCACCACGGCGGCCACCACGGCGGCGCCGCGATGCCCAGCGTCCGGATAGACGGCCGCGAGCTGCACGTCATGCAGAACGCCGACGGCACCTGGATCAGCGTGGTCAACCACTACGAGACGTATGCCGACCCGACCTCGCTCGCCCGGGCCGCCGTGCGCGAACTCCAGGGCTCCCAGCTGGCCCCGATGCAGATGGGCGGCATGTGATGACCGTGCGCAAGAACCAGGCCGCGCTGACCGCCGAGGAGAAGCGCGCCTTCACCAACGCGCTGCTCGAACTGAAGCGGACCGGCCGCTACGACCGCTTCGTGACGACCCACAACGGGTTCATCATGGGCGACACCGACTCGGGCGACCGCGTCGGCCACCGCTCCCCCTCCTTCCTCCCGTGGCACCGCCGGTTTCTGCTGGAGTTCGAGGCTGCTCTGCAGGCGGTGGACAAGAGCGTTTCGATCCCGTACTGGGACTGGACCGCCGACCGCACCACCCGTTCCTCCCTGTGGGCCGCCGACTTCCTCGGCGGCACCGGCCGGGCCCGGGACGGACAGGTGATGGACGGCCCGTTCGCCTACGCGACCGGCAAGTGGGAGATCTCGGTCCGCGTGGACGGCCGCTCCTACCTGCGCCGCGCGCTGGGCGAGGGCGTGGCCCAGCTGCCGACGCGCGCCGAGGTGGACGCGGTGCTCGCGATGCCGGTCTACGACATGGCCCCGTGGAACAGCGCCTCGAACGGCTTCCGCAACCACCTGGAGGGCTGGCGCGGCGCCAACCTGCACAACCGGGTGCACGTGTGGGTCGGCGGCCAGATGGGCACCGGAGTCTCCCCGAACGACCCGGTGTTCTGGATGCACCACGCCTTCGTGGACAAGCTGTGGGCCGACTGGCAGGCGAAGAACCCGAACTCGCCTTACCTGCCCGCCGCCGGCACCCCGAACGTCGTCGACCTGCGCGACACCATGCGCCCCTGGAACGACGTGACGCCGGCCGACATGCTCGACCACCGGAAGTTCTACACCTTCGACACCGAGCCCGCCTCCGCCGCCCGCCAGCGGTAGTGCAGCTCGGGGCGGCCGACCTGGCCGTACCGGGGGGCACGGTCCGCGCGACCGGTGTCCACCAGGTGCTCCAGGTACCGGCGGGCGGTGATCCGCGAGGTCCCGGCCGCCCCGGCCGCCCCCGCGGCGGTCAGCCCCTCGGGGGCCTCCCGCAGCAGCGCCGCGACCCGGTCCAGGGTCGGGGCGCTGAGCCCTTTGGGCAGGGGGGCGGCGGCGGGGGCGCGCAGGGCGGCGAGGGCCCGGTCCACGTCGTCCTGCCCCACGGCCTCGCCCGCGGCCGCCGCCCGGAACTCCGCGTAGCGCAGCAGCCGTTCGCGCAGGGTGGGGAAGGCGAAGGGCTTGAGCACGTACTGCACGACGCCCAGGGAGACGCTCTCGCGGACCACGGCCAGGTCCCGCGCCGAGGTCACCGCGATCACATCGGCGGGATGCCCGGCGGCGCGCAGCGCCCGGGCGAAGCGCAGCCCGTTGCCGTCCGGCAGGGTGAGGTCGAGCAGCAGCAGGTCGACCCGGGTGCGCTCCAGCACCCGGGTGGCCTCCGCGAGGGTGTGCACGGCCGCCACCGGGGTGAACCCCGGCACCCGGCCCACGTAGAGCGCGTGCGCGTCGGCGGCGACGGGATCGTCCTCGACGACGAGCACCCGCACGGGCCCGCTCATACGGCGCCCCCCGCGGCGGGCGTACCGGGCACACGACACCCGCCCGCCCGGGCGGCGGTGCCGGCCGCACCCGGCGTATCGGACGGCGGGCACTCCCCCGCCCGGGCGGAGGTGCGGCCCGCCCGGGGCGCCCCGTCGGGGCGGAGCCGTTCCGCGTCGCGCGGCGAGCGGGCCCCTGGGACGGCGGCGGCCCCACCGGGACGGCCGGCCTCGGGGCCCGCAGGGTCCGGCAGGCCCGTGTCCCGACCCGGCAGCCGCCGCACGCCGCCCGGCCCCGCTCCTCCCGCCGGAGGCAAAGGCAGGCGGGCCGTGAAGGCCGCGCCGCCCGCCGGGGTGCCGCCGGCCTCCACCGAGCCGCCGTGCCGGTGGGCCACCTGGCGGACCAGGGCCAGCCCCAGGCCGCGGCCCTCGCCCTTGCCGGACCAGCCGCGCCGGAACACGTCCACTCCCTGCGGCAGCCCGGGCCCGTTGTCCGCGACCCGCAGCAGCAGCCCGTCGCCGTCCCGGCGGACCGTGACGGCGATCCGGCCGCCCGGCACGCCGGTGAGGGCGTCGAGGGCGTTGTCGACGAGGTTGCCGAGGACGGTGACCAGGTCCCGGGCGGGCGGCAGCCCCGGGCCGGTCTCGATCGCGCCGCTGTCCGGCGTGACGTGCAGCTCGATGCCCCGCTCGTGCGCCTGGGCGGCCTTGCCGAGCAGCAGGGCCACCAGCACCGGCTCGCCGACGGCGGTGACCACCTCGTCGGTCAGGGCCTGCGCCAGCTCCAGTTCGGCGGTGGCGAACTCCACCGCCTCCTCGCTGCGGCCCAGTTCGATGAGGGAGACCACGGTGTGCAGCCGGTTGGCCGCCTCGTGGGCCTGGGAGCGCAGCGCCTGCGTGAAGCCCCGCTCGTGGTCCAGCTCCCCGGTGAGGGCCTGGAGTTCGGTGTGGTCCCGCAGGGTGACCACCGTGCCGCGGCGGCCGCCGCCCGCCACCGGCGAGCTGTTGACCACCAGCACCCGTTCCGCCGTCAGGTGCACCTCGTCCACCCGGGGCCGGTCGGCGAGCAGGGCGCCGGTGAGCGGCGCGGGCAGACCGAGGGCGTCCACGCCGGTGCCGGTGACCTCCCCGGACAGGCCCAGGAGCTCCCGGCCCGCGTCGTTGATCAGCGTGATCCTGCGGTGGCCGTCCAGCAGCAGCAGCCCCTCCCGCACCCCGTGCAGGGCCGCCTGGTGGTAGTCGTACATCCGGCTCAGCCCGGCGGCGTCCAGCCCGTGCGTGTGGCGGCGCAGCCGGGCGTTGACCACGTACGTGCCGATGCCTCCGAGGGCCAGGGCCCCGGCCGCCACCCAGGCGAGGGCGGTCAGCTGCTCGGCGAGCCGGGCGCTGATGGCGCGGATCGTGATCCCGGCGCTGACCAGCCCGACGACGTCGCCGCCCGGCCCGGTGAGCGGGGTGATCACGCGGATGGACGGGCCGAGGGTGCCGGTGTAGGTCTCGCCGAAGGTCTCGCCGCGCAGGGCCCGGGCGGTGTTGCCGAGGTAGCGCTCGCCGATGCGCCGCGGGTCGGGGTGGGTCCAGCGCCGCCCGTCGGGGGCCATGATCGTCACGAAGTCCACCCCGGCGTCCGCCCGTACCTGCTCGGCGTACGGCTGGAGGGCGGCCGAGGGGTCCGTCCCCGTGCGCCCCGCGTCCCGTACGGCCGCCCGCACGGACGGTGAGTCGGCGACCGCCCGGGCTACGGCCCCGGCCTGGCGCCGGGCGGCGTCCTCGGCCTGGCCGCGGGCGGTCGCGTACGCGAAGACCGCGCAGCCGGCGACGACGAGGGCGACGAGCAGGACCTGCATGGCGAAGAGCTGGCCGGCGAGGCTGCGGGGCGGGCGGACGAAGCGGAACATGGCGCTCAGTGTGCACCGGGCCGTGAACTCAATGAACGCAAGGGTGACCGGGGTCACAGGGTGGGCGATGGTCTCCCGGAACGCATTCACGACCGGGAGGCGAACGTGGCCGCCAGACGCGACAGAACGCATTACCTCTACATCGCGGTGATCGCCGCGGTGCTGCTCGGCATCGCCGTCGGCTTCGCCGCGCCCGGTACGGCCGTCGAGCTGAAGCCGCTGGGCACCGGCTTCGTCAACCTCATCAAGATGATGATCTCGCCGGTGATCTTCTGCACGATCGTGCTGGGGATCGGCTCGGTCCGCAAGGCCGCCAAGGTGGGGGCAGTCGGCGGTCTCGCCCTCGGCTACTTCATGGTGATGTCCACGGTGGCCCTGGCCATCGGGCTGGTCGTCGGGAACCTGCTGGAGCCCGGCAGCGGGCTGCACCTGACGGAGGCGGCCCGGCACGCGGGCGAGGCCCAGGCCAAGGCGGGCGGGGCGCAGAGCACGCCCGAGTTCCTGCTGGGGATCATCCCGACCACCCTGGTCTCGGCCTTCACCGGCGGCCAGGTGCTCCAGACGCTGCTGGTGGCGCTGCTGTGCGGGTTCGCGCTCCAGGCGATGGGCCCGGCGGGCGAGCCGGTGCTGCGCGGGATCGGGCACGTGCAGAAGCTGGTTTTCCGGGTGCTGGCGATGATCATGTGGGCGGCGCCGGTGGGCGCCTTCGGGGCGATGGCGGCGGTGGTCGGGGCGACCGGGATCGACGCGCTGAAGTCCCTGGCTGTGATCATGATCGGCTTCTACACCACCTGTCTGCTGTTCGTGATCGTGGTCCTGGGCACGCTGCTGCGGCTGTGCACGGGCGTCGGCATCTTCGCGCTGCTGCGCTACCTGGGACGGGAGTTCCTGCTGATCCTGTCGACCTCCTCCTCGGAGTCGGCGCTGCCGCGGCTGATCGCGAAGATGGAGCACCTGGGCGTGTCCCGCCCGGTCACCGGGATCACCGTGCCCACGGGCTACTCCTTCAACCTGGACGGCACGGCCATCTACCTGACGATGTCCTCGCTGTTCGTCGCCGAGGCCATGGGCAAGCCCCTGGCCCTGGGCGAGCAGGTGTCCCTGCTGCTGTTCATGATCGTGGCCTCGAAGGGCGCGGCCGGGGTCACCGGGGCCGGGCTGGCCACCCTGGCGGGCGGCCTGCAGTCGCACCGGCCGGAGCTGGTCGACGGCGTGGGCCTGATCGTGGGCATCGACCGCTTCATGAGCGAGGCGCGGGCCCTGACGAACTTCGCGGGCAACGCGGTGGCCACGGTCCTCATCGGTACGTGGACGAAGGAGTTCGACCGCGAGCGGGCTGGAGAAGTCCTCGCGGGACGGCTGCCCTTCGACGAGGCCGTGCTCGTGGACGACGGCCACGCGCCCGCCGCCGCGGATCCCCCGGCCGCCCTGCCCGGCCCCTCGGCGGGCCCCAAGGACGGTGTGCCGGCCTGAGAACCGGCGCACCCCGCGAGCCGGCCGGGCAGGGCTCTCCCCCACGGTGCCCAGCCCGGCCGGCCCCCCGGCCCGGCGCCGCCCCTCCTCGCGGCGCCGGGCCGGAGCCGTACCCTCCGCACCCAACGGGCCGCACGGCGGCACAAGTCCGGCGAAGGGGAGCGGAACGCCCACACCGGCCACCGGCCATCGGGTTTCGGCCACCGCGTCTCAAGTCGAGCGCTGCAAAAGGTACTTCCCTACGGGGCCGCGCGTCTGACATCTTGCGTCCACCACTCGTTTCGTACGGCCCGGTAGGTGCCACCAGCACCAGCGCCGGGTCATCGGAGGACGTTTTGATACCCCACATATCCAGTCGACCTCGACGTGCCCTGGTGGTGGCTGCCGCCCTGGGCGCAGCCCTCACCCTCGGAGCCCCCGCCGCGCTCGCCGGCACCGCTCCCGTCGGCCCCTCGGGCTCCGCCGTCGCGGTGGCGCCCAAGGCCCCCAAGGCCTCGGCCCCGGCTTCTTCCCAGAGTGCGACCTGGGTTGCCGGCACCCGTGCCTACCTCGTGATCACCGCCCCTGGCGACAGCTCGGCGGTCCGGTCGGCCGTCACCGCCAACGGCGGCACGGTCTTCTCGTACTTCGACCAGATCGGCGTCGTCGTCGCCCACTCCTCCTCGGCCTCCTTCGCCGCCACGATGCGCGGCGTCAGCGGGGTCCAGCAGGTCGGCGCGACCCGCACCTCGGACGTGCCCGCCGACGCCTACAACCCGGCGCTGCCCGCCAACCCGGCGCAGGCCACCACCCCGGCGGGCGAGCCCGCCCGGGCCGACATGACGCAGATCAAGGCGGACCAGGCCTGGGCCGTCAACCCGGGCTCCGCGTCGGTCAAGGTCGGCATCCTCGACACCGGTGTGGACGACCAGCACCAGGACCTGGCGCCGAACTTCAACGCGGCCGACTCGGTCTCCTGCGCCTACGGCAAGCCCGACACCCGGGCCGGCGCCTGGCGTGACGTCGACACGCACGGCACCCACGTGGCGGGCACCATCGCCGCCGCCAAGAACGGCAAGGGCGTCGTCGGCGTGGCCCCGGGCGTGAAGATCTCCGCGGTCCGCGTCGCGGAGCCGGGCAACTCGTTCTTCTTCGCCGAGAACACCATCTGCGGGTTCGTGTGGGCCGGTGACCACGGCTTCAAGGTCACCAACAACAGCTACTACACCGACCCGTGGCAGTTCAACTGCCCGGACAACATCGACCAGGCCGCCATCATCGAGGGCGTCAAGCGCGCCCAGGAGTACGCCGAGGGCAAGGGCTCGCTCCAGGTCGCCGCGGCGGGCAACGAGAACTACGACCTCGCCCACAAGAGCACCGACACCGCGAGCCCCAACGACTCGACGCCGGTCACCCGCACCATCACCAACGCCTGCCTGGACATCCCGACCGAACTCCCGGGCGTGGTCACGGTCGCGGCGAACGGCACCGGCACCACCAAGGCCTCGTTCTCCAACTTCGGCCAGGGCGTCATCGACGTCGCCGCCCCCGGCCAGGACGTCTACTCCACCCTGCCCGGCGGCAAGTACGGCACCAAGAGCGGCACCTCGATGGCCACCCCGCACGTGGTGGGCGTCGCCGCGCTGATCGCGAGCGCCAACCCGGGCATCACCCCGGCGCAGATCCGCGACAAGCTGGCCACCCAGGCCAACGACATCGCCTGCCCGGCGGACGGCCGCTGCACCGGCACCACGGCCAACAACTCCTTCTTCGGCGAGGGCCAGGTCGACGCCCTGAAGGCGGTGGGCGCCACCCCGCCCGCGGGCAAGTACTTCGAGAACACCGCGGACTTCGCGATCGCCGACAACAGCACGGTGGAGAGCCCGATCACCGTCGCCGGCGTGACCGGCAACGCCCCGGCCACCCTCAAGGTCGGCGTGAACATCGTCCACACCTACATCGGTGACCTCAAGGTCGACCTGGTCGCCCCCGACGGCACCGTCTACACGGTCCACAACCGGGCCGGCGGCAGCACCGACAACATCAACCAGACCTACACCGTCAACGCCTCCTCGGAGGTCGCGAACGGCACCTGGAAGCTGCGGGTGAACGACAACGCCGGCGGCGACACCGGCAAGATCGACTCCTGGAACCTGACCTTCTAGTCGGGGCCGCGCACGGGGGCCGCCGGGGGGACACCTCCCGGCGGCCCTTCGCGCTACCTGGTCCGCAGGACGCAGTCCCCGCACAGCCCGCCGCCGGGCACCTTGTAGTAGAGGCAGCAGCTGCGGCGGACGAAGGCCACCCCCAGGCCCTCCTCGTGGACGAACTCCCCGGTGCCCGCCAGCGCCCCGCCCTCGGCCAGCAGGGCGGCGGCCAGTTCCACGGCGGTGTCCCCCGGCACCCGGTCGAGCAGGACGCGCAGGGACCCGACGAGCCCGGAGGCGGCGTTCCCGCGCAGCACCCGCTCCGAGACCCCGTACCCCCGCCGCAGCGCGGAGTCCAGCACGGCCAGGTTGCCCAGCACGGTCTCCCCCAGCGCCGCCGCGGGCAGGACGGCCGCCGGGGCGGGCAGCCACAGCTGGAGCGAACCGGCTTCGGGCAGCCGCCACCACACCCGGTCGGGGGCCAGGTCCGGCACCCGCCCGCCCAGTGCGGCGCAGCCCAGGCCCAGCGACCAGAGCCGGGAGACGATCCCGAACTGCGCGGTCGAGGCGGCCACCCGGTCCGGTCCGCAGCGGATCCGCCGGCCCACCTCGGCGACGTAGGGGCCCAGGTGCTCCCCGTAGAGCTCCGTCAGCGGCCGGAACCCCGGTCCGGGCGGCTCCGGGCCGTACGGGACGGTGAAGAAGGGGCCGACGGCGGCCAGCCCGGCCAGTACGTCCTCGAAGTCCATCCCCGCATGATCGCAGGGGCCCGCGCCGCCCCGGCCCCGGGAGGGGTCAGGAGAGCCCGGGCGAGGCCGCCCCGGCGGGCGCCCGGCCGCCCTCGCCCCGCGCCTTGGCCCCGGCCCGGCGGGAGGCCGGGCCCATGGCGAACGAGGCCGCCAGCAGCAGCCCGCCGAGCAGCAGCCAGCCGGGGATCCCCCACAGCAGGAGCAGGGAGGTCAGCAGCAGTGGGCCCAGGGTCCGGGCGACGGGGACCCCGGTCCCGAAGAAGCCCTGGTACTGCCCGATCCGGTCGGCGGGGGCCAGCGAGAAGCCGATCTGCCAGGACCCGGCCGACTGCCGCATCTCGGCGTCGGACAGCAGGAGGGCGCCCGCCACGAGCAGCGCGGCCGCCGCCCACCCCGAGGACGGCAGGGCCGAGAGGGCGAACACCGCACAGGACAGGGCCATGACAACACCGGAGACGCGCAGGGCCCGCCCGGCGCTGTCCAGGCCGGTGACGGGCCGGGCCCGGCGCACCTGGAACAGCATCACGGCGAGGGTGTTCAGCACGAACAGCGCCGACACCAGCCATCCCGGGGCCTGGGTGCGCTCGGCGATCCACAGCGGGATCGCCAGGCTCAGCAGCGGCATCCGCAGCAGCAGGACCGCGTTGAGCAGCGTGACCAGGGCGTACGGCCGGTCGCGCAGCACCGCCAGCCGCGGCTCCCCGGCCGCCCGGCCGGGGGCGGGCCCGACCTGGGGCAGAGCACGCAGCACGGCGGCGCAGACCAGGAAGCTCGCCGCGTCGAGGGCGAACACCACGAGGTAGGCCCGCTCGGTGCCGGCGCCGAGGGCGAGGCCGCCCAGGGCCGCGCCGAGGGCCAGTCCGGCGTTGAGGGTGGACTGGAGGTGGGCGAGGACGCCCGTGCGCTCCCGCGGGGGCACCAGGCCGGCGAGCAGGGCCTGGCGGGCGGCGGCGAGCCCGCACTGGGAGACGGCGTAGAGGACCACGGCGCACAGGAAGGCCGGGAAGGACCGGATGAACAGGAAGGAGGCCACCGAGGCGGCGGTGGCCAGCGCCAGCAGCACCGAGGTGCCGCGCGGCCCCCGGCGGTCGGCGAGGGCGCCCAGCGGCACCCCGGCGACGGAGCCGACCGCCCAGGCCAGGGTCAGGCCGAGGCCGATCTGGGCGGGCGAGAGGCCCACCACGCGGGTGAAGTAGAGCGCGGAGCACACGTAGTAGGCGCCGTCGCCGACGGAGTTGCTCAACTGGGCGGCGGCCAGGCGGCGGGGCGCGCCGGGCGCGGGCAGGAACCGTATCGTCACCGTTCCATTGGATCACCGAAGCGGCCCGCCGCCATGGGCCGGTCACCGGTCTGTCAGATGGGCCATTTCGGCGCCCGCACGACCCGCACGGCCCGCTACCGAGGGCCTCAGAGGCCGCCGAGGAACTCCAGGAGCGCCCGGTTGAAGGCCTCCGGCCGCTCCACCCCCGGGAGGTGTCCGGCCCGTTCGACCACCTCGAGCCGGGCGTGCGGAACGAGGGCGCAGAGGGCCTCGGCCTCCGCGACCGGCGTGTAGACGTCGTCGGCGCCGACCAGCACCAGGCAGGGCACCTCGGGGGGCAGGGCCGCGAGCACGGGCCGGTAGTCGGGGCGCTCGGCCCGGCCGCGCAGGGCCGCGGCGGCGCCCCGCGGGTCGGTGGCCCGCATCATGGCGCTGACCCGGGCGGCCGACTCCGGCTGGCCGGTGACGTTGTAGGGCGCCAGCATCTTGTCAATGACTTCTTCGGCATACGGATCCATCCCCTCCGCAAGAAGCCGCTCGGCGGTCCTCCGGCGGAGTTCCGCGCCTTCCCCGGACTCCGGAACGGGGGAGGTATCGGAGAGGACGAGGGCCCGCACCAGACCCGGGTGGCGCAACCTGAGCTCCATCGCGATCTGCCCGCCCATGGACACTCCTGCGACGACCGCCCGTTCGATACCCAGGTCGCCGAGGAGCCCGGCCAGGTCGTCGGCGAAGGCCGAGAGCGGGGTCTTCTCCTCCGTCGCCGGATTCTCCCCGTATCCCCGCAGGTCAGGGGCGATCACGCGATACCCGGCCGCGGCCAGCGCAGCTGTCTGCGGGGCCCACATCGAGCGGTTGAACGGGTGTCCGTGGACGAGGATCACGGGCGCCCCGTCCGTCGGACCAAAGTCATCGAAAACACACTTTGCGCCATTGCCAAATAGGGGGTTCATGAGAGGACCCTAAGGGGCTACATTGAGCCACTCGCGTTCACCTGACAGCCCGTTGCCTTTCACCCGCGTTTTGCGCGGGGGGTGACGTCAGGGACGCAGACTGTGCAACCACCCCACCGCCCAGAAGGACCGAAGGCTCCGTGCCCGTACCCGTACTCCTCGCCGGCCGCTCCGTGCGGCTGGAGCCCCTCGCCCCCCACCACACCGAGGCCCTGGCCGTGGCCGGTGCCGAGGATCGTACGACTTACGCCTTCACTCCCGTGCCGCACGGGTTGCAGGCGTCCCACGAGTACATCGACCGTGCCCTCACTGATCAGGCAGCGGGTCGATCCCTTGCGTTCGCCGTGGTCAGAGCCTCTGACGGGCGGGTGGTCGGGTCGACCCGGTTCCTGGAACTCGACTACTGGCAGGGGCCGCTGGTCTGGCCCGCCGTACCCGGGGTGCCCTTCGGGGATCCCGCGACGGCGATCCCGGACGCGGCCGAGATCGGGAACACCTGGCTGTCCCCGGCCGCCCAGGGGACCGGCATCAACACCGAGGCCAAGCTGCTCATGCTGCGCCACGCCTTCGAGACCTGGGGCGTGCGCCGCATCTCGCTGCGGGCGGACGCCCGCAACGGGCGCTCGCGGGCCGCGATGGAACGTCTCGGCTTCACCTGCGAAGGGGTCCGCCGGGCCCATTCGCGGGGGCTGGACGGAGCGGTGCGCAGCACGGCCTTCTACTCGATCCTCGACGAGGAGTGGCCCACGGTCCGCTCGATCATCGAGCTGCGCATGTCGGCGGCGGCGCCGCGCAGGCGCCGGCGCAAGACGCTGATTCCGGCGTAACGGTCCTGCGGGCTCCCACCCGCCCGGATCCACGGTCCCGCGGTGCCCCGCGCCGCGGGACCCCCGGCCCTCGTCCCCCCCTTCCCCGGCCGCTCAGCCGAGGAAGGCCGGGGCGAGGGCCGATGCCGTCACCCGGGTCGCGGCGCCGCGGCCGTCGGCCGGCACGGAGTACAGGTCCGCGCCGAAGTCCCCGGGCAGGGAGTAGACGACGGTCCGGTCGTCGGTCCACACCACCTGGTCGTCCACGCTGCGCTCCTCGGCGAGCGGGGTCTCCTTCATGGTGGCCAGGTCCAGGACGTGGAGCCGCCAGGGGGCGTCCTCGGGCAGGCCGGGCACCCGCTTCTTGAAGACCAGCCGGGTCCCGTCCGGGGAGAGCGAGGGGCACTCCAGGTTCTCGCGCAGGACGGTCACCGTGCGCGCGGCGAGGTCGCCGCGGACCAGGTGGGTGCGGCCGCCGGTGGCGAGGGTCGCGTAGAAGGTCTGCTCGTCGGCGGCGAAGGTCACCCCCCAGAAGTTGACGTCGGCGTTCCGGTAGGTCTTGCCGTCCATGAGGACCGTGAAGTCCTCCAGGGAGGCGTCGTACTTCCCGGTGCGCAGGTCGAGCAGGGAGGTGCGGGTGGAGAAGTTCGTGCCGGCGTAGGAGTCCCCGCCGACGAAGACCGTCCAGGCCACCAGACGGCCGCCCGGCGAGACCCGGGCCCGGGTGGGGATTCCGGCGAGGGGGCGGGAGGCGACCTCCTTGAGGCCGGCGTCGAGGACGACCGCCCGGTAGCTCTCCTGGACGCCCCCCTTCTCGGAGCGCAGGCAGATGCCGGTGCCGGAGGCCGCGTGGAAGCGCAGGCACTTCACCCCGGAGGAGGTGCGGGGGCCGTCGGGGGCCGCGGCCGGGACGGAGGCGAGCTCGTCGCGGTGCGGGCCCCAGGCCATGTTCCGGAAGACCATCCGCCGGCCCCCGTCGCCCGGGGCGAGGGAGACCGCGCCGGGGGTGATCCGCGGGCCGCCGGGCCGGGCCTGGTCCTTCTCGTCGGCCCGCGACCCGGCGCGGACCACGGCGATCACGCCGACGGCGGCGAGCAGGACGACGGCGGTGACCAGGATCAGGATCCGGCGCTGGAGGGTCATGTGGGGGCCTTCGGTCTTTCTCGTGGGGGATGCGGTGGTGCGGGCGGCGGCCGGGGTCAGGTCCCGTCTGGCTTCAGCCGGGCGCAGCCGGCGACGGCGACGGCGAGCAGGACGGCGGCCACGGCGAGCGCGGGCCGGGCGCCCCAGACGGTCCAGGCGGCGCCGAAGCCGAGCGAGGCGGCGAAGCGGGCGAGGGCCTGGCCGGTCTGGACGAGGGCGAGCCCGCCGCCCCGGTGCTCCTCGGGTACGGCTCCGGCCGCCTCGGCCATGAGCACGCCGTCGGTGGCGGCGTAGAAGGCGCCGTGCAGCAGGAGGACCGCGTAGGGCAGGGCCGGGTGCTGGGCGCCGGTGAGGAGCAGTCCGTACGCGAGCAGCAGCGCGAGGTGCCCGCCGAGGAAGACCCGGCGGCGGCCGACGCGGTCGGCGAGGCGGCCGAGCGGCATCGCGAGGAGGAAGAAGGCGGCGGCGGTGCCGAGCGGCAGCAGCGCGAACCAGCGGTCGGCGATCCCGGTGGCCTTCTGCAGCAGCAGGAAGACGAAGGCGTCGCTGACGGTGCACAGCCCCAGCAGCAGCGCGCACAGGGCGGTGCGGCGCAGGTCCCGGCGGCGCAGCAGGCCGAGGGAGGCCCGCAGGGAGACGGGGGCGGCGTCGGGGGCGGGTGCGGTGCGCCGGCCGGGTACGAAGAGGACCAGCACCAGGACGCCGAGGGCGGCCACGCAGGCGCTGACGGTGAAGACGGCGTCGTAGCCGTCGGCGGCGCCGCGCAGGATCAGGAACGCGAGGAGCGGCCCGATGAGCGCGCCCGCGGTGTCCATGGCCCGGTGCACGCCGAAGGCCCGGCCGCGGTCCTCGGGGGCGGCGGCCAGGGAGATCAGCGCGTCGCGCGGGGCGGTGCGCAGCCCCTTGCCGGTGCGGTCCAGGGCGAGGACGGCGCCGATGGCGGGCAGGGTGTGGGCGAGCAGCAGGAGCGGCTTGCACAGGGCGGAGAGGCCGTAGCCGATGCCGGCGAGCGCCTTGTGGCGGCCGAGGCGGTCGCCGAGGTGGCCGCCGGTGAGGCGGACCAGGGCGCTGACGCCGTTGTAGACCCCGTCGAGGAGGCCGAAGCCGAGCGGGGTGAGCCCGAGTCCGGCGACGAGGTAGAGGGGGAGCACGGCCGTGACCATCTCGGAGGAGACGTCGGTGATGAGGCTGACCGTGCCCAGGGCGAGCACCGTGGGGGCGAGGGCGGCGCGCCGCCCCGGGCTGGTGCCCGGGGCGACGGCCGGCGTCTCGGGGGCCACGGCGGGCGCGGGGGTTCCGCGACTGTCCGCGACGTACATGGTCAGGAAGCCCAGATCCCCGTGATGTCCTTGGCGGTCGCGGCGTTCCCGGCGTGGGTGGTCAGCCCGGCCAGGCCCTCCAGGGTCCGCAGCATGTCGTAGTGGTTGTAGGTGGTGGCCGAGGTGGCGCCCGGGGTCACGGGCTGGCCGTAGAGCACGGTCGGTATCTGGTTGCCGGCGAGCCGGTTGTCCTCGTCGAAGGTGACGACGAGCAGGCTGTTGTGGGTCTTGGCCCAGTCCGCGTAGGCCTTGAGGTTGTTCTTGAGCCAGGTGTCGCCGGTGCCGACGGAGCAGTCGTGCATGTCGCTGCAGAGGTTCGGGACGACGAAGGACACCTTGGGCAGGGTGGTGAAGTCCGTCGGGAACTGGGCCATCGTCTTCGCCGTGCTGGTGGGCACGTTGGAGAAGGCGAACCAGGGGTTGTGCTTGCGGACGTACTTGCCGCTGGAGCAGGTGGTGGAGCCCTGGCTGGGGAGGGTCTCGTTGTAGCTGCCCCAGCTCTTGCCGGCGGCTATCAGCTCGGAGGCCAGGTTGGGCGCGGAGCTGAAGCCGGGGGTGTAACAGCTGTCGTCCGTGACGCCCTGGTTGGAGCCCGAGAAGAGCTGCATGTAGTTGGGCTGGCTGGGGTGGGTGATGCCGAAGGACTGGGTGAGGTTGGCACCCCCGGCCTTGAGGGAGTTGATGTAGGGGGCGCTGGAGCTGCCGATGACCTGGTTGTAGGCGTGGTTCTCGAAGACCACGACGACGGTGTGGTCGGGGGCGGGCAGGCCCGCGGCGTGCGCGGGCTGGGCGCTGCCGAGGCCGGCCCACAGGGCGGCGCCGGCGGCGGTGACGCCGAAGGCGGTGGCGAGGGCGGTCTTGCGGCGAGGCCGTGAAATGGTCATGCCAAACACGGGAGGTACCTCCGGGCACATGGGGGTCTTGGGGGTGGCGGCGCGGACGCACCATACCCAGGGGCATGTGCATGGGCCAGGGACGCGCGGGTAACAGCAGGGGAACTCCGTGCGCCCTCCCGGCGATGGGCAACGCACTACCCCCTGGAGCGTCAAGAAAAGGAAAAATAGGGAACCCCGAGGCACTATCGTTCATCATTCGAACGGAAGCAGTCCTCCCCGCGACGGGGCCAGCAACAGCCGGAGAGCCACCGCACATGTCGTACTCACCCGACGGCCAGTACCAGCCGCCGTACAGGCCGGAAGGTCAGAACCCGCCGCCGCGCCCGCCCTACGGTCAGCAGCAGGGCGGGCGGCCCCCGTACGCCCCCCAGGGCGGCGGCCGGCCCCAGCCGCCCCAGGGGCAGCCCCCGCAGGGCGGGCAGCCCTACGGCGGCCCCGGATACGGCGGCCCCCAGCAGGGCCGGCCGCAGCAGGGCGGCCGTCCCCCGTACGGGCAGGACCAGTACGGCTACGAGGCGCCGACGCAGGCGCAGCCCCGTTTCGAGCAGCAGCAGTACGAGCAGCAGCGCTACGAGCAGCAGCAGTACGGCCGGTACGAGCCTCCCTACGACGAGGAGCCGCCGCGCCGGAAGTCGAAGGCGAAGAAGTGGATCATCGCGGGCGTCACCGTGCTGGCCCTCGCCGGCATCGGCGCCGGTGTCATGGCGTACTTCGAGATACCGCCGTTCAGCGACAAGGGCGAGGCCGTGTCCTTCGGCAAGCCCGGTGGCGGCGGCCAGGCGGGCGGCAAGCAGGCGCCGAACTCGAAGATGTCGATGCCCACCAACCCCACGGCCCAGTTCAAGAACGCCTCGACCCTCTCGGACGGCACCCACGTCGCGGTGACCGACCTGGACGGGAAGAAGTCCGGGTTCAAGGGCAAGGTGTGGGTCTGGGCTCCCAAGGAGTACAACGACCCCAAGTTCGCCAAGAGCGGCTTCCCGGTCATGATCGCCCTGCCCGGCGGCGCCGGCTACCCGGTCAACTACTGGATGGGCACGGACCTCAAGCTGCAGGCCAGCATCAGCAAGTGGTACAGCGAGGGCAAGAGCAAGCCGTTCATCCTCGCCATGCCCGTGCTGAACCCCGAGCCGGACAAGGGCATCTACTGGGACGGTTCCGACATCCCCAACCAGCCCAAGATGGGCACCTGGCTGACGGACGACGTCCCGGACCTGATACGGGAGAACTTCCGCACCGTCAAGTCGCGTGACGGCTGGGCCTTCATGGGCTCCTCCACCGGCGGCTTCGCGAGCCTCAAGGCGGTACTGAAGTACCCCGAGAAGTTCAAGGCCGCCATCTGCTCCGGCCCCGACATCGTGCCCGACTCCCCGCTGTGGAAGGGCTTCGACAAGGAGAAGGCGGAGAACAACCCCGAGGTGCTCGCCAAGCAGCTCATCGACAAGAAGGGTGCTCCGGACGTCTACCTGGCCTTCCAGGTCGGCGACAACGAGAACAACAAGAAGACCCTTCCCGATGTGCAGAAGTTCGTCTCCACCTACACCAAGGGCCCCATCCACACCACGCTGAGGGTGATCCCTGGCGGCGAGCACAACGCCAAGACCTATGTGCCGAACATGGGTGAGGGACCGATCGAGTTCATCAGCAAGGTCATGGAAGGACCAGTGGAGTAACAGCCTCCGCACGCACTGCCTCCGGCTCCGGCCCGTCGAACACCTTCGGCGGGCCGTTGCCGTCCCACGGGGCCCAGCCGGGGTCCCCGGTGGCGGCGTAGCCGACCCAGGCCCGGTGCATCTCGTCGGCGAGGGCCTGCGGCGCGTCCGGCCCGGCCAGCCAGGCGGACTCCGGCAGGGCGAGGGTGTCGAAGACGAAGCCCAGCTCCAGCGCGTGGCAGGCGCCCAGACCGGGCAGCCCGCTGGGCCAGCGGAACTCGTAGAGGTGGCTCGGGGCCGGCCGCCCGGCCGCGGCGATCCGGCGCAGGGGGTCGCGCAGCAGCCGGTCGGTGACCAGGTGCCCGGCGAGGTCGGCCGGGGAGAGGTCCGGGAGCGCCGCGCGCAGGGCCCGCACGGCGGCCCGGTCCTTGCCCCCGCGCAGCTGCCCGTACGCCACGGCCAGCGGCCCGAGCCGGTCCAGCAGCCGCCCCCCGCCGGTCGGGGCGAGCCACAGCCGGTGCTCCTGGGCGGTCCAGCCCATCAGCAGCGGCACGTCCGAGGACGCGGCGGCCTCCAAGGGGTCGGCCGGGAGCGTGTCCGGGTCGATGACCAGCCCGAAGGCGGGGCCGCCCAGCACCGGGGAGGAGCGGCGCATGGCCGCCTCCTGGGCGGCGAGCAGCGTGTGCAGGCCCACCCCCTCGAAGGCCCGGGCGGTGGCGGGGACCCGCAGCCGGGCCGCCATCCGCCGGACCATCGTGCGGACCTGGTCGCGCGGAAGCGCCTCGGGGGCTCCGCTCTGCAGCACGGCCCGGGCGAAGAGGCCCGCGGCGCGGGGGGCGGCCAGAAGGGCGCCGATGCTGATCGCGCCGGCGGACTCCCCGAAGACGGTGACGCGCCCGGGGTCCCCGCCGAAGGCGGCGATGTTGTCGCGGACCCATTCCAGGGCGGCGATCTGGTCGAGGAGGCCCCGGTTGGCCGGGGCGTCGGGGAAGAGTCCGTAGCCGAGGACCCCGAGCCGGAAGTTGAACGAGACCAGCACGACCCCGTCACGGGCGAAGGCCGAGCCGTCGTAGACGGGGACGGCGGACGAGCCCCGGGTGTGGGCGCCGCCGTGGATCCAGACCATGACCGGCAGCCGGGCCCCGGGCGCCGGGTCCGGGGTCCAGACGTTGACGGTGAGGCAGTCCTCGCCCGGGATCTCCGGGTCGGACAGCAGGGCGGCGAAGGCCGGCGGGTAGGGCACCTTCGGAGCGGTCGGCCCGAACGCCCCCGCGTCGCGCACGCCCTCCCAGGCGTCCGGGGGCCGCGGGGCGGCGAAGCGCAGGGGGCCGGTGGGCGGGGCGGCGTACGGGACGCCTCGGAACACGGCGGTGCCGCCGGCCTCCCAGCGCCCCTCCACGACTCCGTGCCCGGTGCCGGCCCGGGGCCGGTGGGCGCCGCCCGCTGTGCTCATCCGCGCTCTCCTCGGTCGGCCCGGTCCGCGTCCGGGCTCCGCTCTGGCCCGGTTCCGCTTCCGGGCGTTGCGAGCACGGTCGCACAACCGTCCGGAGAGTGACAAGGCGTGACCGGCCCCCGGGCGCGCCGGGTTGGACCGGCATGCGAGCGAACCTCATCACCCCCGCCGCGGCCGCCCTGGTCCTGGGCGCCCTGCTGTCGGCGACGGCCGGCGCGGCGCAGGCCGCGGGACCCGGATTCCAGTACGTGGGCCAGGACGACCGCGTCCACGGCGTGACCTCCCCGAAGGGCTGCGTGGAGGCGGCGGGCGGCGGCGGGCGCGCGGTCACGAACCAGACGCCGCTCGTCGCGTCCCTGTACCGCGAACCGCACTGCAAGGGCCCGCTGGTGGCGGTAATGCGGCCGGAAGCGGTCAGTCCGGTCCGGCCCTCCTTCGCCTCTGTCCGTTTTTCTCTCCCCGGCTAGCCCTGCGGACCGTGACCACTCGGCCCCCTCCGCGTTGTACGCCATGTCAAATGCCGCAAAGGATGCGGCGCCCACATCTCACGAGGAGATCTTGATGTCGCGTATCGCGAAGGCATTCGCCATCACCGCTGTCGCCGGTAGCACCATGGCCGCCGGCGCCGGTCTGGCCGTCGCCGATGCCGGAGCGCACGGTGCGGCGGTCGGCTCCCCCGGTGTCCTGTCGGGCAACGTCGTTCAGGTTCCGGTTCACATCCCGGTCAACGTGTGCGGCAACACCGTCAACGTGATCGCCCTGCTGAACCCGGCCTTCGGCAACACCTGCGTCAACGCCTCGGGCGGCGGCGGCGGCCACCACACCGAGGGCGGCAGCTACGGCGAGTGATCGCCTCCCCCGCCTGACCGGCGACAAGGCCCCCGCCCGACGGCGGGGGCCTTTCCCCTGTCATTCGTAGCGGTAGACGCCCCCGTGGCCGAGCATCTCGCGCGGGGTGACGTCCCACGGGGGCATCGGCTCGTCCAGGGAG
Source organism: Streptomyces sp. NPDC001594 (assembly GCF_042893675.1). Classification (NCBI taxonomy): domain Bacteria; kingdom Bacillati; phylum Actinomycetota; class Actinomycetes; order Kitasatosporales; family Streptomycetaceae; genus Streptomyces; species Streptomyces sp. NPDC001594. The sequence continues at coordinate 185,603 of NZ_JBIAVB010000005.1, read as the reverse complement.
ATCACCCGGCCGCGCTGGAGGTCGCCGAGCTCCAGCGGGGCGGCCGGCAGATAGCCGGAGCCGGGGTGGCGCTGCTGCCAGCGGTCCCAGATGAGGTCCACGAAGGCGTGGTGCAGCCAGAACGCGGGGTCGTTCGGGGAGGTGGCGCCCGTCATGTGACCGCCGATCCACTGGTGGACCTTGTTGTGGTTGCGCCAGCGCTCGCTCTTGGGGGCGGCCCAGCCCTCCAGCTTGTTGCGGAAGCTCCCGCCCCCGGTGGTGGAGTTCCAGGGTGAGGAGTCGTAGACCGGGTCGTCGATCGCCCACTTGAGCTCGGCGGCCGTCGGCAGGGAGACGGGGTTGCCCGGCCGCCCGAGGTTGCGCGTGAGGAACGGGGCCTCGCTGACCCCCTCGGTGATCGTCCAGTTCCCGTACCGGTGGGCGAAGGGGCCGGTCGTCACCTGCAGGTCGCCCTCCCGGCCGGTGCCGCCGAGGAAGTCCTCGGCCCACAGGGAGGAGACGGGGCTGGAGTCGGCGGTCCAGTCCCAGTAGGGGATGGAGACCTGGGGGTCCACGGCCCGCAGCCGCTTCTCGAACTCCAGCAGGTAGCTGCGGTGCCAGGGGAAGAACGACGGGGACATGTGGCCCACCCGCCGCTTGGTGTCCCGGTCGGGCACGAAATAGGTGCCGTGGGTGCGCACGAACTCGTCGTAGGTCCCGTCGCGCTTGAGTTCCAGCAGCGCGGACGTGAACCGCTTCTTCTGCGCGCCGGTGAGGTTCTTCTGGTTCTGCCGGGTGTACACCGCGGGGGTCCTCCTTCTCCCGGCCGATCAGCCGTGGTGCGGGGCGGCCAGTGCCAGCTGGGTGGTGCCGAGTTCGTCGACGGCGGCGCGGGCCGCTTCCAGCGGGGTGTCGAAGGACTGGAAGTGGTTGACCGCGCTGAGGTAGCTGCCGTCGGCCCGGCGCATGACGTGCAGGGGACGGCCGTCGATGCGGACCGCCGCCGAGGCCGGGTCGACGCTGATGTGCCGGCCCCGGTACGTCTCCTCGGTGAGCGGGGCCGGGCCGAGCGTCTGGCGGGGGCGGCGGGCACGCAGCACGGGGGCCAGCGCGGCGGCGGTACCGGCGAGGGCGGCCGCGCCGAACGCCGAACGGAGGAAGGCGCGGCGGGTGCGGGTGGCGCTGGCGCTGACGTGCATGGGTCTCCCTCGCTCGGTGGTCCGCGTACGGGGGTCTAACGCGGAGCGGCGGGAAGAGGTCACCTGTGCGGGGGGTTCCGCTGCGCGCCCGTCGCCCCACACGCCGGCGGGGCCGTGAAGGGCCGCTCCGGCGCGTGGGGCGGCCCTGCGGCTACGGGGACGGGAGTTCGGCGAAGTCGGCCACCAGGCCTCGGTGGTGGCCGGCGGTGCCGAGGGCGAGGGAGTCGGCTTTCGCGCGCTTGAGGTAGAGGTGGGCGGGGTGTTCCCAGGTCATGCCGATGCCGCCGTGCAGCTGTACGCACTCCTCGGCCGCGCGGACCGCGACCCCGGAGCAGTAGGCCTGGGCGACGGCCACCGTCAGGGGTGCGTCCGGGGCGGCCGTGGCGAGGGCGTCGGCGGCGGCGCGGGCGGCCGCGCGGGCGGAGGCCACGTCCAGCCACAGCCGGGCCAGGCGGTGCTTGAGGGCCTGGAAGGAGCCGACGGGGCGGTTGAACTGGTGGCGGCCGCGCAGGTACGCGACGGTCTCGGTGAGGCACCACTCGGCCAGCCCGAGCTGTTCCGAGGCCAGCAGGCCCGCCCCGGACAGCAGGGCCCCGGCCACGGCCGCCCGGGCCGTCGCGGGGTCGGCGAGACGGGTTCCGGCGGCGGCGTCGAGGGTGACGGTGGCCAGCGGACGGGTCAGGTCGAGCGGGACCACCGGCCGCAGGACAGCCCGGTCGGCCGGAACCGCGTGCAGCCCGGTGTCGGCGAGGACCAGCAGGACGTCGGCGGCCACCGCGTCGGCGACGGAGGTGACGGTGCCGCTGAGCACCCCTCCCCCGGCGTCGTGCAGCGGCGCCGGCAGGGGCGCGCCGGGGGCCAGGGTGAGCGGCAGGGCGGGCACGCACAGGAGGCGCCCGGCCGCGAGTTCGCGGACCAGGTCCGCCGCTTCGGGGCCGTCGCAGGCGCAGGTGAGCAGGATCTCCGTGGCGAGGACGGAGCCGGTCAGGTACGGGACGGGGGCCACGGCCCGGCCCAGCTCCTCCAGGACCACGGCGGCCTCCCGGTGGCCGGCGCCCGCGCCGCCCAGCTTCTCGGGGACCAGCAGTCCGGCGGCGCCGATCTCCGCGGCCAGGGTGTGCCACAGCCGGGGGTCGTGGGGGCGGCCGGTCTCCACGCGGGCCAGGACGTCCGCGGGGGCGCAGCGGTCGGCGAGCAGGGCCCGTACGGCCGCGCGGAGTTCGTCCTCCGTGCCGGAGTAGAGCAGGTCGATGGGGGCGCGGGGGGCCGGGTGGCCCGGCCGCGGCGGCAGTGCGGTCATCGGGCGAGGTCCTTCCAGGGGGTGTCCTTGTCGTCGCGCGGTTCGGCGGGCAGTCCGAGGACGCGTTCGGCGACGATGTTGAGGAGGATCTCGCTGGTGCCGCCCTCGATGCTGTTGCCCTTGGCGCGCAGGTAGCGGTATCCGGCGTCGCGGCCGGTGAAGTCGACGATGTCGGGGCGGCGCATCGTCCAGTCCTCGTAGAGGAGGCCCTCCTCGCCGAGGAGTTCCACCTCCAGGCCGCTGATCTCCTGGTTGAGGCGGGCGAAGGTGAGCTTCATCCCGCTGCCCTCGGGGCCGGGCTGGCCGGCCGCGAGCTGCTGGCGCAGCCGTTCGCCGGTGAGGCGGGCGACCTCGGCCTCCACCCACAGGCCGAGCAGCCGCTGGTGCAGGGCGTGGGTGCGCAGCTCCGGGCGTTCGCGCCAGGCCGCGGCGACGGGGGCGATCATGCCGCCCTCGCGCGGGAGGCGCATGCCGCCGATGGAGACGCGTTCGTTCATCAGGGTGGTGCGGGCGACGGCCCAGCCTTCGCCGACGGCGCCCAGGCGGTGGGCGTCGGGGATGCGGACGCCGGTGAAGAAGACCTCGTTGAACTCGGCCTCGCCGGTGATCTGGCGCAGCGGGCGGACCTCGACGCCGGGGGCGTGCATGTCGCACAGGAAGTAGGTGATGCCCTGGTGTTTGGGGAGGGTGGGGTCGGTGCGGGCGATCAGGATGGCCCAGCGGGCGGTGTGGGCGCTGGAGGTCCACACCTTCTGGCCGTCGACCACCCATTCCCCGGCCTCCTCGTCGAGGACGGCGCGGGTGCCGAGGGCGGCGAGGTCCGAGCCGGCTCCGGGCTCGCTGAACAACTGGCACCAGACCTCCTCCCCCAGCCACAGGGGACGCAGGAAGCGGCGTTTCTGCTCGTCGGTGCCGTAGGCGAGGATCGTGGGCGCGGCCATGCCCAGGCCGATGCCGATCCGGCGCGGGTCGTTGTCGGGGGCGCCGGCCGCCTCCAGTTCGCCGTCCACGACGGCCTGGAGGGTGCGGGGCGCGCCGAGGCCGCCGAGGCCTTCGGGGTAGTGGACCCAGGCGAGGCCGGCGTCGAAGCGGGCGCGCAGGAAGTCGGCGGGGGCGGTGGCGCCGGGCGGGTGGGCGGCGAGCAGGTCCCGGGTGCGGGCGAGGAGTTCCCCGGCGGTGAGGGTCATCGGGCGCCGCCGTCCGGGAGGGACGGCACGACGACCAGCCGGCCGGTGGTGGTGCCGTCGGCGACGCGCTGGACGGCGTCGGCGGCCCCGGCGAGCGGGATACGTTCGCTGACCAGGGGGGTGATCGCGCCCTGGTCGGCGAGGCGGGTGAGTTCGGTGTGGCAGGCGAGGACGGCGGCGGGGTCCTTGGCGGCGTACAGCCCCCAGTGCAGGCCGAGGATGGCGTAGTTCTTGACCAGGGCGTGGTTGAGGGCCGGGGCGGGGACGGTGCCGCCGGCGAAGCCGACGACCACGATGCGGCCCTCGAAGGCCACGCACTTGGCGGAGGCGGCGTAGGCGTCGCCGCCGACGGGGTCGTAGACGACGTCGGCGCCGCGGCCGCCGGTGAACTCCTTGACCCGGGCCGCGATCCCGGCGAGGTCCTCGTCCGTGCGGTCGATGACGAGGTCGCAGCCGAGCCCCTCGGCGGTGCGGGCCTTGGCCTTGCCGCCGACGACCCCGATGACGGTGGCCCCGGCGGCCTTGCCGAGCTGGACGGCGGCGCTGCCGACCCCGCCGGCGGCGGCGTGCACGAGGAGGGTCTCGCCGCTCTGCAGGCGGGCCCTGCGGTGGAGGCCGAACCAGCCGGTCTGGTAGCCGATGTGCAGGGCGGCGGCCTCGGCGTCGTCGAGGGAGCCGGGGGCGGGGAGCAGGGCGTGCGCGGGGGCGGTGACGTACTCGGCGAACCCGCCGTGCGGCAGGCTCGGGTTGGCGAGGACGCGCCGGCCGTCCTCGGTCTCGCCGCAGACCTCGACGCCGGGGGTGAAGGGCAGCGGGGGGCGGATCTGGTACTGGCCCCGGGCGAGGAGGGCGTCGGGGAAGTTGACGTTGGCGGCGAGCACCCTGAGTCTGACCTCGCCCTCGCCGGGTACCGGTTCGGGGACCTCCTCGAGGCGCATGGCCTCGCGGGGTTCACCGGTCGTGTGTACTCGCCATGCCTGCATCCGGGGCCTCCAGCCGCCGTCGAGGAACCACGCTCGGCGGCATACTAAGCGGTCGCTTGACACCTTGGGAACCCTTGGCGGAAGGGGGCGGACCGGGCGGCGGCGCCGCCTCCGCCTGGGCCGGACGTATTTTCCGATCATCAAACGCACGACCGGCGGGTGAACGGGAGCACCGGTGGATAGCATCGACACGCCCCTTTCCCAGGGCATATGACGCAGCGTGGGGTACCTGCCCCGGAGCCGAACGTTCCGGGGCGCGTCCACCCCACGGGCACACACCACGGGGGGAACACCACCATGAACAGCACGCGCACGCGCACCCGGACCCGCCGCACCGTCGCGGCGGCGACGGCCGCCCTCGCACTGGCCGGCCTGGCCACCGCCGCCGGACCCGCCGCGGCGGCCCCCGCCTGCACGCCCCGGATCCAGGTCCTCGGCTCGATCGGGTCCGGCGGCTACCAGGTGGGCAACCCGCAGGCCGAGATGGTCCTCGGCCTGGGCACGGGCAACCTGTCCGTCGGCCGCTCCGGCGGCAGGCCCGTCTACTGGACCGGCACCCGGCTCCACAAGGTCCCCCTGCCCGAGGCCACCCCGGCGGGCGCGCTGCTGGCCGTGAACAAGGGCGGGCTGATGGTGGGCGCCGTCTACGGCGCCGAGGGCTACCTCTTCACCTACCGGGCGGGCGACGCCGCGGTCACCCGGCTGCCCGGGAGCGACTTCGTGTCCGACGACGCCGACGTCAACGACGCCGGGTACGTCGTCTCGCGCGACCGCAGCGGGCTGGGCGTCGTGTGGAAGGACGGCCGGAAGGTCCGCGACCTGACCGTGCCCGCCGACGCCGCCCCCGGGACCAGGATCGACCTGGTCACCGGGATCAACGGCAAGGGCGACGTGCTCGGCATGGCCCGTGAGGACTACGAGGTCCCGGAGACCGGCGAGCACCGGGAGGGGACCTACCCGGTGCTCTGGCCCGCCGGCGGCGGACCCGCCAGGGCCCTGGCCCCCACCGGACACGACAGCTACGTACAGGACCTGGACGAGAGCGGCCGCATCGTCGGCTACGACTGGCTCGGCATGGCCTACCGGTTCACCCCGGCGGTCTGGACCCCGCCCCACACCGGGCCCGCCTCGTTCCCCGGCACGCTGGGGACCCACCCGTACGGCACCTTCGAGGCGATCAGCCCGACGACCAACGTGTCCGTCGGCACCGCCAAGTTCCACCCGGACGAGCAGACCCTCCCCGACCAGGCGCAGCTGTGGCCGGGCACGGGCCCCGTGCTGGCCCTGCCCCGGCTGGCCGCGAACCAGGCCAGCGCCGCCGCGTCGGCCGCCGACGACGGCCGGGTCGGCGGCGCGGCCGCCAACGCCGCCGGCACGCTGAAGCCGGTGATCTGGACCTGCGCGGCGAAGCAGGCGTACGAGCCCACGTAGTTGTCAGTGGCGTACGGCACCATCGGCAGCATGAAGATCCACGAATGGGAACCCTTCCTGCGCACCTGGAGCGCCGAGCGCGACGCCGCCGGGCGGACCGGGGACCCCGCGCGGCCGCCGTTCGGCCGGCTGGGCTTCGATCCGGCGGCGCCGGAGGCGATCGCCGCGCTCGAGACCCGGCTCGGGGCCCCGCTGCCGCCCTCCTACCGCGCCTTCCTGGAGGTCACCGACGGGTGGCGGTGGGCCGGGGAGTTCGTGGAACTGCTCGCACCGGCGGCGGAGGTGGGTCTGCTGCGGGAGATGACGGCGTCCGCCCACGAGGAGCTCACGCTGTGGGAAGCGGAGGACCTGGACGAAGCCGCGTACGAAGACGGAGAAGAAGAGGACGAAGGCGAAGACGGCGACGAGGAGGGGGAGCGCGAGGAGTACGAGAGCGCGAGGTGGAACCGGGCCGTTCAGATCTCCCTGGCGGGGGACCAGACCTGGCTGCTCCTGGACCCCGGTGACATCGGTGCCGACGGCGAGTGGGCGGCGTACCGGTACTCCTCCTGGAGCGGCTCCGGCCCGGTACGCCACGGTTCCTTCGCCGACCTGATGCGGGCGGAGTACGCGGGCTTCCGCGCCCTGCGCATACCGGGGGCCGCCTCTTAGACCCCTCCTGAGTGCGGGGGCCGGCGGGCGGCCTGGGTCGATCACCGCGCACCGGCCCCCGGAACCACCGGAATTGACGGATCGTCAGTCCAGGTGGGCACGGTCAACGGGTCAACGGGGGAAGACCTCGAACGCGACCGCCGGGACGCCCCCGAACCGGGCCGACGCCTGTCGGACGCTGCCGGTCAGGAAGTTCCGGACGTACTCCTGCGGGTCCTGGTCGGTCAGCGCCGCGATGTAGGCCTTGTGTTCCAGGAGGGAGTGCACGGCGCGCTCCAGCCCGGGTTCCGCCTCGACCGCGTGCGTGGGCGTGGTGGTCCCCGACACCGCCACCCAGCGCACGCCGTCCCAGGGCTCCAGGCCCTGCTCGGAGATGAGCTCGGGGAAGATCCACCGGTTGCCCGCGTCCCCGGCGGCGTCCAGGACGGCCCGGCCGACGGCCTTGTGGTCGGGGCTGTTCCAGTTCCCGCCGCCGTCCGCTCCGCCCCAGGTGTCCCGGTGGTTGAGGGTGATCACCAGCTCGGGGCGGTGGCGCCGGATGGCGGCGGCGATGTCCCGGCGCAGGGCCGGGCCGTACTCGACGACTCCGTCGCGGTGGTCGAGGAACTCCACGGTGGAGACGCCGACGACGGCCGCGCTGGCCCGCTGCTCGGCCTCGCGCAGGGAGCCGCACTCGTCCGGCGCCACCCCGTCGATCCCGGCCTCGCCCCGGGTGGCGAGCACGTAGGCGACCTCGCGGCCGCCGTCCGTCCAGTGGGCGATGGCCGCCGCGCAGCCGTACTCCAGGTCGTCGGGGTGGGCGACCACCGCGAGCGCGCGCTTCCAGTCGGTCGGCATCGGCTGCAAGGGCGCCTGCTGATCAGCTTGTTCGGTCATGCGTCGAACCATAGGCGAACTACTCCTCCAGGAGGGCGAGCAGGCGGTCCAGGACGCGGGGGCCGCCCGCGCGGACGCCGTCGTGTTCGTACTCGTCCGTCACCCAGGTGCGCAGGCCGCGGATCGTGCGGGCGGTGCGCAGGGAGTGGTCGGTGTCGACGTACATGTCGTCGTGGTAGACGGCGGCCGCCACCGGGACCTCGTTGGCGGCCAGACGCTCCGGGTCGTAGAGGGGCTGCCAGCCGGTGCGGGCCGCGAGGAGGCCGGCGGTCTCGCGCAGGGGGGCCAGGGCGGGGTCCGCGGTGAAGTGCCAGGGGTGGATGGTCTCACCGGTGAACAGGAGGGGCTCCGTGCCCCCGAGGGTCTTGGCGGCGTCGAATCGGGGGTGGGCGGCGCGCACCCGCTCGGCGGCCCAGCCGGTGGGAGTGGCGGGGTCCTGGGCGTAGATGGACTCGTGGAGGAGGGCGTAGAGGGGGTGGCCGGCGAAGGAGAGGTGGGGGAGGGCCGCTTCGAGGAAGGCGTCGGAGAGGGCGGGGCCGGCGGCGGTGGTGACGAAGGCGTCCTCCAGGAGGTAGTGGAGCTGGTGGCTGCCGTCGCCGGAGCCCAGGAGCAGGCCGAGGGACTGGAAGGCCTCGGCGGTGAGCCGGTAGCCGCCGGGGAGTCGGGCGGGGTGCTCGGCGAGGTGGGCGGCGATGCGGCGGGCGCGTTCCACGTCCATGGGGTAGCGGGCGTAGTGGGCGAGGTTCTTGCGCTCGATGCGCGGGAACGCGGCCTCGTACACCTGGGTCGCGGTGGCGTCCAGGGAGGGCAGGCCGCCGGTGATCAGGGCGGCGGTGAGGCCCTCGGGCGCGGTGGAGAGGTAGTGGGTGGCGCAGAACCCGCCGAAGCTCTGGCCGAGTACCGTCCAGGGGGCGCCTCCGGTGAGGGCGCGACGGATGTGCTCGGCGTCGCGGACGATGGAGTCGGCGCGGAAGTGGGCGAGGTACTCGGCCTGCTGCTCGGGGGTGCCCCGCAGGGGCAGGGTCTGCCGGTTGGCGGGGGTGGAGCGGCCGGTGCCGCGCTGGTCGAGGAGCAGGACGCGGTAGTCGGCCAGCGCCCGCTCCAGCCAGGCCTGGCGTCCCGTGAAGCGCCGGGCCCCGAAGCCGGGGCCGCCCTCCAGGTAGAGCAGCCAGGGCAGCCGCTCGGGGTCCTTGCCGGTGGCCACCACCTCACGGGCGTAGAGCTCGATCCGCTCCCCGTCGTCGGGGCGGGCGTGGTCGAGCGGCACGGTGAAGTGGTGGTCGGTCAGGACGACACCGGGCTGGCGGTAGCTGTGGCTGCGCTGGCGGGTCACGGACGGCCCCTGGGGTGTGGGAGCGGACCTCCGCCCGCCCCGGACGGGGTGCGGCCGGGGCGGGCGGAGGTGTGCGGTCCGGCCGAGTCTACGGAACCGGCCGCGGCGTCACCCGGTCAGAACTCGACGACCGAGCGGAGCACCTCGCCCCGCTCCATGCGGGCGAAGGCCTCCTCCACCCCGTCGAGCGGGATGGTCTCGGAGACGAAGGCGTCGAGGTCGAGCCGGCCCTGGAGGTAGAGGTCGATCAGCAGGGGGAAGTCGCGTTCGGGCAGGCAGTCGCCGTACCAGGAGGACTTCAGGGCGCCGCCGCGGCCGAAGACGTCGAGGAGCGGGAGTTCGAGCTTCATCTCCGGGGTGGGCACGCCGACCAGCACGACGGTGCCGGCCAGGTCGCGGGCGTAGAAGGCCTGCTGGTAGGTCTCGGGGCGGCCGACGGCCTCGATGACCACGTCCGCGCCGTTGCCTCCGGTCAGCTCCTGGATCGCCTTGACCACGTCCTGCGCGCGCCCGTTGACGGTGTGGGTGGCGCCCAGGCCGCGCGCCCACTCCAGCTTCCGGTCGTCCAGGTCCACGGCGATGATCTTCGACGCGCCGGCCAGCCGGGCGCCGGCCACGGCCGCGTTGCCCACTCCCCCGCAGCCGATGACGGCGACCGAGTCGCCGCGCCCGACGTTGCCGGTGTTCAGGGCGGCGCCGAGGCCGGCCATCACCCCGCAGCCCAGCAGGCCCGCGGCGGCGGGCGAGGCGGCCGGGTCGACCTTGGTGCACTGGCCGGCGGCGACGAGGGTCTTCTCCGCGAAGGCCCCGATGCCGAGCGCCGGGGAGAGCGGGGTGCCGTCCTCCAGGGTCATGGGCTGGGTGGCGTTGTGCGTGGCGAAGCAGTACCAGGGGCGTCCGCGCTTGCAGGCCCGGCAGGTGCCGCACACCGCGCGCCAGTTGAGGACGACGAAGTCGCCGGGCGCGACGGAGGTGACGTCGGGGCCGACGGACTCGACGACGCCGGCCGCCTCGTGGCCGAGGAGGAAGGGGAACTCGTCGTTGATGCCGCCCTCGCGGTAGTGCAGGTCGGTGTGACAGACCCCGCAGGCCTGGACCTTGACCAGAGCCTCGCCCGGGCCCGGGTCGGGCACGAGGATCGTGGTCGTCTCCACCGGTGCGCCCTTGCTCCGCGCGATGACTCCTCGTACGCGATGTGTCACGTCGTACCCCGTTCTGTCGGATCCGGTCGGATCGGTCTGGATCACCGAACGTACACGGGCGGCGCGCCGTACGGGAGTTGTGTCACAGAGCGGCGCGCGATGCGGCCAGATCCGGCGGTACGCAGGCCTGGAGGGAGGCGGCGAAGGCGGTCACGGCGGGGTGGGCGCCGGACCCGCTGCGGAAGGCGATCTTGGTGCGGCGTTCCATGTGCAGGCGGGTCAGGGCGATGCCGGGGTCCGGGGGGCCGGCCATCCCGAGCTGGGGGACGACGGCCACCCCCTGACCGGCCGCGACCAGCGCGAGGACGGTGGCGAACTCGTCGATGCGGTGGCGGACCCGCGGGGTGAACCCGGCGGCCTGGCAGGCGCGCAGGGTCATGGTGTGGCAGAGGGTGCCGGGGGTGGCGGTGATCCAGGGCGCGTCCCGGTGGGCCCGCAGCACCGCGCCCTGGTCGGCGCCGGCGCCGGCCTCGGGCGCGACCGCCGCCGATCCCGTTCGGGCCTCCGGGCCCGCGTCCGGCTCCGCCCACGGCTGCGCTGCCGGGACCGGGGCGCAGCCAGGGGCCGGGGCTGCCAGGTACATCGCCTCCTGGTACAGCGGCCGGGTGGCGAGGCCCGGCTCGGCGGGCGCGGGGACGAAGTCGTACTCGTGGACCAGGGCCACGTCCAGTTCCCCGGCCCGCAGCGCGTGCGCGACCGCCGCCGGGTCGGTCTCGTGGACCATCGGCTCCAGTGCCGGGTGGCGCCGGGACAGGTGGACCAGGGCGGCGGGGACGAGGGCGCGGGTGGCGGTGGGGAAGGCCCCGACGCGCAGCACCCCGGCGAGGCCGCTGCGGGCCTCGGCGAGGTCGGCGTCGGCCTGTTCGAGCCGCTCCAGGACCGCCTCGGCGTGCCCGACCAGGTTCTGGGCGGCCGGGGTGAGCCGGACCCGGCGGCCGGTGCGCTCCAGCAGCGGCAGTCCGGCCTCGCGCTCCAGGACGGCGAGCTGCTGGGAGACGGCGGAGGGGCTGTAGGCGAGGGCTTCGGCCACGGCCGCGATGGTGCCGCGTCGGGCGAGTTCGCGCAGGAGCCGCAGGCGGCGTACGTCGAGCATCGGCTCAGCTTACGGATCACGTAAGAAATGTGAACTGGATTCGGCGCTCGGGGCGGGCGAGGCTCTGGGGCATGCGACAGGACACGGAGCAGCACGCTCAGCACAAGCAGCACACGCGGCCCACGCGGCCCACGCGACACACGGCGGACCGGGCGGCGGTCCCGGGCCTCGACGGGATCCACGTCCCCCTCGTCACCCCCTTCACCCGCGGCGGGGACGTCGCCGCCGGGGCCCTGGAGGCCCTCGCGCACGAGGTGCTCGACGCGGGCGCCGCCGGGATCGTCGCCCTCGGCACCACCGCCGAGGCGGCCGCCCTGGAGGAGGACGAGCGCGGCCTGGTCACCGAGGTCTGCGCGCGGGTCTGCCGGGAGCGGGGCGCGCCGCTCACGGTGGGGGCGGGGGCGAGCGGGACCCGGGCGAGCGAGCTCGCGCTGGCGCGGCTGGCACGGTGGCCGGAGGCGGGGGCCGCGCTGGTGACCGTCCCCTCGTTCGTCCGGCCCTCGGCGGCGGGGGTGCTGGCGCACTTCGCGCGGCTGGCCGCCGTGAGCCCGGTTCCGCTGATCGTCTATCACATCCCCTACCGGACGGGGCAGCCGCTGGACGCGGCCGCGCTGCGGGAGCTGGGCTCGCTGCCCGGGGTGGCCGGGGTGAAGTACGCGGGCGGCGGGATCGACCAGGAGACGGTGGCGCTGCTGGGCGACCTGCCGGACGGGTTCGCGGTGCTGGCCGGGGACGACGTGTACGTGTCGCCGCTGCTCGCCCTCGGGGCCCGGGGCGGGATCCTGGCGTCGGCGCACCTGGCGACGGAGCGGTTCGCGGAGCTGGCGGGGGCCTGGCGGGAGGGCGACGCGGCGCGGGCCCGGGAGCTCGGCCACCGGCTGGCGCGGCTCTCGGCGGCCCTCTTCACGGAACCGAACCCGGGGGTGGTCAAGGGGGTGCTGTACGCGCAGGGCCGGATCCCGACGCCCGACGTACGGCTTCCGATGCTGCCGGCGTCCGAGGCGGCGGTGACGGCCGCCCTGAAGGAGCTGGCCGCGCTCTGAGCTCACCGGAGCGCGCCCGATTCATTCACATTCAGGAGGTTTTCAAACTCTCGCGCGGCTCGCCCCAATCGGCGGCATCGGCCCGTGAATTGCCCGTATTGAGAACGGGAGCGAGGGGCCCGGCGGGGCCGTGATGTGAGCCACACCCGCCGGGCCAACATCAATTTCCCCGGAAGGGTCGATTCCCTTTTCCCGGAAAGGGAAACCCGGATTTCCCGAGAAGTTTTCCAAGGTCGTTTGGCGGGCGGTCCGCCGGAAGTCGATCTCCGGGGGGAATTCGCGTCTTGTCCGGCCCCTCACGCTCGCCTACGGTCACCCTCATTCCCGGTGGTCCAGTGCCGAATGCGGCCGCACCCCGGGACTTCCCCGCACCCGCACGTGAGGAAATGCGCCATGCCCGCATCGGGTAAGCACCGCCGGCCGAAGCAGCACAAGATCGCCCGTAAGCTGGCCTTCGCCGGCACGGGCGGAGCGGCCCTCGCCCTCCCCCTGATCAGCTCGACCACGGCCGGGGCGGCCGTCGCGCAGCCGGCCGCGGCACCCGCCGCGCACACCCTGGCGCTTCCCGCCGCGGAGCCCGCCGCCCAGCCGGCGGCGGAAAAGGCGGCGGCCCCCATGATCTATTCCGTGGTCGGCGGCGACACCCTGGCGAAGATCGCGTCGGAGCATTCCGTGAGCGGCGGCTGGCAGGCCCTCTACGAAGCCAATCGCGAAGCCATCGGCGCCAATCCCGCCGTCATCCGCCCCGGCCTCAAGCTGACCCTCGGCGGGGCCGCGAAGGCCGCCGCCGCCCGGGCCACCGCCCTCGCCGCCCAGCCGGCCGCCGCGCCCGCCGCCGTGAAGACGTACGCGAACAACCTGGACGGCTGGATCCGGCAGTCGCTGGACATCATGGCCAGGCACGGGATCCCCGGCACCTACGCCGGGATCCACCGCAACGTGATGCGGGAGTCCTCCGGCAACCCCCTCGCCATCAACAACTGGGACTCCAACGCCGCGGCCGGCATCCCCTCCAAGGGACTGCTCCAGGTGATCGACCCCACGTTCCGGGCCTACCACGTGGCGGGCACGGCGATGGACTCCTACGACCCCGTCGCGAACATCACGGCCGCCTGCAACTACGCGGCCGCCCGCTACGGCTCGATCGACAACGTCAACGGCGCCTACTGAGCCCCGACTACCGAGCCGCGGCGTGCCCCGGGGCGATCGGCAGCCGGCGCTTGTGGTCGGTGAGCCGGTAGCGGCGGACGATCGTCTCGAAGGCCTGCGCGTCGACCGGCTTGCCCTCCAGGAAGTCGTCGATGTCGTCGTAGGTGACGCCGAGCGCGTCCTCGTCGGCCTTGCCCGGGTCGAGGGTCTCCAGGTCGGCGGTGGGAACCTTCCACACCAGCTCGGCGGGCGCGCCCAGGGCGTCCGCGACCGCGCGCACCCGGCGCTTGGTCAGGCCGGTCAGCGGGACCAGGTCGGCCGCCCCGTCGCCGAACTTGGTGAAGAAGCCGGAGACCGCCTCGGCGGCGTGGTCGGTGCCGACCACCAGGCCGTCGTGGGCGCCGGCCACCGCGTACTGGGCGATCATGCGCTGTCGGGCCTTGATGTTGCCGTGGACGAAGTCCTGGTGGTGGGCGTCGCGGAACTCCACGCCGGCGGCCCGTGCGGCCTCCAGGGCGGCGTCGCTCGCGGGCCGGATGTCCACGCTCATGACCTGGTCGGCGCGGATGAAGGACAGGGCGAGCTGGGCGTCGTGCTCGTCGGCCTGGACCCCGTAGGGGAGCCGCATCGCGAAGAAGCGGGCGTCGTGCCCGGCCGCGCGGGCCCGCTCGACGGCGAGCTGGCACAGCCGGCCCGCGGTGGTGGAGTCCACGCCGCCGCTGATCCCGAGGACGAGGGAGCGCAGGCCCGTCGAGGTCAGCCGCTCGGCGAGGAAGGCCACCCGGCGCTCGATCTCCCGCTCGGCGTCGAAGGCCTCGGCGACCTCCAGCTCCCGGGCGATCTCCTGCTGCAGGGCGATGGACGCCGGCTCGCTCACGTCTGCTCCTCGTTCTCGGCGGTGTCCGCGCCGTCCGCGCCGTCGGCGGACAGCCGCGTCCCGTTCGACGGTCTGGTGTCTGGCCCCCACCCTACCCAGGCGGCCCCGCCGCCCCGGCCGTGCCTCAGAGCCAGCCCTGGCGGCGGGCCGCGCGGACGGCCTCCATGCGGTTGCGCGTGCCGGTCTTGCCGATGGCGCCCGAGAGGTAGTTGCGCACGGTCGACTCCGACAGGTGCACCCGGGCCGCGATGTCGGCGACCGTGGCCCCGTCGACGGCGGCGTTCAGCACGTCCGCCTCGCGCGCGGTCAGCGGGTTGGGGCCCGCGCTGAGCGCGGCCGCCGCGAGCGAGGGGTCGATCACGGTCTCCCCCGCCAGCACCCGGCGGACCGCGGCGGCCAGCTCCTCCACCGGCCCGTCCTTGACGAGGAACCCGGCGGCCCCCGCCTCCATCGCCCGGCGCAGGTAGCCGGGGCGGCCGAACGTGGTCAGGATCAGCACCCGGGTGCCGGGGCAGGCCGTGCGCAGCTCGGCGGCGGCGTCGAGGCCGCTGCGCCCCGGGAGTTCGATGTCCAGGAGGGCCACGTCGGGCCGGGCCTCAAGGGCGGCGGGCACGATCTCGTCCCCGGCGGCCACCTGCGCCACCACCTCGATGTCCTCCTCCAGCCCGAGCAGCAGCGCCAGGGCGCCGCGCATCATCCCCTGGTCCTCCGCCAGCAGCAGCCTGATCATCCGGTCCCCTCGTCCCCTTCCGCGGCCGCCTCCACGGGGAGTTCGGCGGTGACCCGGAAGCCGCCGCCCGGTACGGGGCCGCTGGTGAGCGTGCCGCCCGCGGCCGCGAGGCGTTCTCCGAGGCCGGTCAGTCCGCTGCCCGGCGGGGTCGAGCCTACGCCGCGCCCGTCGTCGGTGATCACCAGCCGGACCCGTTCCGGGCCGCCCTGCACCTCGATGTCACAAGCGGCGGCCCCGCTGTGGCGGACGGCGTTGGTGGCCGCCTCGCGGACCACCCAGCCCAGCAGGGCGGCGGTCTGCGGGGCCAGCGGGGGACCGGACCGGCGCACCCGGGGCTCGATGCCGGCGGCGCTCAACGCGCCCCGGGCCCGGTCGAGTTCGGCGGCCAGGCTGGCCTCGCGGTAGCCGGTGACGGCCTCGCGGATCTCGGTGAGGGCCTGGCGGCCGACGGTCTCGATGTCGCGGACCTGGCCGATGGCGGCCTCCATGTCGCGGGGGGCGATGCGCCGGGCCGCCTCCGACTTCACGACGATCACCGACAGGGTGTGGCCGAGCAGGTCGTGCAGGTCGCGGGAGAAGCGCAGCCGCTCCTGGTCCACGGCGGCCCGGGCCAGCTCCTGGCGGGTGTCGCGCAGTTCCCTCACCGTCTCGGACAGGGCGAGGATGGCCGCGGTGACCATGCCGGAGAGGAAGGTCCCGTAGACGATGCCGATGGCGCCCCAGCCCTCCCGCAGTCCGCCGATCATTCCCGCGAGGGCGCTGATCCCGAACATCACCTGGCCGAGCCGGCGGCCCCGGATCACCGCTCCGGCGGCCAGGCCCAACAGCGGGAAGAACAGCAGCCAGCTGTCCCCGTACGCGCCGGCCAGGGCGCAGGTGACGGCGCCGAGGGCGACCAGGCACCAGCGGGTGGCGGGGGCCTGCCGGGCGTGCTGGTCGAAGGCCCGGAACGTGATGGTGACGTAGAGGGAGTTGAAGGCCAGCAGGCCCACGGCCCCGATCCAGGGGTTGGAGGTCTGGCCGTGGACCAGGTTGGAGACGGCGCCCATGCCGAGGAGCAGCCAGGGCAGGAGGGTGAAGGCGTTGGGCGGGCCCATGGGGCCGCGGCCGTAGTCGGGGGCCTCGCCGCGCGCCTTGCGGGCCTTCTCCGCCGCGCGCCAGGCGGCCTTGCGGGCGGGCCAGTCGGCCTTCCAGTCGTCCTTGCTCCCGCACGCGTCCCGCATGTCCGTTCCCGCTTCCCGTTCCACCGCCGCGCCGTCCGTCAGGAGGGGCGGCGAGGAGAGCTTCTCTGTCATGACCACCACGTTAGGGACGGGGACGGGGCCGGTGGCAGAGCCGCCCGTACGGTCCTGGGCAGTACGAATGTCACAACGGCCGGTGTCAGGACGCCCGGCGGCGGCGCAGTGCGCGCAGCAGGGTGCCGGCCGGAGCCGCGAGGCCGTAGCCGACGTCCTTGCGCAGGACGCCCGTCCCGGCCCGCTCCACCGCGGCCAGCTGGTGGCCCATCAGCTCGGTCATGGCGGCGACCACGGGGCGCAGCCCGGGGGCGGTGAGGTCGAGGATCCCGTCGTCGGCGGCGGTCAGGGCCGTGCGGGCGAGCCGGCATTCGGCGGCGAGGAGGGCGCGGACGGCCGGGGTGTCTCGGGCGCCTTCGAGGTCGGCGCGGGTCACGGAGTGTTCGGCGAGGCGGGCGCGGGGCAGGCACAGCCGGCCCTCGGCGAGGTCGCCGGCCAGGTCGGCGAGGAAGTCGACGCGCTGGGCGGCGTCCACGAAGGTGCGCCAGCCGGCGGCCTGCGCCGCGTCCGGCCCGCCCGGGTACTGGAGCCCGGTGAAGACCAGGACCCCGGGCCAGGCGTAGGCGTCGAGGTAGGCCTGGAAGTCCTCCTCGGTGCCGAACCCGTCGAAGGCGGCCTCGGCGGTGGCCGCGCCGTCGAGGAAGCGGGTGATCCAGTGGGCGGGCAGCCCGCTGGAGCGGACGGCGTGGGCGTACGCGCGCAGCAGCGGGTCGGGGCTGTCGGCGGTCTCCAGGGCCCGCGTGGTGCGGGCGGTCAGCTCGGCGAGGCCGGCGCTCCGCTGCCGCGGGGTGCCGGTCTCGGCCACGTCGTCGACGAGGTTCATGAAGGCCAGGCCCGCCGCGAGCCGGGGCACGAGGGGCGGTGCGGCGAGCAGGCGCAGGGTGACGAAGCGGGCGGGGTCGCGGCGCAGCACGGTGCGCGCGGCCCGGGTGTAGTCGTCCCGAAGCCCGGGGCCGGTGATCCCGGCCCGGGTGAGGGTGGTGCGCCAGCTGGGCATGGTGTGCGTGCTCCCTTGAAACGTCCGCGTACCGGGTGCGGCGGTACGGGGACACGATGTCAGGAGCGGTAGACCTTCTTGACGTTGCCCTGGGCGTCGGCGTACAGGTAGCCGCCGCGGCCGTACTCGTCGTTGAGGTAGGGCCGCACGGAGGTGGATCCGCCGTCGAACAGCCAGGGTTCGACGATGACGTAGCGGGAGGTCGGCTTGGTCACGCCGAGTTCCTGCTGGGCCTTGTCGAGGAGGCCGGGCAGGGCGTCCCAGTTGACGGCCGCCATGTCGATGAGTGCCTTGGCGTCGTCGATCCGGCCGCCGGGGCCGTCGCGCTTGACCTGGCCGTCGCGGTACTCGTAGCGGTCGTAGGTGTCCGCGCCGGGGGCGGTGGGGACGGAGGCGAGCACGTACCCCTCGTAGACGGTCATCTCCACGAAGGCGGTGGTCCCGGTCTGCTGTTTGAAGGCGTCGAGCGCCGTGCGGACGTTGGCGGGGGTGAGCAGGCTGCCCTTGGCAGCGGCGGCGGGGCTGCTCGGCCGGCCGGAGGGCACGGTCGCCGGGGTGGCCCTGGCGCCGCTGCCGGGGGCCGCGCCGCCGGTGGTGGCGGGGGCTCCGGTGGTGGGGCCATCGGCGTGGGTGCCCGTGGCGCCGGAACCGCCGCCGGGGAACGCCTGGACGAGGCCGATGGCGCCGCCGGTGAGGGCGACGGCGAGGAGGGCGCCGATCAGAACCGGGCGGCGGCGGCCGCGGGCCGGGGTGACGGGGGCCGTGACGCCGTAGGGGGAGCCGCCGCCGGGGGCGAAGGGCCGGGTGTCGTACGGCGGGGGCGCGTACGCGGGCGGGGCCGCCGGGGCGCCGGGGGCGGCCGGGCTCCCGCCGGAGGTGAGAGCGGTGCTCGCGGCGCGGAGCAGGGCTTCCAGTGCGGCGCCGTCGGGGCGTACGGCCGGGTCGCGGACGAGCAGCCGTTCCAGTACGGGGCCCAGCGGGCCGGAGCGCACCGGGGCCGGGATCGGGTCGTCGAGGACGGCGACGACGGTGGCGAGGCTCGTGGCCCGGCGCAGCGGATGGGTGCCCTCGGCGGCCACGTACAGCATCATGCCCAGCGACCACAGGTCGGAGGCGGCCAGCCCCTCCTCGCCCCGGGCCCGTTCGGGGGCGATGTACTCGGGCGAGCCGATCAGGACCCCGGTGGAGGTGAGGGCGGTGGCCCCGCCCAGGGCGGCGATGCCGAAGTCGGTGAGTACGGCGGCCCCGTCGGGCCGCAGCAGCACGTTGGCCGGTTTCACGTCCCGGTGCAGGACCCCCTCGGCGTGCGCGGCGCGCAGCGCGGACAGGACGTCGAGCCCGAGCCGCAGCACGTCGGCGACCGGCAGGGGGCCGTCGGCCAGCCGGTCGTGCAGGGAGCCGCCCTTGACCAGTTCCATCACGATCCACGGGTGGCCGTCGGTGCCGGGCGCGGGCTCCACGATGTGGTGGATGGTCACGACGCCGGGGTGCGCGAGGCGGGCCAGGGCCCGGGCCTCGCGCACGGCCCGTTCGCGCATCTGGTCGGAGAGCCCGGGGTTGGCGGCCTCGGAAGCCGGGTCCGGCGGGCGCACCTCCTTGAGGGCGACCTCGCGGTGCAGGGCGATGTCGCGGGCGCGCCACACCGTTCCCATGCCTCCGGCGCCCAGGGGTGCGATCAGTTCGAAACGGCCGTCGACCAGCCGTCTGCCGGCCTCACTCGTGTCCATGGCCGGTCATCGTAGAGGGCGCCCGTGTCAGCAGCGGCGCCGGTCCGCCGTCAGGAAGCCCTGCGCGGTGGACACCGTACGGTCGTAACAGCCGCCGCCGATTTCGGACCCGTACAGCTGGTAGCGGGCGGTGGTGGTGCCGACGGCGTGGCGCTGGTCGCGCGGGACGTTCGCGGTGTACGAGGCGTCGCCCGTGTACCGGTCGTCCAGGCGGGTCCGGCCGGTCTGGTGCCCGCCGCGCAGGGTGACGGTGTCGGCGCGGTCGCCCAGGGAGAGGACGGTGCGCAGCCGGTCGCCGGCGCCGAGGGTGGTCTCGCCGTCCATGGTGTAGACGCGGGTGGTGCGGGTGGTGGTGGCGCCCCGGGTGACGCTCTCCTCGTCGTTCCAGGAGGCGGTGAGGGCGTCGCGGTTCTCGCCGTCGGTCCAGCGGTGGGCGGAGGTGTTGCCCACGGCCCGGGTGACGGTGGTGGTGACCCGGCCGTGGGAGGTGTCGAGGTACCCGGCGGTGGTGAGGCGGTGGGCGCCGTCGGTGTCCAGGCGGTGTTCGCCGCCGGGGGCGGCGGGCGTCCAGCGGGAGGAGCCGGTGGGGGCGGTCTCCTCGTGGCGGGTGAGGGCCCCGCTGACGACCTCGCGGCCCCGGTCCTGCCACAGCAGCAGGTTGGCGGGGGTGCTCCAGCCGCTCTGGCCGGCCGGGACCCCGGCGACGGCCACCTCGACGCGGTGCGGGCGGCCGTCGTTGAGGAGGGCGGCGTAGGGGGTGAGGTCGTAGACGGCGGGCTGGACGTCGAAGGCGTGCGGGCCGGGGGTGACGTACCAGAGGAAGGGGTTGGACCAGCCGCCCGTCCAGACGGTCGGGAAGGGGGCGGCCAGTCCGGCGAGCTGTCCGTCGACGGAGACGCGGACCTCGCGGTAGGGGCCGTCGGCGGCCTTGCAGGAGTAGGGCGCCGCGTCGGGGACGGTCAGGTACCAGAACTCCTCGCAGCCGCCGCCGGAGCCGGTGGCGTAGACCTCGGCGAGGATCCGTTCGGTGTTGCGCGGGGTGGTGACGGCCGGGGTGGTGAGCGGCAGGACGCGGTCGGGGGCCGGGGCGGGGCGGGTGCGGCCCTCGGCGGCGTAGAAGGTGAGGGTGACCTTGACGTCGATGACGCCGGTGTAGGTGTCGTCGACGACGTTGCCGATGAGCATCTCGACGGGCTGCGGGCGGGCGAGGGTGTCGCGGTAGCGGGTGACGTCCTTCTCCACGGACCACTCGATGCCCTCGGGCGAGGGCTCGGGGGTGGAGGTGCTCAGGATCTCCACGCCGCCGACGGCGAGGTGGCCGAGGCGGTCGTACTGGCGGCCCTTGACCTTGCCGTCGAGGCGCAGCACCACCTTGGCCCAGTCGGCGCGGCCGCAGCCCGCGGGCGGGGTGTACTCGCCCCGGTAGGGGGTGAAGTCGCGGAACTGCGCCTCGGCGAGGGTGACCCGGCAGGAGGTGGTGCCGGGGTGTTCGACGGGCGGGGCGGCGGTGAGGGGGTCGTGCCAGTCGGTGCCGAACTCGGCGGGCGGGGTGTCCGCGGGCCCGGCGGAGACCGGGGCGGGGGTGGCCGCCGCGGGTCCGGCGGCGGCGGCCAGGGTGCCCGCGGCGAGGGTGAGCGCGCCGAGCAGGCCCATGATCCTGTGTCGTCTCATGGGCCCGCAGTGAAGCGGCTCCCCGGTCCCGGCCGCCAGGCCCGGTGGTCCGGTCCTGGCGCGATCTCGCCCCCGGGCCGGGCGGGTCAGCCGGCGGGCAGGACGACGACGCCGTCGTCGTCCGCGTACACGGTGTCGCCGGGGCGGAAGGTGACCCCGCCGATGGTGACGGGCTCGTCCACGGCGCCCTCGCCGGTCTTGCCGCTCTTGCGGGGGCAGGTGCCGAGCGCCTGCACGCCCAGGTCGAGCCCGCCCAGCGCGACGCTGTCGCGGACCGCGCCGTTGACGATCAGTCCGGCCCAGCCGGAGCGCTGCGCGGCGCCGGCGATGAGGTCGCCGACGAGTGCGGTGCGCAGCGAGCCGCCGCCGTCGATGACGAGGACCGCGCCGTCGCCGGGGGTGTGGAGGAGTTCGCGCAGCAGGGCGTTGTCCTCGTGGCAGCGGACGGTGCGCACCGGTCCGGCGAAGAGGCGGCGGCCGCCGATGGCGCGGAAGGCGGTGGTGCAGATGCCGAGGCTTTCGCCGTGCTCGTCGTAGAGGTCGGCGGTGGGGATCGGGGGTACCCCCGGCGGTGGCGGGGGGAGGGTGACGCTCATCTGACGGGGAGCTCCTCGTATCTCGTGGGTCGCGCCGTGCGCGGCCCAGCGTATGCGGCGCGGCCCGAGGGCCGGTACGGCGGCCGCCGCCTCCGCCGGGCGTTGCCCGGTGTTCGCCGCGAGCGGAGAATGGATCGCAGAGGTGTGCCTCAGGAAGGAGCTTCCGATGGCATGGCGGATCGAGGGGACGTATTTCGAGAACTGCGGTTGTGACATGGTGTGCCCCTGCGCCACCTCGGGCCTGTCGGCTCCGGCCGACGCCGACCGCTGCCAGGTGGTCCTGGCCTTCCACATCGACGCGGGCCGGATCGACGACGTCGCCGTGGACGGCCTGACGGTCGCCGTCGTGGCGGACACCCCGAAGCTCATGAGCGAGGGCAACTGGCGCATGGGCATGTTCATGGACGAGGCGGCCTCGCCGGAGCAGGCGGAGGCGCTCGGGGCGGTCTTCTCCGGTGGCCGGGGCGGCCCGATGGAGGGGCTGCGCCCGCTGGTCGGCGAGATGCTCGGGCTGGAGTCCGCCCGGATCGAATACGTCGACGACGGCCGGCGTCACCGGGTGAGGATCGGCGACGCGATCGAGCTGGAGGTGGAGGACTTCGTGTCTCCGCTGGACTCGACCGGCAAGGGCGTGCGGGTCAGCGGGGTGGGCTTCCCCGCGGACACCCTCGCGGCCGGGACGGCGACGAGGTCGCGGGTGAACGCCTTCGGCCTCGCCTTCGAGAACGAAGGGAAGAACGCCTTCTCGGCACCGTTCTCCTGGGCGGCCTGAATGGCGACAGCGCTCGCCCGGCGGACCGTCGCCCCGGCGAGCTGGGCGGCCCTGCTCGCGGCGGCGGCGCTGGCCTGGCTCCTGACGGTGCGCGGGGCGTCGGGGATGGCGCCGGGGCCGGGCACCATGGGGCAGGGCCTGTGGGGGTTCCTGGCCCTGTGGGGGCTGATGATGGCCGCGATGATGCTGCCGGCGGTCGCGCCCTTCGTCTCGCTGTACCTGCGGACGCTGCGCGCCCGCTCGGCCGGGTGGGTGCGCGCCGCCCGCAGTACGGGCCTGGTCCTCGGATACCTCTGCGCGTGGGAGGCCTTCGGCCTGGCCGCCTTCGGCGCCGCCTGGGCGGGTGGCGAGCTCGCGGCCCGGGCACCGGCCGCCGCGCCGTGGGTCGGCGCCCTGGTGCTGGCCGGGGCAGGGCTGTACCAGGTGACCCCGCTCAAGGACCGCTGCCTGAGCCACTGCCGCTCGCCGCTCGGCTTCCTCCTGCACTTCGGCAACCGCTCGGGGCCGCTGCGCGACCTGCGCACCGGTTTCCACCACGGCGCCTACTGCGTCGGCTGCTGCTGGGGCCTGATGGCCGTCCTGGTCGCGGTCGGCGTGATGAACCTCGTCTGGATGGCCGCTCTGGCCTGCGCCGTCTTCCTGGAGAAGGTCTGGCGCCACGGCAAGGCGTTCAGCCTGGTGCTCGGGGTGGCGCTGATCGGCTACGCCTGCTTCGTCCCCTGGAACCCGGGGCTGGTGCCGGGCCTGGTGCCGGGGCTGCACATGGCGCCGGGCATGCCCATGTGACCGTCAGTCGCGGGAGTTGCCGAAGAGGATGCGGTAGCCGATGAGCAGGACGAGGGAGCCCGCGATGGCGGAGCCCCAGGTGGCGAGGTCGAAGAAGTGGTTCTGGATGGGGCGGTCCAGGAACGTGGCGGAGAGCCAGCCGCCGATGAAGGCGCCCGCGACGCCGATGAGGGTGGTTCCGATGAGTCCGCCGGGGTCCCGGCCGGGCAGCAGGATCTTGGCGATGCCTCCGGCCAGCAGGCCCAGGACGATCCAGCCGATGATGCCCATGGTCGTTCACTCCGCTCGTTGTTCCGCGTCTCTTCGGTGAGGAGGACGCAGGCGCGGGGCCGGCGGTTCTCAGCCGCGGCTGGTTCGCCGCCGTGCGGTGATCAGGGCGGCGGCCGTCACGGCGCCGATGCCGGCCACCGCGAGACCGCCGCGGGAACGGTAGGAGAAGAGGGAGAGGGCGGAGCGGGCCGAGAAGGCGGAGCCGGCGCTCAGCCAGGAGGCCGCCGAGCCGGCGCAGAGCGCGGAGCCGAGGGAGCCGACGGACAGCACGCTGCCCACCGAACCCACGGACAGCACCGAGCCCACGGAGCCGATGGACAGCACGGAGTTCCTGGACCACAGGGAGAGGTACGAGCGGTCGGCCATGGTGGTCATGCTGTCACGTGGCCGACCGGAACGGGGTGGCTTTCGCCAGTCGGGGCGGGGCCGGGCGCGGTCCGGGTCAGCAGCAGGACGCCCCGGCCGGCGGCGAGGGCTCCGGCGACGGCGAGCACGATGCCGAAGGCTCCGCCGTGGAGGCGTTCGCCGAGCAGGACCATGCCGATGAGGGCGGCGGCGAGCGGGTTGGAGAGGTTGACCACGGCGAGCGGGGCGCCGAGGCCGCCCCGGTAGGCCCGCTGCGAGAGCAGCATGCCGCCGACCGCGAAGACCACGACGAGCAGCGCGACGGTGACCACCCGGGCGCTGAGCAGGGAGCCGCCGCGGCCGCCCGCGACGGTGACGGTCTGGGTCAGGGCGGAGGCCACGGCGGAGGCCAGTCCGGAGGCGGTGGCGTGCCGCAGGCCGGGGCCGGGGTCCTTGCGGGCGGTGAGCAGGGCGATCACGGCCAGGGTGGCGCCCGAGACGGTGAGGGCCTCGGCGACGCTGAGGGTGTCGTCGGGGGCCGGGCCGGAGGCGGGGAGCAGCAGCAGGCCGAGCCCGACGACGGTGGCCAGGGTGCCCCGCCACTCGGTGGCGGCGACGCGTCGGCCGGCGCCGCGCGCCCCGAGCGGGACGGCGGCCACGAGGGTGAGGGCGCCGAGGGGCTGGACCAGGGTGAGCGGTCCGTAGCGCAGGGCGGCGGCGTGCAGCAGCGCGGCGGCGGCGTTCAGCCCGGCCGACCACCACCAGGCGCCGTTGCCGAGGAGGTCGCGGGCGGAGCGGGCGACGGCCCGGCGGGCGAGCCGTTCCTGGGCGACGGCGGCGGCCGCGTAGGTGACGGCGGAGGCGAGGCAGAGCGCGACGGCGAGCAGAGTGGCGTTCACCGGTCGCCTCCGGCGGTCACGGGAAGGGGTACGGCGCGGCCCGGCTCCCCGACATCCCGCCCGGCCTCGCCCGACGGCCGCGGGCCGCCTGCGGCCGGGGCCGGGGCCGAGATCGAGGCCTGGATCGGGGCCGCCGGGGCCGGGAACGGGCCCTGGGCGGGGAACGGGGCGGGTGCGGATCGGCCCGTGGTGACGGCGGCCGCGTCGGGGGGCACCGGTACCCCCGCGGCGGGAGCGGCGGCCGGCACCGGGGCGGCTGCCGCAGGGCGCGGCGCCGCCGTCGGCGCGGCTGCCGGGGCCGGGGCGGGTGCGGCGGCATCCGACAGCGGGCGCGGGATGGCCAGGAGGGCCGCGCCCAGGAGGAGGGTGGCCACGATCGCGTCGAGCCAGTAGTGGTTGGCGGTGCCCACGACCACCAGGAGCGTGACCAGGGGGTGCAGCAGCCACAGGGCCCGCCACCGGGAGCGGGTCGCGGCGATCATCCCGAGGGCCAGCATCAGGGCCCAGCCGAAGTGCAGGGAGGGCATGGCCGCGAACTGGTTGGCCATGGTGTCGGCGTCCGGGGCCGCCCGGTAGACGGTGGGCCCGTAGACCTGCCCGGTGTCCACCAGGTGCGCGGCCTCCAGCATCCGCGGCGGGGCGAGCGGGAAGGACAGGTGCAGGGCGAGGGCGGCGCCGGTGAGCACGGCGAGCACCCGCCGGGTCCACAGGTAGTGCCCGGGGCGGCGCAGGTACAGCCAGACCAGGAAGAGCACGGTCGCCGGGAAGTGCACGGCCGCGTAGTAGGTGTTCGCGGCGTGGACGGCGGCGTCCGAGTGGAGCAGCAGCCGCTGTACGGCCCCTTCGCCGGGCAGGTGCAGGGCGCGCTCGGCGTCCCAGACCCGGACGGCGTTGTGGTGGGCCTCTTCGGTGCGGCCCGTCGAGAGCATCCGGCCCGCCTTGTACAAGGCGAACAGGCCCGCGACGAGCAGCAGCTCGCGTATGAGCCGGCGCCGGGCCCCGCCCGCGGGGGCGGTCGGCCGGCCGGGTGTGGTGTGGGAGGTCATCCCCCGGTCTCACTTCTTTCGGGTGGAGCGGCATGCGGTCGCTTCGGTCGGACCGATTCCGATCGACACGCCAGTGTATCGATACATTGGCGTATCGATACGATGGTGTAGCGATAAGCCTCCGGGGGCTTACACTCGGGAGCACGACCCACCGCCCGTGAGCTCACGAGGAGAGCCGCAGCCCATGACGTCCACGCCGCAGGCCCCCGCGCGCCGCTCCAAGATCAGCCCGGAGCGTGAGCAGGAGTTCTACGACGCCGTCCTGGACCAGCTGCGCGAGCACGGCTACGAGGCCCTCACCATGGAGGGCGTGGCCGCGCGGGCCTGCTGCGGGAAGTCGACGCTCTACCGGCAGTGGAAGACCAAGCCCCAGCTGGTCGCCGCCGCCCTGCGCGCGAGCCGGGCGCGGCGCGGCGAGCGGACGCTGGCCGACGTGGACACCGGGAACCTGGCGGGCGACCTGCGCGAGGCGGCCCGGATCGCGGCCGGCACCTCCGGGCGCGACACCCGCCTCACCCAGGCCCTCGGGAACGCCGTGCTCAGCGACGAGGAGCTCCAGCGCGCGCTGCGCGAGGCCCTGGTCGAGCCGGAGCTGGCGGCCTTCGACACGATCGTGGAGCGGGCCGTGGCACGGGGCGAGATCGCCGCGGACCACCCGGCCGTGGAGTTCCTGCCGGCGCAGCTGATGGGCGTCCTGCGGATCCGGCCGGTGCTGGAGGGGCGCTACGCGGACGCCGACTACCTGGTCCGGTTCGTCGACGCGGCCCTGCTGCCGGCCCTGGGCATCGGCCCGGGGGACCGACCGGCCACCTGAACCGGTGGGCCGCCGTTCACGATGACCGGACGGCGACCCGCCACGCGCTGCCTCGTGGGGACGGCGGCAGCGCGCCACCCGGACGGGTCGGCGGCCCTCCCGAGCAGGGGGACCGCCGCCCCGTCCGGTCCGGAATCGTCCTAGGCCGCCGCGCCCATCAGCCGGGTGTACTCCTGCGGGTCCGCGTCGAAGCCGCGGGGCCGGGCGTCCAGGGTCCAGCCGCCCCCGCCGTCGCGGGTGAACGCGGCGACGGTGGCAGACGTGGCCCCGGCGAGCTCCGTGAAGTCGCCGGTGGCGAGGTCGGTGTAGCCCTCGCGGATCCGCAGCCCCGTGCCCGCGACGGCGGAGAAGACCGTACGGCCGGGCGTACCCGCCGGGCCCGGGTCCTGGATCACCACCCCGACCACCACGCGGACCAGTTCGGGGGCCAGCCGGTCCAGTTCGAGGGTCATCACCTCGTCCCAGCCGAAGCCCCGCCCGTCGCGGCTGTCCCGGTCGAGGGTGATCGTGCCGTCGGGGGCGCGGCTGCCGAAGTGCACGAGGTAGACCGGCTGCCCGTGCGGGTCGGCGGCCCCGAAGACCCCGGCGACCAGGTCGAGGTCGTGCGGGGGCGATCCGGCCGGGCTGGGGTCCCAGCGCAGGGATATCTCCACCTTGGCCAGGCTCTTGCGTACTCCGGTCACCGGACTCCCCCTCCGCTCGGCCGCCGCGGGCCGTGTCCCCCGCGTGTCCGGCCCGGCCATGCTGTCACGGGTTGCCGATCACCGGCGGAACCACCGTACACAACCGGCCAGTTCGCGGGTCAGCCCGCCGGGGCCACCCGTACGGTCTCCACCCAGTCCGGCGGCTGCGGGGCGTCCGCCCCGATCAGCGCGGCGATCACCCGGCAGGGCGGCGAGCCCTCCGGCCAGGGGGTGAAGCCGTCGGTCAGGACCACGACGATCTGCGGCCGGTCCGGCGCGTCCAGCGCGGCCGCGATGCCCACCCCCATGTCGGTGCCGCCGCCCCCGGCGAGCGTCACCTGCTGGGCGCTGGTGACCCGGTTGACGGCCTGTACGTCGGCGTCGCAGGCGAGGACAGCGACCCGGTTGCCGCCGACGCCGACCTCCCGCAGCACCCCGGTCACCTCGCCCAGCGCGGCGGCGAGTTCCTCGTCCCCCATGGAACCGGAGGTGTCGACGACGATCGCGACCCGGGGCAGCGGCCGGCGCAGGCTCGGCAGCACCACCCGGCCGCCCAGCGCGGGGGTGCGGCGCGACGGGCGGCGGTAGGTGTAGTCGACGGCGCCGCCCGCCCAGGCCGCGGCCTCCCGTACCGCCCCGGTGAGGGCGCGCCGCCAGTCGACGACGGGCTCCAGCACCTGTTCCGCCCAGCGCTCCCAGCCACCCGGGACGCTGCCGCGGCCCCGGCCGCGCCGGTGGGCGCGGACGGCCTGCGCGGTGGTCCGGCGCAGGGCCTGCGCCTCCGTCGGGCCGATCCGGGCGGCGCCGTCGGCCGCGCCGAGTTCCCAGGGCGCGGGGACGCCGTGCGCTCCCGAGCCGCAGTCCACGTGCGCGTGCGGCGGCGTGTGCGGGATGGCGGGCAGGTAGCCCTCGAACAGCCCGCCCGCGGGGAGGCCGAAGCGGGCCAATTCCATCCTGCCCTCGGGCAGCGCGAGCCCGTCGGCGAGGAGGTCGTCGTTGATCTCGCAGTCCTGGGCGATGTTGATCCGCACTGGATCGCCCTGGTCGGCGGCGGGGAGGCGGTCGGCCCGGCCGTGGTGGTCGCGCAGCAGGTGGGCGACCTCGTGGATCCACACGCCGGCCAGCTGTGGCACGGGCGTCCGCTCCACGAACGCGGGCGAGACGTAGCAGCGCCAGTGCCGGTCGACGCCCATCGTGGCCACCCCCGTCGGCCCCGGGGAGGGAACGACGGTCAGCGCGTACAGGGCGGAGGCCAGGTAGGGCCGGGATTCGGCCGCAGCGTAACGGGCGGCGAGCAGCTTGGCCCGGTCCAGGGGGCGGTCCACGGTCAGCGGGCGCCGGGCAGGGCCCCGGCCAGCTGGAGCAGTTCCACGAAGGCGTCGATCCCGGCGGGTACGGGCCAGGACAGGTCGCGCATCGCGGCCAGGTCGGCGGCGGCCCGCGCGGCCACGTCGGGCACGCCCGCGTCGACGGCCTTCGCCAGCACCGTCCAGCCCGCCTCCCAGCGGGGCCGGGTGGGCTCGCCCTGGACGGCGGCCACGACCGCGATGAGGCAGGCCAGCTGGCGGTCGCCGCGCTCGGGCAGGGCGAAGGCGTCGGGGTCGGCCAGCACCTTCTCCGGGTCGGGGAGGTCGAGGTGCTCCAGGTAGGCCAGCAGTTCGAGGCCCGCGCCGTCGCCGACGGCGCCGGTGAGCGCGGCGGACAGCGCCTCCCGGCCGGCGCCGGCCGCGTAGCCGGTGGCCAGCAGGCGCAGGGCCATCTCCCAGGTGCGCGGGGAGGGCCAGGCGCGGCCGCGGCCCTCGGCGTCGTTGGGCATGTGGTGGACGAGGCCGGGGCGGGCGGTGAGGAAGCCGGAGATCACGCCGCGGGCGCGGGCGGCCGCGCCGGAGGCCTTGGCGGGGTCGACGGCGGGCAGGGCCGTCTCCGGCCAGGTGCCGGCCATGCCCCGGGCGACCGTACGGGCGTCGTGGGTCCAGTCGAGGTGGACGAAGCGGTTGGCGAGCGGCGGGCTGAGGTGCCAGCCGTCGGCCGCACTGGAGGGCGGGTTGGCCGCCGCGACGATGCGTACGGAGGCGGGCAGTTCGAGGCTGCCGACGCGGCGTTCGAGGACCACGCGCAGGAGCGCGGCCTGGACGGCAGGCGGGGCGGAGGACAGCTCGTCGAAGAAGAGCAGGCCGTGCCCGGTGCGGGCCAGGCGCACCGCCCAGTCCGGCGGAGCCATGGGCACGCCGGTGGTGGCGGGGTCGTCGCCGACGATGGGCAGCCCGGCGAAGTCGGAGGGCTCGTGGACGCTGGCGATGACGGTCTCCAGCCGGACCCCGAGGGCGGCCGCGAGCCGCTCCATGCCGGCCGACTTGCCGATGCCGGGCTCGCCCCACAGCAGGACGGGCTGATTGGCCGTCACCGCGAGGGCCAGGGCCTCCAGCTGGGGGTTGGCGGCGGGTTCGGTACGGGTGGCGCCGAGCCGGGCGTTGAGGGCGTCGGCGGCGGCCAGCGCGGGCGCGGGCCGCGTCGGTGCGGTGGTCATGCTTCCCCTGCCCCGCCGCCGACGGGACCCGTGGGGTCGCCGATGGCCGCGTAGCCGTCGTGGTCGTCGTACTCCTCGTCCTCTTCCCACTCCTCGCGCTCGTCCATGAACTCGTCGTACTCGCCGGAGCCGAGGTCGGGGTGGCGTTCCTCCACCAGCCGCTTGAGGAAGGAGAGGTCGGCCCGCTTGTAGCGGCGCACCACCTGGGCCAGCGACAGGTCCATGTCGTCGACCACGTCGGTGCGGGAGCCGGCCGCGAGGAGGGCGCGGACCAGGGCGGCGGTGCCGCCGTTCTGGACGGCGCACTGGAGCGGGGTGCGGCGGGAGTCGTCCTGCTGCTCCAGGTCGAGTCCGGCCTCCAGGAGCCGGGGCAGCAACTCCTCGTGGCGTACGAAGGGCAGCAGGTGCAGCAGGCCCTGGCCGCGCCCGTTGCGCGCCCGGGGGTCGAGGCCCGCGTCGAGGAGCGCGAGGACGCCGGGGGTGTCGCCGTGCTGGACGCGCTCGAACAGCTCGCGCCGCTCGGCCCGCAGGGCGCGCGGGAGGCGGCCCGCGCCGGTGCTCCAGGCCTCGCGCACGGCGAAGCAGCCCGCGATGGCCCCGCCGAAGGCGCGCATGGCGCGCTCGCGCTGCTGCTCCTCGGCGGTGTGCGGGAGTTCGAGTACGCCGCCGCGCGAACGCACCTCGTGCCACGCTCCGGCGCAGCGCACCCGCACGGGCCGGGGCAGAGCGGGGCCGGGCGGTCCCGAGGCCGGGCCGGCTCCGGGGAACAGCGCCCCGGCGACGAGCGGATGGAGTTCGTGCGGGGCGGTCCGGCCGGAGCGCACCAGGTACGGGGCGGGCAGCGGCTGCCAGACGTAGCCGGGCAGCCGGGTGACGTCGCCCACCGCCTGGGGGTCGACGAGCCGCAGCCGCAGGCCGCTCCCCGCCGCGGGCTCCAGCAGGAGCAGGGCGCGCCAGTGCGGGGAGAAGCGGAACCGCTCCCCCGCGCCGGCCGCCGTCAGGCGGCGGAACTCCTCGGCCAGCCGGACCGGCTCCAGCGGAGTCGATTCCAGCGCCTCCCGGGCGTCGTGACTGGGGTAGAGGTGGCCGCGCCGCTCGAAGGGGGACAGGTCCAGCTCGATCCCGGCCGTGGCGAAGGCGCCCTCCAGGTCACCGCGCCGGTAGAGCTCGGCGGCCCACTCCGTGCGGGCGGCGCGGTCGCCGGGGGCGGGCTCGGCGGAGGGCAGCGCGTCGGCGCCGAGCGGGGTGCCGTCGGCGTGGAAGAAGGGGAGGCGGCCGGCGGGCCCGGCACTGGAGCGGAGTGCGGCGGTGTGCCGGGAGTCCCAGAACCAGCGGGCCAGGGTCCAGTCCTCGGTGATCCAGCCCCCGTAGGCGTGGTGCTTGCGCGCCGGGTCGACCGGCGTGCAGTGCAGCCGCAGCCGCTGCGGGCCGTCGACCATGCCGCGGGTGGTGACGTACAGGGCGGGGGCATCGTCGTCCCGGCCGTAGCGGGCCAGGACGACGCGGCGGCTGGGGGCCAGCACGCTGCGGCCGCCGAGCACCCGGGGCAGGTGCCAGCGCACCAGGTCGGGGACGAGGTGGAGCAGGTCCTCCTCCACCGCCGCGGCGACGGCCGGTCCGTACGCGGCGGCCGGCGCGGGCAGGTCGAAGGCGACCTCGACGCCGGCGGCCGCGCAGGCGGCGCGCCAGTCCCCGGCCTGGCGGTGCGCGCCGGACCGCTCGATCATCCAGCGGGGTACGGCGTAGCGGCGGACGCGCTGCCAGGAGGCGGCGTCCGCGTCGGGCAGGGCGCCGGGCGGCAGGTCTGCGAGGGGGCGCTCGCCGGCCGCGCTCACCGGTACACGCTGCCGATCGCCCGCAGGTCGGGGTGGCCGGGACGGGCGGGGGGCAGCCGCTCGGCGAAGGAGCGCTTGAGGCGGCGGGGGGTGCCGGGGCCGAGGCCGACGTGTTCCAGGGGGCTGTCCTCGGGCAGGGCGGCCAGCAGGCGCTTCGCGCCGCGGCCGGTGATGCCGGTGTGGCGCAGTTCGAGGCGGCGAAGCGGGCTGCCGGGCAGGGCGTCGGCCAGGGCGTACGCGCCCTCGTCGCCGGTGGCGTTGCCGGTGGAGCCGAGGCTGCGCTCCGACAGGACCCGGCCGAGGTCGAGGGACTCGATTCCGCCGAGGGCGTCGGCCAGGGCGCGGGCTCCGGCCACGCCGATGCCGTTGCCGCCCAGGCCCAGGCGCACCGGGCGGGCGGGGCCGGCTGCGGCGGCGGCGGCCGCGAGGACCGCGGCGCCCTCGTCGCCGAGGTGGTTGGCGGGGACGTACAGCTCGCGGACCCCGGCGTCGCGGATCAGGGCGGCGAGCAGCGGGGCCGCTTCGGCGGTGAGGCCGTTGCCGCCGAGGTAGATCCGCTCCAGGGGGGTCTCGCGGGTGCGCAGGGCGTCCAGGAGGAGGCGTACGCCGTCGGCGGTGACGCCGGTGTTGACCAGGTCGAGGGTGCGCAGCGCGGTGTTGCGGCGCAGCAGGGCGGCGAGGGTCCGGGCGCCGTCCTCGTGCAGCGGGTTCCGCTTGAGCCAGAGGGCGCGGACGCCGGTGTCCTCGGCGAGGGCCGCGGCGAGGGCGAGGAGGCCGTCGGGGCCGATGCGGTTGCAGCCGAGGTAGAGGGTGTGCAGCCCGTGCTGGGGGCCGGCCGCGGTGAGGGCGGCGGCGAGGGTGCGGGCGCCCTCGTCGGCGATGGAGTTGGTGCCGAGCAGGAGGTGCGCGGCGTGCGGGGAGGCGGTGGCCGCGGGCAGCAGCCGGGCGGCTCCGGCGGGGCCGAGGCCCTGCTTGCACAGGTCGACGCGGCCGTCGGCGCGCAGGGTGCCGAGGGGGAAGGTCTCGTCGGTCTCGACGGGGTGGTCCTGTGCGAGGCGGGCGAGCAGCGGGTCCAGGGCCGCCGGGTCGGCGAGCGGCAGGTCCGGGTGCTCGATCGCGGGGCACCGTACGGGCGTCGGCCGTGTCATCACCACTCCACCGGTTCCTTCGCCGGCTTCCGGCGACCGAGCAACTTGGGGTACGACCGCCATGACGGCACGGCGGTGCGCGCCGTGCCGTCATGGCGGGAAAGAGAGGCGCAAGACCGGTCGGATTCGAACCGACGTCCTCCAGCTCGATGCTTGGGCGCGACGACCTCTGCGCTACGGCCTTGCTGCGGTGATCATAGCGGCCGGACGGCCGAAAATCGATCACCAGTTTGAATTGTCCGGCCGCTCCGCCGCTCGGCTACCAGTCGCCGTCCTGCACCGGGTCACCGGGACGCGGCGCGTTGCCGAGGTGCTTGACCTGGCCCGGCGCCGGGGGCGCCCAGGGCGTGTGGTCCTCGCCGAGCCAGTCGCCCACCGGCTTGACCTGCTCCAGCGGTCCGGCGGCCGGCAGGTCGGTTCCGCTTTCGTCGTAGTAGTCGTACCAGGGCAGCCCCGCCTTGCTGTAGACGGCCCGGTCCACGGGCGAGGGCGGGGCGTCCTCGCCCGTGATGCGGCGCCACTCGGGCGGCGTGACCAGGTGGACGAAGACCCGTGCGGCCGGGGTGTCCGCCCAGGCGGAGGGCTTCCGGTCGTCGCGGTACACCTCCTGGCGCATCGACCCGCCGACGCCGAGCCCCATCGCCGGGGCGGCGGGCCGCCGGGCGGGGGGCGGGGCCGGCGCGGCGCCCGGGGCGGCCATCGCCATCGGCGCGGGCGGCGGGAACCCGTAGCCGCCGGTCGGCGCGGCCCCGTAGGCGTCGGGCGCCGATCCGGGCGCGGGCGGCGCCCCGCCGAAGCGGGGGCGGTCGGGGCGCGGGCGGTTGGCTTCGCGCCAGGCGGCCAGGGCGTCCGGCTCCAGCGGGAACGCCTGGAGCTGCACCCCGCCCGTGGTTTCCTCGCCGGTGACCTGTCCCTCGACGGTGGCGCCGAGGCCGAGCGGGACGGCGACGAACTGGCGGACCGTCCCGTCGCCCGAGTTGATCCCGTCGAGCCAGGGCTGACGGGGCAGCACCACGTAGTTCTGCGGGTCGCGCGCCAGCCGACCCGTCCACGGCCTGCCCGAGACGGCGCACACCTTGCCGACCCCGACCTGCAGCGCGGCCGGCTCCGTCGAGCCGCCGAAGGCCAGCCACATCGCCTCGCGCAGGTACACCGGCAGCATCACGCCGCCCTTGGCCCGCCACTCCGCGGGGACCGTGTCCGGATAGTCCTCGACCCGGCGCAGCGGGAACTCCCCGAGCCCCGGCGGGAGCGCGTGGGTCCCCGACTCCGGGAGGCGAAGTGTCCGAATGAACCTGATACGCACCCCGTCGCCGAGCAACAGGGTGTTCCCCTCGACCCGCGCCGCGCCCGTCGTCCCGCCCGCTGCCATACACCGGCCCCCTTCTTCGGCTCCGATCCGGTTCCGCCGCAGGATCTGCGGCGGAACCGGATCGTTATCCTCAAGTTTTCCTCAGATGCAGTGACGCTGCGCCCGTCACCCTCCTAGCTTCCTCATACACGTGCCCTCGCGCCTCCGCGGTTCCGCACGTCCCCCCACGCTTCCGCGAGCTTCCCCGTGGTTCCGCGTTCCCCCAGGAAAGAGCAGCACATGAAGGTTCCCAAGGCCGGCGCGGTCGCCGCAGTGATCGCCCTCGCCGCCACCGCCTCCGGCTGTGGCGGTGAAGCCAAGAAGGAACCGATCTCGGTCGGCATCAAGTTCGACCAGCCGGGCATCGGCATGCGCGAGCCCGACGGCACGTTCACCGGCTTCGACGTCGACGTGGCCACGTACGTCGCCAAGGAGCTCGGGTACAAGGCGAACGAGATCGAGTTCAAGCAGGTCTACAGCAACGACCGGGAACTGCTGATCCAGTACAACGAGGTCAAGTTCGTCGCGGCCAGCTACACGATCAACGACAAGCGCCGCGCCCAGGTCGACTTCGCGGGCCCCTACTTCGTCGCCCACCAGGACCTGCTGGTCCGCGCCGACGACAACACGATCACCAAGCCCGAGGACCTCAACACCAAGCGGCTGTGCTCGGTGAGCGGCTCCACCTCCGCGGAGAACGTGCGCAGCAAGCTGGCCCCGAAGGCGGGCGTGCTGGAGCTCGGCGGGTACTCGGAGTGCCTGGTCGCCCTCCAGGACAACCTGGTGGACGCCATGACCACCGACAACTCCATCCTCGCCGGGTACGCGGCCCGCAAGGGCAACGAGGGCAAGTTCAAGCTGGTCGGGCTGAACCTGAGCAACGAGAACTACGGCATCGGCCTCAAGAAGGGCGACTCCGCGCTCCAGAAGAAGATCAACGCGGCGCTCACCAAGATGGTCTCGGACGGCTCCTGGGAGGCGGCCGTGAAGAAGAACTTCGGCCAGGCGAACTACAAGTACGAACCGGCCCCGCGCGTCACCACGGGCAGCTGACACCCAGGCGCGAGGGGCCCCGCCGGATCCGGCGGGGCCCCTCGCGCCTGCCCGCGCGCCTACGCCAGCGGCGCCTTGGCGCGCAGCACCGTCAGGAACTCCCGCATCCAGGCGGAGTGGTCGGGCCAGGCCCTGGCGGAGACCAGGGTGCCGTCGACCACGGCCTCGGAGTCCCGGAACTCGGCGCCGGCGGCCCGCATGTCGAGTTCGAGCGCCGGATACGCGGTGACCGTCCGCCCGCCGAGGGCCCCGCTCGCGGCGGTGATCAGCGGGCCGTGGCAGATCTGGGCGATGGGCTTGTCGGCCCCGGCGAAGGCGGCCAGGATCCGGCGCACCTCGGGGTCGTTGCGCAGGTACTCCGGGGCGCGCCCGCCGGGGACGACCACGGCCGCGTACTCCTCGGGGACCACCTCGGCGAAGGCGAGGTCGGCGGGCCAGGTGTAGCCGGGCTTCTCGGTGTAGGTGTCGAAGCCCTCCTCGAAGTCGTGTACGACGAAGCGCAGCTTC
This sequence comes from Streptomyces sp. NPDC001594, assembly GCF_042893675.1. Taxonomy (NCBI): domain Bacteria; kingdom Bacillati; phylum Actinomycetota; class Actinomycetes; order Kitasatosporales; family Streptomycetaceae; genus Streptomyces; species Streptomyces sp. NPDC001594. The sequence goes on along the minus strand of NZ_JBIAVB010000005.1, from coordinate 150,248 downwards.
TTGCGCGCGGGGGCCGCGATGTGGACCTCGTACCCCTCCTCCCGGAGCCGCTGGTAGGGGTAGAGGACCTCCAGGGACTCCGCGGCGTCGCCGGTCACGATGAGGATCTTCACTGGCATGGGCTGCTCCAGGGGGGCGCTGTCGACGGCCGGCCGGGCCGTTCGGGGCACCGCCTACCGTGCCCAGCGCCGCGATCCGGGAAACCCCGCCGCGCGCCTGTCCGACACATGGTTTTAACCTGTTCGATACATGACAATGTGAGCCTCGCTTCGCCACCCGACACCCCGCCAACTGCCAGGGCGGGGACGGTGCTTGTGGAGAGGTATCCCCCACGTCATGAGAATCTCCCGTACGGCCCCCTGGGCCGCCGGTCTCGCGGCCGCCGCGCTGTTCCTCATACCGGCCACCGCCACGGCGGGCCCCCAGCGGACGGCGGCGGCTCCCCGCGCCGCGGCCGCCGCGACCAGCGTCGACGACTACTACGCGCCCGCCGCGGGCAAGACCGGCGCCGCGCTGAAGACGGCGCTGCACGACATCATCAAGAACCAGTCCACGGTGACGTACGACGGCGTGTGGAACGCCCTGAAGGTCACCGACCAGGACCCCGCCAACCCGAACAACGTCATCCTGGTGTACTCGGGCCGCTCCCAGTCCAAGAACACCAACGGCGGCGGCGTCGACGACTGGAACCGCGAGCACGTCTGGGCCAAGAGCCACGGCGACTTCGGCACGGCCACCGGCCCCGGCACCGACCTGCACCACCTGCGTCCCGAGGACGTCACGGTCAACAGCACCCGCGGCAACAAGGACTTCGACATGGGCGGCAGCCCGGTCGCCGAGGCCCCCGGCAGCTACACCGACGCCGACTCCTTCGAACCGCGGGACGCGGTCAAGGGCGACGTCGCGCGCATGCTGCTCTACATGGCCGTGCGCTACGAGGGCGGCGACGGCTTCCCCGACCTGGAGATGAACGACAAGGTCAACAACGGCACGGCGCCCCTCTTCGGCCGGATCAGCCTGCTGAAGCAGTGGAACCAGATGGACCCGCCGGACGCCTTCGAGAAGCGGCGCAACCAGGTCATCTTCGACACCTACCAGCACAACCGCAACCCGTTCATCGACCACCCGGAGTGGGTCAACTCCATCTGGTAGACGCCCCGGTGGGCTCGGCGGCTACTTGACGTAGATCTCGTTGAGGGTGTCGATGACCCCTTCCGCGTTCAGGTGGTAGCGGAAGGGGAGGCCCTTGTCCGGGTGGGTGTCCAGCCAGCCGGTCAGCTCGCTGGTGGAGATGGGCTTGCCCATCACCTCCGAGGGCAGGATCGGCGCCGTCGCGGTGATCTCGGCGGTCTCCGAGATCGGGATGTACGTCCACGGGCCCGCCGGTTCGAAGCGACCGGGGCAGCCGTACGTGCCGTGCTGGACGATGAGGCTGGTCATACCGCCCTCGGGCGTGTAGCGCTGCACGGCGATCGTGTCGGGCGCGACAGGCTTCCTGCCGTCCGGGCCGCAGGGTGTCCCGGAGGGCGGGGCCGGCGTGGGCGGTACCTTCCCCGGCGGGGTGGCGGTAGGCGAGGGCTTGGGCGCCGCCCCGGTCTTCGAGGGGGCCGGCACGGCGGTCGTGGCGGTGGGCCCCGCCGGTGCGGCCGCGCTGGGCTTGGCGTCCGGCGCGGCGGCCGGGTCGTCACCGTTCTGACAGGCGCTCAGCGCCAGCATCCCGCACACCGCGAGGACGGCCATGGCCGTCTGCCCCCGTACCGCTCTCATGGTCCGCTCCCTCTGCGAGTTCCGCCGTCGCGCAGACCGTAGCCGCCGGGATCCGGCCGGGCGACGGCCGGAAGGGATTCGTCACCGGGCCGGGATCGGCTTGTTGCGGAGCGCGGACCTCCGGCCCCGCGCGCCGGACGCGCGTGACCGCTCAGCGGGCGCCGGTCAGGGGGCCAGCCGCTGGGCGAGGGCCTGGAACCCGGTCCAGGGCGCCTGCGGCGGGCGCGGGTCCCAGAGCTTCTGGGAGAGCGCGGCCAGGGGCATCCGGATGCCGGCGGCCACCTGGGCCGGGGTCTGCGAGGCGGCCAGGTCGCACCAGACGGCGAGGCGGGCGCCGAGGATCTGGGCGTCGTACGAGGCCGGGACGGCGGCGGTGCCGTGCAGGACGAGCGGGGTCCACTGTTCGTAGATCCGCCTGCCGGTGGGGTAGGTGAACTGGTTCGGCTCGCCGAGCACGTAGTAGAGGTACTCGTCGTTGAGGTTGACCACCTTGCGGCCGGCGGCCAGGTACTCCGCCGGGGGCCGGACTCCGTTCTCCTTGCCGGTCCAGTACTCGGCCTGGATGTCCGGGGCGGCCTGGGCGACCCCGCCCTTGAAGATCCCGTCGTTCCACGCCTTGAGGGCCTTGCCCGAGGGACGGACCACCGCCGCCCGGTCGTTCAGCCAGCCGGTCGCCAGGTCCCGTACCCGGGCCGTGGCCCCGTAGCGGGCCCGCGCGGCCTTCGCGAGCTGCGGGAAGGAGGCCTGCGGGTCACTGACGACGAGTGCCTGGTACTCGTCGGCGCCCAGGTGCCAGAACCCGGCGGGGAACAGCGGCAGGAACTCGCGCAGCAGGTCGTCCACCAGCTTCGCCGACGCCGGGTTGGATATGTCCACCGCTCCCTTGACGGCCCGGCCCGCCGCGTCGCGCAGCTGGAGCTCCGGGTGGGCGCGCAGGACGGCGCCGAGGTGGCCGGGCGAGTCGATCTCGGGGACGACCGCGATGTGCAGCCGGGCGGCGAGGGCGGTGATCTCCCGTACGTCGACCTTGGTGAGGTGCGGGGTGGAGACGATCTCGGGGTGGGTGTCCGACTCGATCCGGAAGGCCTGGTCGTCGGAGAAGTGCAGGCCGAGCTGGTTGAGTTTGAGGTCGGCCATCTCGCGCAGCCGGTCCTCTATCCAGGCGGGGGTGAAGTTCTTGCGGGCGATGTCGAGGTTGAGCCCGCGCTGCGGTTTGGCCGGGGCGTCCTTCACCGTGCCCTCGGGGGCCGAACCGGCGCCGCGTATCTCCTGTTTGAGGGTGCGCGTGCCGTAGAAGACGCCCGCCTCGTCGGGGCCGGTGACGGTGACCCGGCCGCCTTCGACGGTGAGGGTGTACGACTCGGGCGGGCCGGAGCCCTTCGCGCCGAGGGCGAGCCGTACGTCGCCGGGCCCCTGCTGGTCCGATTCGGCGTACCCGAGGTGGAGTTCACCGGCCAGCAGCCGGCCCTCGTCGGCGAGGGCGGCGCTGTCGGCCGGTGCGACGAGGACCCGCGCGGCGGGGGTGGGCTTCCAGCCGGGGCCCTGGGCGGGCGTGTGCTCCCGTACGGACGGGACGGTGCGCGGGGCGGTGGACAGCGGGTACGAGGAGGCCGGCGGCGGGGTCGGGGTGGCGGAGGTGCCGGCGGCCGGGCTCGTGGCGCCCCGCGGGGCGGTGGTGCTGGGAGCGGCGCCGTGCTCCTCGGCCCCGGCGGAGCACGCCGGTACGGCGAAGGAGACCAGGGCGGCGGCCGCTGCCGTCGCGATGGTCCGTCCTCTTCGGAGCCTTCTGTTCGTCTTCCGCATGATGCACCGGTCCCCCGTACCAAGTTGGCACGGGGGAGCCGTGTGCGCGACCCGGAGCGGAGGGGGGATGCCCCGGGCCCGGCGGAGTCAGGCGAGGGCGCGGGACAGGACCTCCAGGGCGGCCTCGCCGAAGCCGTGGTCCTGCTCGGGGGCGCCGCCGCCGATGCCCACGGCTCCGACGAGGTGGCCGTCGCGGTGGACCGGGAGGCCGCCCGCGATGAACAGCAGCGGCCGGTCGAGGGCGGTGGGCAGGGAGTGGAAGGGGCCGCCGGGCAGGACGGCCTCGGTCAGGGCGGCGGTGGGGGCGTTGAGCTGGAGGGCCGTGTAGGCCTTGCGGGTGCTGGTCTCGCCGGAGATCAGGACGGCCCGGTCGTCGCGGCGGAAGGCCAGCGGGTGGCCGCCCGCGTCCAGGACGGTGACGCTGACGGCGACCCCGGCCGCCTCGGCGGCGGTGCGGGCCGCGGTGACGAGCAGTTCGGCGTCCTCGGTGGTCAGCGGGGAGATGGCGGTCCGGGTGGTGGTACGGGACATTGCGGTGCGCTCCTGTTGCGGGGGGATCGAAGGGGGATCCGGGGGGATCCGGGGGATTCCGGGGATCGTGCGGGTCAGTGGTGGGCGGGTGCGGGGGTGGCCGAGGGGGCTCCGGCCGCTACGACGCGGCTCCCGGCCGCCGCGCGGCGGTGCGTACGGCGTTCCAGCGCGCCGGAGACGAGGGCCAGGACCAGGGCGGAGGCGGCGAGGGCGGCACCGACCCAGTTGGGTGCGGTCCAGCCGAAGCCGGCGCTGATGACCAGGCCGCCGAGCCAGGCGGCGAGGGCGTTGCCCAGGTTGAAGGCGCCGATGTTGACGGCGGAGGCCAGCGTGGGGGCTCCGGAGGCCTGGTCGAGGACCCGCTTCTGCAGCGGCGGGACGGTCGCGAAGCCGAGGGCGCCGATGAGGGCGACGGTGACGGCGGCGCCCGCCTTGCTGTGGGCGGTGAGGGTGAAGGCGGCCAGGACCAGGGACAGGGCGCCGAGGGAGACGTACAGCATCGGCATCAGGGCCCGGTCGGCGAAGCGGCCCCCGACGAGGTTGCCGGCGACCATGCCCAGGCCGAAGAGGACCAGCAGCCAGGTGACGGAGGTGTCGGCGAAGCCGGCGACGTTCGTGAGCATCGGGGTGATGTAGGTGATCGCCGCGAAGACGCCGCCGAAGCCGAGGACGGTCATGGCCATGGCCAGCAGCACCTGGACGTTGCGGAAGGCGGCCAGTTCGTGGCGGATCCGTACGCCCTCGGGGCGGGGCAGTTCGGGGACCAGGCGGGCGATGCCGAGCAGGCCGAGGACGCCGAGGGCGGCGACGACCAGGAAGGTGACGCGCCAGCCGAGGTGCTGGCCGACGAGGGTGCCGAGCGGGACGCCGACCACGTTGGCCACGGTCAGGCCGGTGAACATCATGGCGATGGCTCCGGCCTTGCGCTCGGGCGCCACGAGTCCGGCGGCGACGACCGCCCCGATCCCGAAGAAGGCTCCGTGGGCGAGGGAGGCGACGACCCGGCCCGCGAGCATCACCCCGAAGGCGGGGGCGAGCGCGGAGAGCACGTTGCCGGCGACGAACAGGGCCATGAGCAGCATCAGCATCCGCTTGCGGGGGACGCGCGTGCCGAGGACGGTCATCACCGGGGCCCCGAGGACGACGCCGAGGGCGTACCCGGTGACGAGGAGGCCCGCGGTCGGGATCGAGACGCCGTACCCGGCGGCGACCTCGGGTAGCAGGCCCATGATCACGAACTCGGTGGTGCCGATCCCGAAGGCTCCGATGGCGAGGGCGAGGAGCGCGAGAGGCATGACGTGCGGCCTTTCGGGGTGGGGGGGACAGTTGGGGGAAACCGGCCAGGATCTTGTGTCGGCCGTTTACAGTCGTCCACATTAATTGCAGACGCGGGATAAATGCAAACGCGGGCTATTGCGCGGGTCGCCTATCCTGGGCGGTACGCGCACGCGCACGCGGTACGCGTACGGCTTGACGACGGAGGACCCCATGACGGCCACGGACAGCGCCCCGATCCCCCTCGCCCAGGGCTGGTGCGCCCTCTCCCTCCTCCACGGCCGGATCGAGGCGCACCTGGAGCGGGCCCTCCAGGCGGGCCACGGGCTGAGCGTGCGCGAGTACTCCCTGCTGGACGTGCTCAGCCGCCAGCACGACGGTCCGGGCGGCCACCTGCGGATGCACCAGGTCGCCGAGTCCGTGGTGCTCAGCCAGAGCGCGACGACCCGGCTGGTCAGCCGGCTGGAGGACCGCGGCCTGCTCAACCGCTACCTGTGCGACACCGACCGGCGCGGCATCTACACCGACGTCAGCCAGGCGGGCCTGGACCTCCTGGCCCAGGCCCGTCCCACCAACGCCGCCGCCCTGCGCGAGGCCCTCGACGAGGCGGCCGGCCGCCCGGAGCTGGCCCCGCTGGTCACCGCGGTCGAGAACCTGCGCGCCTAGCGGGCCTGCGCGCCCGCCCGCCGCCGGGCTTTCGTCCGGTCGGCGGCTTACGGCGCGCGCGGCCCGGCTGCGAGGCTGAGGAGCGGTCCGGCGAACCGAGCGTGTTGGAGGATGGCGCATGCCCCTGGGGAACTACGGAGTGCTGGCCGCGCGGGCCGTCGAACGGCATCGTGAGGGAGGCACCAACTCACCGCACTACGAGGTGCACCTCCTCGACGACGCCGGAACCCACTACCGGGCCGCCGTCAACGTCCGCTCCAAGGTCGCGCCGCACGAGCTGATGTACGTGGTCGTGGACGACTTCCGCCATCCGCTGACGCAGCGGCTCCCGGCGGCGGGCAGCGGCTGGAAGCACCTGGACGGCCAGGCGGGCGGCGCGGCCCTCGACTTCGTCCGCGGCAACCTCTTCGACCCCGCCGCCATGCGGGTGCTGCCCCCGGACCTCCCGGGTGTCGACAACGACCTGTCCGACCTGTTCGACCACTACGTCCAGCGCGCGATCGCGGACCACGCCATCGCCCTGTACGTCTTCGGGGACCGCTTCGGCCCCGAGCCCGGCAAGAAGGACTCGGAGTTCGGCTTCCAGCCCTCCGACGGCGTGCACGAGATCCACATGAACCAGGGCAACAGCAAGGGGTTCGAGCCGCAGGACGGGGTCTGGCAGGACGGCGGTCTGCTCTTCCACCTGCCCGCCGAGGACCGGTGGGTCGCGGTGTTCCTCGCCTTCCAGTCCCAGAAGTGGCACACCGACCCCGTCACCGGCCACGCGATCCCCGGCTCCCCGGAGCGGCTGGCCGGCGCCGAGGCACCCCTGACGGTCATCGCCGCCCTGGTCAACCCGGGCGGACCGGCGCCGCGGGCGGGGACCGTGACGCTGCTGAACACCTCCGCCGTCCCGCTGGACCTCACCGGCTGGCGCCTGACCGACGAGGGCGGGCACCCGCTCCCGCTGCCCGCCCGGAAGCTGGGGGCGGGCGCCACGCTCACCGTCGACGCCGGCGAGGGCGGCGGTTTCCGGCTCGGCGACCAGGGCGGCACCATCACCCTCCTGGACCCCTCGGGCCTCAAGGTGCACGGCGTGGCCTACACCGCCCGGCAGGCTTCCGCCGAGGGCCGGACGATCACCTTCTGACCGCCCGCTACCCCTTCGAGGGCGGCGGGCTCGGAAACGCCGTCGGCCCGCCGGAGGCCCGGGAGGGCACGGCCGAGCCCTGGGCCGGGCCGTGCGTGGCCGGCGGAGTCGGCCGGGCCGGACGGCCCGAGGGCGGCGCCGGACTCGGGGTCGGCGTCAGGCGGGGGCCCGGGCTCTGCGACGGCGGCACCGACGGCACCGCCGAGGGCGACGGGCCCGACGGCGGGCTCGGGGTCGGTGTCGGGACCGGGGTGAGCTCCGGCGGCGCGGCGGGCGGGACCGGACGGACCGGCGCCTCGTCGGGGCCCAGGACCAGGTAGCCGGCCAGGGCCGCCGCCGCCAGCCCGGACAGCCCCGCGAAGGCCCAGGCCGAGCGGCGCAGCCGGACCCGGCGCGCCGCGCGGTGCGGGCCGGGCGGGTCGGCCGGGCGCAGCGAGCGCACGGTCACCTCCTCGGCCCGCGCCTCCAGGGCCTCCCGGAGCCGGCGCTCCACGGCGCGTTCGGCGGTCATACCCGTCCTTCCAGAATCCGTTCCAGCGCGTCCAGGGCGCGGCTGGCGTTCGACTTCACCGAGCCCCGGCTGATGCCGAGGGTCTCGGCGATCTCCGCCTCGCTGAGGTCGGCCCAGTACCGGAGCACCAGCACCTGGCGGCGGCGCGGGGTCAGCCGGCCCAGCGCCGCCAGGACCTCGCGGTGGGCCTCGTCCAGGACGACGGAGGCCTCGGCGGAGGGCACGTCGGCCGTGACCGGGGGGACCCAGGCGCGGGCGGTGCGGCGGCGGCGCAGCACGGAGCGCGCGGTGTTGACCACGGCGGTGCGCAGGTAGCCGAGGGCGTTGTCCACCTCCGCGATCTGCTCCCCGTAGCGGCGGTAGAGGGCGGTGAAGGCGTCCTGGACCACGTCCTCGGCGGTGCCCAGGTCGTCGACGAGGAGCACCGCGAGCCGGACCATGGACAGCCGGTGGGCGTGGTACAGCTCGGTCACGGTCGGCGCGGGGGCGGTGTCGCCCGGGTCCCGGCCGGCCGTGCCGTAGGTGTACGGGTGGGGGCGCGCGCCGGGGCCGGCCGGCGGGGCGGGGGTGTCGCGGCGGGTGAGCCACCGCCACCAGCCCCGGCGTGCCCGAGGGGATGCGGGCACGGCGGGGCCGGCGGACGGTGCGAGTACGAGCACGGGGTTCCTCAGTTGCCGGCGCGGCGCCGCACGGTGTAGAGGGCTCCGGCGCCCACGGCGACGAGCCCGGCCGCTCCGGCGCCGAGGGCGACGGTGGTCGCCGAGGACCCAGTATGCGCGAGCTCGGAGCCCTCACCGGAGGCGGGCGCCGCCGACGGCTGGGGGCTGCCGGGCTGCGAGACGGACGGGCTGGGGGTGGCGCCCGGCGGCAGGGACGGCACGGCCGAGGGCTTGCCGCCGCCCGGGTGGGTCGGGGCCGGGCTGGGCGTGGCGCTGCCGCCGGGGTGCGAAGGCACCGCGGTGGGCTGCCCGTTGGCCGGCTGCGAGGGGACCGGGTGCGGCGCCGCGGAGGCGGAGGGCGGGGCGGGCGTGGCGGAAGCCCCCTGCGCGGCGAAGGCCGGCCCGCCGAGGGCGACGACCGCCCCGGCGGCGGCAGCGACGGCGGCCGCCCGGCGGGCGGACTGGGGAACGCGCTTCAGGTTCTTCACGGTGCATCTCCACGGTCGGTTCGAGGACGCGGAACTCCGCCCTTCACCCCCGCACGACGCGCGACGGGCCGATCGGTTGCCGCCGCTCCCGAAAAACTTTCCGCGCCGTCCGTCAGGGGCGCGGCGGCGGCCACGGAACCTCGGCCAGCAGGGACAGCAGGGTCTCCTCCTCGTGGTCGAGGTGGGCCGTCAGCTCGGCCGTCATCCGGGCCAGTCGGGCGCGGAACCGCTCGGGATCGGCGATCTCCAGCCCGGCCAGCAGGGTGACCAGCTCCTCCTGGATCCGGGCGACCGTGCGGTGCTCCTCGCGCAGCCGCTCGAAGGTGTCCGCCAGGTGCGGGTGGTGGGCGAGGGTCGCGGGGAAGACGTGCCCGTCCTCGCCCGCGTGGTGGAAGGCGAGGGCCTGGCAGAAGGCCAGGCAGCGCTGGCGTATCTGGAGCCCGAGCCCGGGCGCGGGCGGCCGGCCCGGCCCGGTGTGGGCGGCGCGGGCCGCGAAGTGGGCCTCGGTCTCGGCGCTCACGTGGCCGAGCTGTGCCCGCAGCCAGGTGTGGACCTCCAGGATCTTGTCGGCCAGGGTGCGGACCTCGCCCGGGGACCGCCATCCGTCGGGGGCGGCGGAATCCAGGACCACGACGGGCAGGAGGCGGTCGGTACGCGCCTGGTACTCGGCGAATCCGGGGGCCGTGCGCAGGACCTCCGCGAAGAGTTCCGCACGCCGGGCCCCTTCGGCGGGGACGGCGAGGGCCTCGAAGGCGTCGGCGCCGAGTTCCACGCGCACCTGGGGGTGGGCGAGGAGGTTGTGGTACCAGGCGGGGTGGCTGGGCGCCCCGAGGTTGGAGGCCACCACCAGCAGGGCGTCGCCGTGGCGGACGTAGCCGAGCGGGGTGGTGTGCGGGGCGCCGGAGCGGGCGCCGGTGGTGGTCAGCAGGAGCAGGTCGGCGCCTTCGAAGGGGCCGCCGACCTTGCCCCGGCGGGTCCGGAACTCCTCGATGACGGACTGGTTGAAGGACGTGGGCGTGGGCACGGGTGGGTCTCCAGGCAGGGCTGGGCACGCCGGTCGACGCCCGTTGGGGGCGTCGGAGCGGCGTACGCGGGAACGCGCGGGTGCGCGGGGAAGAAGGGGCGCTGCGGCGCGGCGGCCGGAGCGCGGAGCGGGAGCCGTGCGTACGGCTCGGGCTCCGGGTCAACTACGGGGTGTGGATGGCCTGTTCATGGCGGTCCCCTGAAGTGAAGGGTGTTTCGCCCGATCTCCGGCCGGCCCACTGCTCTTTGGCCGGAGTCACGCGACACCGTCCGCCATTAGACGCGTCCGGCGCGGCCGTGTCAACGCCGATGATCTTGGGTGAGGGTGCGCAGGGCCCGGCCCAGCAGCGCGACGCCCTCCTCGGTCTCGGCGGCGGGGCCGGCCGCGTAGCCGAGGATCAGGCCGGGCGGGCCGGGGGTGAGCCGGTGCCAGGACAGGGGGTGGGCCTTGACTCCGAGGGCGAGTGCGGCGGTGGCCAGGTCCGTGTCGGGGAAGTCCGCGCCGTCGAAGGTGACCATCAGGTGCAGGCCCGCCGCCGCGCCGTGCACGCGGGCGCCGGGGAGGTGGCGGGCGATCGCGCCGAGCATGGCGTCCCTGCGGCGGCGGTGGCGTCGGCGGACGAAGCGCAGGTGGCGTTCCAGTTCGCCCGAGTCCATCAGCCGGGCGAGCACGAGCTGGGCCAGGACCGGGTTGCCGAGGTCGGCGTGGCGCTTGGCCTCCACCACCTCGTCGCGCAGCCGGCGCGGGGCCAGCAGCCAGCCCAGCCGCAGCGCGGGCGCGAGCAGTTTGGAGACGCTGCCCGCGTAGGCGACCGACTCCGGCGCCAGGGCCCGCAGCGCGGGCACGGGGGCGCGGTCGTAGCGGTGTTCGGCGTCGTAGTCGTCCTCCAGGACGAGCCCGCCGTCCGCCGCCCAGGCCAGCAGCTCCCGGCGGCGCTCGCCGTCGAGCACCACCCCGGTCGGGAACTGGTGCGCCGGGGTCAGCAGGACCGCCCCGGCGCCGCTCGCCCGCAGCGCGGCCACGTCGAGGCCCGCCGCGTCCACCGGCACCCCCACGGTGTCCAGCCCGCCGTGCTCCAGCTGCTGCCGGGCCCCGAGCGAGCCGGGGTCCTCCACCGCCACCCGGAGCACGCCCGCGCCGGGCAGGACCCCCGCGAGCAGCCAGAGGGCCTGGGCGACCCCGGCGACGACCACCACCTCGCCGGGGTCGGCCCGCACGCCCCGGTTGCGGGCCAGCCATCCGGCGACGGCCGCGCGCAGGGCGGGCGCGCCCTGCGGGTCCCCGTAGCCGAAGTCGGCGGCGGTGAGGGCGGCGAGCACCTGCCGCTCGGCCTGGAGCCAGGCGGTGCGGGGGAAGGCGGTGAGGTCGGGCACGCCGGGCGAGAGGTCGATCCGGCAGGGCAGGGCGCGCAGTGCGTCGACCGGGCCGCCGCGCGGGGCGGGGGCGGCCGGGGCGGCGGGGGCGGCCGGCGGGGCGGCGACGACCACCGTCCCGCCCCGGCCGCGGCCGGCCACCTGGCCGGTCTCGGCGAGCCGCTGGTAGGCCTCCGTCACCAGGCCGCGGGAGACGCGCAGTTCGGCGGCGAGGACCCGGCTGGCGGGCAGCCGGCTGCCGACGGGCAGGGTGCCGTCGGCGATGGCGGCGCGCAGCCGGCCGGCCAGCCACTCCGTGCGGCCGCCGGCGGGGGCCCGGCCGATGTCGAGCTGGAGGAAGTCGGAGCCGGCCTGGTGGTCCGGGGCCGTTATGGACCTGTTCCGGGGTGGTTCTTTGGACCTGCTCACCGGACCATTGTGCCGCCAGGCTGGTCCGTATGAGCCGTATGAGCACGTCCGCCTCCCCCGCACGCCCCGCCGCGGCGGCCCCCGTGGCCGCCCGCGTCCGTGTCTCCGTCCCCGGCCCGGTCCGCGATCTGGCGCCCGGTGTGGCCGGCATGGTCCTGGTCGGCGGCAGCGTCACCGTCTCGCGGTCGCTGGCCGAGGCCCCGCTGTTCACCGCCCAGGCGGTGCGCTACGCGGCCGCGGCGCTGATCCTCGTCCTGCTGGCCCGGGCCGCCGGGGTCCCGCTGCCGCGGCCCCGGGGGCGGGAGTGGCTGTGGCTGGCGGGGGTTGCGGCGACCGGGCTGGTGCTGTTCAACGTGGCCGTGGTCCGGGGGGTCGCGCATGCCGAGCCGGCGGTGATCGCGGTCGCCGTGGCCTCCGTTCCGGTGCTGCTCGGGGTGGTCGGTCCGCTGCTGGAGGGGCGTCGGCCCAGCCGCCGGGTGCTGCTGGCGGCGCCGGTGGTGGTCGCCGGGGCGGTGCTGGTCGAGGGGGGCGGGCGCACGGATGCCGCCGGGGTGGGCTGGGCCGCGCTGGCGCTGGCCTGCGAGGCGGGGTTCACCCTGCTCGCGGTGCCGGTGCTGGGCAGGCACGGGGCGTGGGGGGTGTCCGTGCACGCGGTGTGGATGGGGGCGGTGATGCTGGCGGGGCTGGCGGTGTTCACGGAGCCGCCGTCGGCGGTGACGGAGCTGGGGGCGGCGCAGTGGGCGGCGGTGGGCTACCTCGCGGTCCTGGTCACCGCGGTGGCCTTCCTGCTCTGGTACCGCACGGTGGCGGCCGTGGGCTCCGGCCGGGCGGGCCTGCTGACGGGGGTCGCGCCGCTCGCGGCGGCCGGGGCGGGGGCGCTGACGGGCGACGGGGTACCGGGCCCGGCGGTATGGCTGGGCCTGGCGGTGGTGATCACCGGCCTGACGGCGGGCCTGCGCAACGCCCCGGAGCCGGAAGGGCCTTGAGGAGGTGCCGACGCCCCAGGCCGGCGCCGGAACCCCGGGCCGGGGCCCACCTCGGGCGGGCGCCGGACTTGGGCACCGGGCGGCTCCTGTGCCACGGCCAGGGGCCGGATCGGGGGCTGCGCGGGGGGCCGGTCGGCGCGGCCGCCGCGGGGGGCTCTTGTCGGGGGCGGCGGGGTGGATCACAATCCGCAGATGCCGACGCCGCCGCGCACTCCCCCGGCCCCGCAGCCCGCGTACAGCAGCTGGATGCGGTACTTCTCCCCCGCCCCGGTCCACCGCCGGCTCGGCCTGGTCTGCCTGGGGGTGGGCGTGCAGCAGGGGGCGCTGCCGACCGTCGGGCCCCGGGTCCTCGGCCACCACGTGGCCGTCGTCCTCAGCCGCGGCCGCGGCTGGTTCGGCCACGGCGGGCGGCCGCCGCGCCCGGTGGCCGCGCCCGCCCTGCTGTGGCTGGTGCCGGGGGTCGAGCACCACTACGCCCCCGACCCGGAGGGCGGCTGGGACGAGTGCTTCGTCGACTTCACGGGCGCCGCCGTCGCCGCGTACACCGACCTCGGCTACATCACCCCGGACCGGCCGGTGGTCCCGCTGAGCGGGACCACCGGGGTGCGCCACGTGGTCGACGGCATCGTGCGGGCCGCCCGGCGCGGCGGGCCGCTGCTGGAGGTGGAGGCCGCGGCGCAGGTGCACGCGCTGCTGGTGGCGCTGCGCTACGCCCGGGCCGAGGTGTCCCGCCGCGGTGAGGCGGTGGTGGACGCGCTGGCCCGGGACGCGCTGCTGCCGATCCCGGTGGCCGGGCACGCGGCCCGGCTGGGCATGCCGCTGCCGGAGCTGCGCGCGGCGGTGCGGCGCAGCACCGGGGAGGGGGTCAAGGAGTACCTGCTCGGAATCCGGGTGAGCCGGGCCAAGGAACTGTTGGCCCGGACCGATCTGCCGGTGGCGGGCATAGCCCGCCGGGTCGGGTACGAGGACCCCGCCTACTTCAGCCGGCTGTTCAGCCGCCGGGTGGGCATGGCCCCGGTGCGGTTCCGTGCCCAGCAGGCGCTGCGGGTCTCAGGCCGCGGGCCGTCGGGCGTGGCAGAAGAGGTGCTCCTCGGGGTCGGCGAGCCCGCCGGAGGGGTGGTAGAGGGAGGTCTCGTGGTGCAGGACCTCCAGCCCGGCCGCCTCGATCCGGTGCCGGTACTCCTCGGCGGAGAGGCTGCTGACGGTGACCGGGTGGCCCATGAACTCGATGTCGAGGGCGTCGATGTCGCCGGGGACGGTGGCGACGAGGAGGTAGCCGCCGGGCGCGGTCCAGGAGGCCATCCGCTCCAGTGAGGCGGCGATCTCCCGACGGTCCATCATCAGCAGCGGGAAGAAGGCGCAGACCGCGTCGAAGCCGCCGGGGCCGGGCGGTGCGTAGCTGCGGACGTCGGCCTGTTCGAAGCGGGCGCCGGGGACCCGGGTACGGGCGAGGGCGACCATCTCCGCCGAGACGTCGATGCCGGTCACGGCGTATCCCGCGCGGGCCAGCGTCTCGGCGGTGGGGCGTCCGGTGCCGCTGCCGACGTCGAGGACGCGGGCCCCGCGGGGCAGTCGGCGGGTGAGCCATTCCAGGGCCTCCCGCTGGGCGGGGATGGTCCCGAACGCCTCCTCGTAGCGCCCCGCGAGCGCGTCGAACACCTCTGCGGCGGTCTTGCGACCGGTCATCGTGCGGCCTGCCTCTCGTCGTCGTCCCCCGGTGCTCCGGGCCTCTGGGCGCAGGATGCCCCCCGCGCGGGCCGCGCGTACCGTGAACGCCGAACGGGGCTCAGCCGGATACGGCCTCCCGGACCGCCGTGAGGAACTCGGGGGTCCCCGGGTGCGTGGGGTGGTGCGGGTAGGACACGTAGACGGTGGCGGGCGGGGCGTCGGAGACGGGGAGGAAGCGGACGCCCGGGTGGCCGTGGCTCTCGGCGGTGCCGGCCGTCGCGACGCCGAAGGCGCCGCCGGTGGCGATGAGGTTCAGCCACTCGTCGACGTTGCCGACCTCCACGGTCCGGGCGGGGCGGGCCTGCGGCGGCCACAGCTCCGGTGAGGCGGTGCCGGCCTCGGGCCATACGACCAGGGGCAGTTGTGGGGCGGCGGTGAGCTCGGCCAGCAGGACGGCGTCCCGGCCGGCGAGCGGGTGGTCGTCGGGCAGTGCGGCCACCCGGTCCTCGGTGTAGAGGGCCTCACTGCGGAGGCGGGGGTCGTCGGGGAGGGTGCGCAGCACGGCGACGTCGGTCTCGCCGGTGGCCAGGCCGGCGGTGCCGTTGTCACGCCGGACCACGTCGAGCGGGGTGCCCGGGTGGGTCCGGCGCCAGGTGCGCAGCAGCGGTACGGTCTGCTGCCCGAGCACGGCGCAGGTGTAGCCGAGCCGCAACGGGCGGGAGACCGCCCGGGTGTCGGCGAGGGCGGCGTCGAGGTGGGAGAGGATGGCGCGGCCGTGTCCGAGCAGGGTGGTGCCGGCCTGGGTGAGGGCCAGGTGCCGCGGGGAGCGGTCCACGAGCGGGACGCCGACGCGGGCCTCCAGCTGGGCCAGGGTCCGGGAGAGGGCGGGCTGTGTCATGTGCAGGCGGGCCGCCGCGGCGGTGACCGTGCCCGCTTCGGCGACCGCGTCCAGCGCCCTGAGGTGCCGCAGTTCCACATCGTCCATGCCTGGGGAGCATAGTCGCTGCCCAGACGGCATTTCCGGACGGCCGCCGCGGTCCATAACGTCGGGGGTGTCCGGGGGAGGTTCCCCCGGACGAGGGATCTCCGGAGGTCGGGATGAGGATTCTGCTGGTCGGCGCGGGCGGCACGCTGGGCACCGCGGTGCACAAGGCGCTCGCGGCGCGCGGGCACGAGGTGCTCGGAGTGGGCCGCTCCGGCGGCGACCTGGTGGCCGACGTCACGGACCCGGAGCAGGTGGCCCGCCTGTACGCCCAGGCGGGCCCGCTGGACGCGGTGGCGGTCGCGGCCGGTGACGCGGTGTTCCGCCCGCTGTCCGAGCTGACCGCCGACGACTTCGCGGCGACGCTGCGCGGCAAGGCGCTGAGCCAGATCGAGCTGGTCCGCCAGGGCGCCCGCCACGTGGCCCCGACCGGCTCGTTCACGCTGATCAGCGGCATCCTCACGGAGCAGCCGATCGTGGCCGGGGCGGCCGCCTCGGCGGCGAACGGCGCGGTCGAGGCCTTCGTGCGCGCGGCGGCGGTCGAGCTGCCGCCGCAGCGGATCAACGTGGTGAGCCCGACGGTGGTCGAGGAGTCCCTGCCCGCCTACGGCCCCTTCTTCGCCGGGATGGAGGCCGTCCCCGCGGCCCGCGCGGCGACGGCCTACGTCCGGTCGGTCGAGGGGGCGCAGACGGGCCAGGTATACCGGATCCACTGAGCGGTACCGGGACCCCGGGGGCGTCAGGGGCGGTAGCCGACGTTGAGTTCGGCCACCGAGGTCCAGGGGTTCCCGTTCACCTCCCGCGTGGCCCGGAGCTTGACGTAGCGGGCGGCCCGGGGGGCGAAGGCGGCGTCCTGCGGGGCGGTGCCGTCGGGCCAGGTCCCGGAGGCGGCGGCCGGGCCCCAGGTGACCCCGTCGGCGGAGGTGAACACCTGGTAGTCGGCGATGCGCCCGTTGCTCTGCGTCTGGCGGGGCAGGACGTGCAGGGCCGAGACGCGGTAGGAGGCGCCGAGGTCGAGGGTGATCTCGTGCGGCATCGGTGCGGTGGCCGCGTACCACTGGGTGTGCCAGAGGGTGGCGGCCTTGCCGTCGAGGACGTTCGCGGCGCTGCCGTCCTCCCCCGCCGTCTCCTGGCTGTCGACGGCGCTGACCCTCATCTTGTTCTGCGGGACGAGGAGTTCACCGCCTCCGGCCGGGCCGAGGTCGTCCACGGTGAGGTCGTCCAGGATGAGGTCGGCCTCGTTGTGGGAGCTCTCCGCGCTGACCTTGCGGATGCCGATCCAGGCGTCGGCGCCGGCGGTGAAGGTCTGGGTGAAGGCGGTGGCCGTCCGGGCCTGGCCGAGGGCCGTGGCGGTCTCGGCCGTGCCCGAGCCGGTGACGAACCGGTAGTCCCCGGCGAAGCCGTTCTCGTAGCGGAAGCCGACCCGGTACGCGTGGCCCGGGGTGAACCGGAGGGTCTGCGGGAGGGTGCGGTAGACCAGGCCGGGGCGTTCCTCGTGCGATTTGAGGGAGTTCTGCCCGCCGATCACGTCGTCGACGAGCTTTCCGTTCCAGCCGGCCTGGGTGTAGGGGGCGTTGCGCTGGGCGATGTGCGTGCGCGGGTCGGTGGCCTGTCCGCCGGCGCCGCCGAAGGCGAAGGGGCCCCAGCCGGCGTCCACGTTCTCGAAGTCCTCGGCGTAGGTGTGCCCGCCCAGCGGGGTGCGGGCGGAGCGCACCACGCGTACGTCGTCCAGCCGGACCGTGCCGGGGCCGGTGGCGGCGGACAGGGCGAGGAGGGCGGTGGTCTGTCCCGCCGGTACGTCGAAGAGGACCTTCATCCGCTGCATGGTGGTGCCGTTCTTCTCGCTGCCGCCCAGGCCGTCGGTCAGCGGGGAGGAGTCCGCGTACACGGACTCCGCGTCGGCGGCGCCCGCCGGGGTGACGGCGAGGGTGGTGGTGCGGCCGGCCGGGGTGGAGACCCACACGGAGGCCGCGTAGGTGCCGGGGGCCAGGCCGGTGAGGCGCTGGGAGACGGTCGGGGCGGTCTGCGGGGCGAAGGTGAGCTCGCTCTGCCCGCGGTCGTTGCGGGTGACGGCGGCTCCGGTCCCGGTGACGGTCCAGGCGGCGAGGTTCCCGGCGTTGAAGGAGGGGTCCGCGACCGGGGTGCCCTCGCCCCAGCGGGGGTCGGGCTGCGCGGGGGCGGCGCCGTCGGTGACCACGTACGCCGTCCGGGCGGCGGCGTCGATGGTGACCCGGTTGCCGGGGCCGACGGTCAGGGGGCCGACGAGCTGCCGGCCGGTGTCGGTGAGGCGGTGGAGGGTGGGTGTCCGCCAGCCGTCGGGCAGGGTCCAGGTGGTGGGGCCGCCGGTGTCGTTCCAGTGGTAGAGCTTGCCGTCGCGCGGGAGCAGGTAGGCGGGGCCGTCGAGGACGGTGCGGCCGGCGGTGGTGATGCGGCGGGTGCCCCCCGCGCCGGTGACCGTGGTGCCGTCGGCGAGGGTGACGGTGTCGGTGGTCCACTTCACGATCGGGGACTGCTGGAGGTACTTGGTCGGCAGGTCGGTGCCGAAGGTGGTGTTCAGGAAGGCGGGGTAGTCCGCCTTGCCCTGCCAGCCCTCGTAGGCGGTGAGTTCGGCGCCGCCGAGGAGGGGGTGGCGGGCGATCCAGTCGTCCTTGGCGTGGTTGGCGATGAACCGGGCGATGGTGGAGTTCACGCCCTTGAGGTCGCTGCCGCCGTAGTCGACGTCGGCCGCCCAGTGGTGCCAGAGGGACTGCTCGGTGAGGGTGTCGGGGAACTCGGTGGCGAGCTGGAGCCCGAGGCCGGCCACTTCGCGCTGGAGCTTGCGCGAGACGTAGCCGTCGCCGTACCAGACGTCGACGTAGAGGAAGTCGAGGCCGGGCGCGGCGGCCTTGAGGTCTGCCAGGCGCTTCAGCCGCTCCCCCGACTGGCCGTCCTTGCGGGTGTCGACGTAGTACGACTGGTCGAGCCAGTCCCAGCCGAGGCCGCCGCTCTGGTGGGCGGGGTCGAAGGTGGCGGAGACGGGGTACTCCTCGGTGGCGTTGATGTGTACGCCGAAGTCCGCGTTCCAGGCGTGGCCGGCGGTGGTGAGGGCGTTCAGGCCCTGGGCGCCGCCGAGTTTGGCGCCGATGTTCTTGTAGTCCATGTGGGCCGAGTCGTGGCCCTCGGAGGCGTACCCCTTCAGCAGGACGAACTGGCCGAGGCCGTCGGTGGCGAGGCTGACCCGCTTGGTCTCGTCGAGGGTCCGGTCGAAGGGGTGGGTGGCCTGGGAGGCGAAGTTGAACGGGATCCGCTGGACGACCCGGCGGGCGGTGTCCTGCCAGCCGGTGGGCGGGGTCCAGATGTCCCGGTAGGCCACGGCGGCGTCCTGCCAGTCGACCACGGAGTCGGCGTTGCGGTCGGCCGTGATCGCGACCCGGACGTAGGGCAGGGGTTCGGTGTCGGTGTCGGCGGCGCCCTGGGCCCGGTAGAGCCAGGCTCCGCTCCACAGGCCGGCCCGGCGGTAGGTGCCGTGGTCGGTCACCCGTTCGCCGATCCGCCCGTTCTCGCGGGCGGTGCCGCCGGAGGGGGTGTCGTAGAGGGCGTTGGAGTCGATGGCGGCGGCCAGCCGTCCGGTGTTCAGGAGCCCGTACATCACGGTCCTGGCGGCGGGGTCCACCGGGGTGGACGCGGTGACCGGGGTGAAGGTGTCCCCGGTGCCGGTGGTGGCGGTGTGCATGGTCGCGGTGGCCAGCGCGGCGCCGGGCTGGTCGCTGCGGACGCTGACGAGGGTGTGCTCGGGTATCTCGAAGCTGTGCACGCGCAGGGCGGGGGTGTCCTCGACGGCGGTGACCCGGAACTCGACGACCGGGCCCGTCACCGAGATCCGGGACCGGACGGTCACCCCGGAGAAGGCCATCGTGTAGTCCACGCCGGAGGCGGAGGGGACGGAGGTGACGGCGGGGGTGAACGCGGTGCCGTTGACGAGGACGGTGCTCAGGGGGTCCTCGTTGCCGTGGAGCACGTCCCCGGTGGCGCGCCGGGTGTAGTCGACGACGCGGGGGAAGGCCGGGTCCACGCGGACGGACAGCTCGGCCGAGGCGATCGTGACGGGCGCGGCGGCGGCCGGGACCGCCGCGGCGGGGCCGGGCGCGCAGAGGGCGGCGAGGAGACCGGCGACCGCGGCTGCGGCCGGCCAGAGGGGGGTGCGCATCGGGCCTCCGGGAGTCGGCGCTTCCTGGCACGTACGGGGGGACCGCACGACTCCCTCCGGAGCGCGGCGGTCCGCTCACTGGCCTGCCAGCTTGCGGACCCCGGGCGTCCGGGCCCATGGACAAAGCGCCGCCGCCTCCTGGACTTACCGATCAGCCCCCGGCGGGGACCAGGACGACGGCCGTTCCGTACGCGCACACCTCGGTGCCCACGTCGGCCGCGTCCGTGACGTCGAAGCGCATCATCAGCACCGCGTTGGCGCCGCGCGCCGTGGCCTGTTCGATGAGCCGGTCCATGGCCTGGTTGCGGGTCTGCACCAGGGTCTTGGTGAGGCCCTTGAGCTCGCCTCCGATCATGGACTTCAGGCCGGCGCCGATCTGGCTGCCGAGGTGGCGGGAGCGCACGGTGAGCCCGAACACCTCCCCGATGACCTGCTCGACCCGGTAGCCGGGGACGTCGTTGGTCGTGACGACCAGGACACCGGTCTCCCGGGCGCCGGGGCCGCCTCCGTAGTCTTCGATACCCATGCGCCCCACTGTGGCGCCGGGCGCGGCCGCCCGCATCCGCTGGACCTGCGCGCCCCGACGCCGGCCGGCCGCACACCAGCGGAACGGATTGGGCATATCGGGCTAAACAGCGGCGCGCCGCCGGGAGCCCCGCAGGCCCCCCTCGTCATAGTCGTCCCTGGCGGCCGCCGGGCCGCCGCGCCCGGCGCGCAACGCGGCCGGACGGCAGTCTTTCCAGAGGAGCCGCTCATGCCCAAGTCCACCAGGACCATCCTCGCCCTGGCCGCCGGAAGCCTGGCGCTCGGCCTGGTCGGCGGGGGTGCCGCCGTCGCGGACCAGGGCCCGGCGGCCCAGGGCGCGGCCCGGTACCACGCTCCCAAGGACGGGAGGGACGGCCACGACTACGACGAGGACGACTACGGCAAGCACCGCTACTCCGTGGGCAAGGTCGTCTCGCGCGGCCCGCTGAGCGTGCGCAGCAGGCCGACCACCCACTCGCACCTGCAGTACAAGGTGTACCCGGGCGAGACCCTCGCCCTGGAGTGCAAGACCCGCGGCGAGAACGTCGCCGGGAACGACATCTGGTACCTCATCGACCCCGGTGACGACGACCGCGACGACCGCGGCGACTGGGGGGACGGCGGCGACGGCGAGGGCCGCAAGAAGGCCCGCGACGGCAGGGACCGCGACGGCTACGAGCACGACTGGGTCTCGGCCCGCTACGTCAAGGACCTCAACCGCGTCCGCTGGTGCCGCGACTGACACCGCAGCCGCTGAGCCCCTCCCCGCCGCCGCGCCCGCCGCTCCCGTACCGGCGTGCGCGGCGGCGGGCCGTGCTCCGGGGGTCAGAAGTCCCCGTAGTTCACCTGCCAGGTGGGCAGGCCCATGCGGCGCCAGACGGCCACCACCCGGTCCCGGTCGTCGAGCGACACCCGGACCGCGTAGCGCTCGCGCACGTGCGCGTCGAACAGCTCGGCCTTGACCACGTCGTCGCGGCGCGTGTCGCCCGCCGCGCGCATCCACAGCTCGTCGTAGGGCACTTCGTGCGCCCGCAGCCAGGACTCGGTCTGCGGCCGGTGCTCCTCGCCGCGCCCCGACAGCAGCACGATCCGGTCGCCGCCGCGCCGGAAGGCGTCCAGGGCGTGCCGTACCGGCGCGTTGAGCAGGTCGATCTCGCAGCGTGAGAAGTCGTACGGGCCGCGGTCCCCGGTGAGGGCGAGCGTCCCGTCGATGTCGCACATCACGGCGTCCGGCAGTGCCGGGTCCGCGACGTACGGCCGCACCTGGGGCTGGTCGTTGAGCCATTCCGCGGTCAGCCGCCAGCCGCCCTTGCGGGCCTTGGCGTGCTTGTCGGCCAGGATCCGGATGATCTCCTCGCCCACCGGCCGCTCCCGCGCGGCGTCCCGGCGCAGGCACTCCTCCACGGGCACGTCGGTGAAGTCGTGCACGACGAAGGTGGCCCGGCCGGCCACCGCCGCCTTGAGCCGCTTGGGGATGTGCGAGGTCAGGTGGGTGTTGTCGACGACCACGTCGAAGCCGTCGGCGACGGCCGCCACGACCGCCGCGTCCTGGACGGCGAGCACGGTCTGCTCACGCTTGTACGAGCGGCCCCGCTCGGGGTCGGGCACGTCGAGCATGGCCCGCAGGTCGTCGAGGTTGACCCGGCGGATCCGGCCGCCGGCCTCGGCCTGGAGGGCGCGGGCCGCGGTGGTCTTGCCCGAGGCCGGCAACCCCGTCATGACGTGGACCACGGGGAGTTCGGACTCTTCGGACACGGTGTCAGTTCTCCTCGTCGGTGGTGAAGGGATCGGCCGTCGCCGGCCGGACGGCCCGCCAGGTGACGAGCTCGGTGGTGCGGCCGTCCAGTCGCATGAACAGGGCGCCCCGCAGGTCGCCGTCGGGCACCTCGCGCACGGCCCGGGCGAAGGCGGCCCGGTCGCCGGCCAGGTGCTCGAACCGCTTGTAGGTGTCGTCGATCTCCCGTTCCCGGCGCTCGAACTCCTCCTCCAGGCCCGCGATCACCTCGCGCACCCAGGTGTCGAACTCGTCGGGCACCTGCTCCAGCAGCGCGTCCAGGGGTCGGCCGCCCCGGGAGCGGATGCCGCCGAGTTCGGCCAGGGACAGGCCCAGGCCCTGCGCCAGGCGCTTGGCGGCGGTCCCGGCGAAGCGCTGTATGCCGTGGCTTCGCCAGACGTCCCGCTCGGTGACGCCGGTGAGCAGCTTGTGCAGGCGCACGTACTCGGAGAGCTTGGCCTTGGCGCGGACGCCGGAGGCGAAGCGCAGGACGAAGCCCTCGGCGTCCATGCCGGTGGCCTGGTCCCCGCCGGGCAGGGTGTTGGACTCGGTGAGCGCGAGGAGTTCGGGCAGCGGCATGGCCGGCCACACCTTCACCACGGATCCGATGCCCGACCAGTGCGCGGCGGCCTCGGCCAGCGGCACCTCGGCGCCGGTCAGCTCGAAGGCGGCCAGCAGCACGAGGTCCCGGCGGTCGCCGTAGTCGACGACGATCCGGTTCTGCGGGTACAGGATCTCCGCGAGGTAGGTGGTGCCGGGGACGAGGGCCGTGGTGTCGCACGCGTCGAGGTGGCGCTGCGCCCAGGTGGCCTGGGTGCTGACGAAGGAGCCCTTGGAGGCGACGTGCCAGCGGCCCGCGTAGTGGAAGACGACGGCGAGGCTGCCGTCGACCTTGTCGTAGACCTCGAACGGCTCGTCGGGGAGGGCGGGGGCGTACGGCTGGCCCGACACGTGCTCGCCGACGTTGAAGAACTTCGGCAGCGGCAGCGCGACGACGGCTCCCGTGGCGTCGTCGGCGACGAGGCCGCGGCAGCGCACGGTGACCTGGTTCCAGACCCGCTCGTACTGCGCGGCGCGCGTGTACGTGTAGATGGACAGCGGCAGTTCGGGGTGCCGCTTGCGGGTCACGTGCCCGGCGTCGACGGCTTGCGCCAGTGCCTGTGCGGGCAGCAGGTCATGGAGAGTCAGGCGGTCCTGGCTCATGGGTTCCTCCCGGTTCGAGTCGGATCATTCTCACCGGCGGGAAGGGCGGCCCGGTACTCAATTACGACTGGTCACCGGCCTGTAGCGGGGCTGTGACACGGCGGCGGGCCGGCGGGGCACGGGGTCAGACGGGTCCGCGGCGGCCCGGGCGGCGGGAGAGCAGGAAGGCGGCGGACGTGAGGGCCCAGGCCGCGACGGCGATCCACAGCAGCACCTCCCCCAGCGGGCGCAGCCGTGCGGGGCCGGTGGCGGCGGCGGTGGTGAGGCAGGCGGTGGCGGTCATGCCGAGGGGGAAGACGGTGGACCAGCGCCGGATGTCGTAGCGGGGGCGGGGGCTGCGGAGCTCTGCGGTGAGCAGGACGGCGTACCAGAGGAGGGAGAGGCCGAGCGCGGTCAGGGTGGCGGCGCGCAGGGCCGTGTGCACCGGTGCGGCGGATCCGGCGGGCGAGGCCGTGAGCTTCGCCCCGGCGAGGGCGGTGATGGCCAGGGAGCCGCCCGCGACCCAGTGGTCGCCCGCCCCCCGGAGCACCTCGCGGAAGTCGAAGTGCCGCAGGGCGAGGACGTACAGCAGGACGCCCAGGCAGAAGCAGGCCAGCGCGGCGCGGGCGAGCCAGTCGAGGCCGTGGACGGTGGCCAGGGCGGCCGCGAGGACGGCGAGGCCCTGGGTGGCGACGCAGCCGAGGAAGACCACGCCGGGCATCCGGCGCCGCCAGTGCCGGACGACGGACAGGAGCAGTCCGGGCCACACCAGGGCGGCCAGGACCAGCAGGGCGGCGGCCGCGTCGGGCCGGCCGAGCTGGCAGAGGCGGGTGCCGAGGACGGTGGTGGCGGCGACGGCGGTGAGGGCGGCCGGGGTGTCGGCCTCGGCGCGGAAGCGGCGGCGGTCGGTCGCGAGCCGGACGGCGAAGTCGGCGGCCAGGAGCAGCCAGAGGGCGCAGGAGACGGCCAGCGCGATGAGGGAGAGCAGGCTGTGGCCGGTCAGGTCCAGGCCGACGGAGAGGATCCCGGCGGCCATGACGGCCCCGCCCGCGGCGGGCGGGAGGGCGGCCCACCGGTTCCGCAGGGGGCTCCGGCGCATGGGGTCACAGTACGCCGCGGGTGCGGAACTGGACGCTGATGCGGGGGCCGACGGCGCGTGCCGTCTTGGGGACGGCGTGCTCCATGGTGCGCTGGCAGGAGCCGCCCATCACGACGAGGTCGCCGTGGCCGAGCGGCAGGCGCAGCAGGGTGGGGCCGCCGTCGCGGGGGCGCAGGACGAGGTCGCGGGGGTCGCCGACGGAGAGGATCGCGACGAGGGTGTCCTCGGTGGCGGAGCGGCCGTTGCGGTCCCCGTGCCAGGCGACGCTGTCGCGGCCGTCGCGGTAGAGGCAGAGCCCGGCGGTGACGAAGGGTTCGCCGAGCTCGGGGGCGTAGTGCGCGCCGAGGGCCTCGCGGGCCTCGGTGAGGACGGGGTGCGGGAGGGGTTCGCCGGCCCCGTAGAAGGCCAGCATCCGGGGGACCGCCACCTCGCGTTCGTACATCCGGCGCCGCTCGGCGCGCCAGGGCACCTCGGCGGCGAGGTGTTCGAACAGGGCGTCGGCTCCGGTCAGCCAGCCGGGGAGCCGGTCGACCCAGGCCCCGGCCCCGAGCTCGGTGCGCTCCAGCGGCGAGAGGGGGCCGAGGCGGATCTCGTCGGTCTGGTCGAAGAGGGAGCCCTGGAGTGCGTGCATGGTTCCAGCCTACTCCCCTGTTCGAACGGGTGCTCGATTTACCGGTGGGTGAATACCGGGGCGGGGCTCTGGCGGGACGGGCCCGGGGAGGCGATCATGGGCGGGCGCCGGGCCACCAGCCGGGCGCTCCCGCCATCCCGGCCATCCGCCCAGGAGGTACGTGTGTCCGTCGCGTCGAGTTCTGCTTCCGGGAGCACGGAGGTCCCGCTCCTGGAGGAGACCATCGGGGACAACCTCGACCGGACGGCGCGGCGCTTCCCCGGCCGCGACGCCCTCGTGGACGTGGCGGCGGGCCGCCGCTGGACGTACCGCGAGCTGGCCGCCGACGTGGACGCCCTCGCCCTCGGGCTGCTGGACCTCGGGATCGTCCAGGGGGACCGCGTCGGCATCTGGGCGCCCAACCGCGCCGAGTGGACGCTCGTGCAGTACGCCACCGCGAAGATCGGGGCCATCCTGGTCACGGTCAACCCGGCGTACCGCTCGCACGAGCTGGAGTACGTGCTGAACCAGTCCGGGACGCGGCTGCTGGTCGCGGCGGAGCGCTTCAGGACCTCCGACTACGCGGGGATGGTCGAGGAGGTCCGGCCGCGCTGCCCCGACCTGGAGTTCACGGTCCTGTTCGACGGGCCGCAGTGGGAGTCGCTGCTGGAAGGGGGGCGCCGGGGCGATCCCGCGCTGCTGGCGCGCGCCGCGGCCGCCCTGCACCCGGACGACCCGATCAACATCCAGTACACCTCGGGCACCACCGGCTTCCCCAAGGGCGCCACCCTCTCCCACCGCAACATCCTCAACAACGGCTTCTTCGTGGGCGAGCTGTGCGGCTACACCGAGGCGGACCGGGTGTGCGTGCCGGTGCCCTTCTACCACTGCTTCGGCATGGTCATGGGCGCCCTGGCCTGCACGAGCCACGGCGCGGCGATGGTGATCCCGGCCCCGGCCTTCGACCCGGCGGCCACCCTGGCGGCGGTCGAGGCCGAGGCGTGCACCTCGCTGTACGGGGTGCCGACCATGTTCATCGCCGAGCTGGCCGCGCCCGGCTTCGACGGGTACGACCTGTCGAGCCTGCGGACGGGGATCATGGCGGGCTCGCCCTGCCCGGTGGAGGTGATGAACGAGGTCATCGAGCGGATGGGGATGACCGGGGTGTCCATCTGCTACGGCATGACGGAGACCTCGCCGGTGTCCACCCAGACCCGCGCGGACGACTCGGTCGAGCGGCGGGTCTCCACCGTCGGACGGGTGGGCCCGCACCTGGAGGTCAAGGTGGTGGATCCGCAGACCGGCCGGACGGTCCCCCGGGGCACCCCCGGCGAGCTGTGCACCCGGGGCTACTCGGTGATGATCGGCTACTGGGGGGAGCCGGACAAGACCGCCGAGGCCGTGGACCGGGAGGGCTGGATGCACACCGGCGACCTCGCGGTGATGGACGCGGACGGCTACCTGAGCATCACCGGACGGATCAAGGACATGGTGATCCGGGGCGGCGAGAACCTCTACCCGCGCGAGATCGAGGAGTTCCTCCACGCCCACCCGGACGTCCTGGACGTCCAGGTCATCGGCGTCCCCGACGCCAAGTACGGGGAGGAGCTGATGGCCTGGGTGCGCATGCGAGAGGGGGCCGAGCCGCTGACCGCCGAGTCGGTGCGCGCGTACTGCGCCGGCCGGCTCGCCCACTTCAAGATCCCGCGCTACGTGCACGTGGTGGACGAGTTCCCCATGACCGTCACGGGCAAGATCCGCAAGGTGGAGATGCGCGCGATGGCCGCCCGACTGCTGGAAGGGGCCCCGGAAGGGGTCTAGGACCGGTCCTGACCGGTGCGGAACTCCTCCCAGGTCCACCGGAGTTGGCGGCGGGCCATGACGCCGACCGCGTGGCGGCGGTAGCGCGCGGTGCCGCGGACGTCGTCGATGGGGTTGCAGGAGGCGGCGGCGAGGTCGCCGAACCGCTGCACCACCGAGGGGGCGAGGGCCGCGCGGGAGTCCCACAGGCCCTCCTCCGCCAGCACCGCGTCCAGGAACTCCTCGGCGGCGCGGGCCCGGACGGGGGTGGGGGCGGCCGAGCCGATGCCGGTGCGGACCGAGCGGGTGCGCGGGTGCAGGGCGAGGCCGAAGGCGCACACGGCGATGACCATCGCGTTGCGGGTGCCCACCTTGGAGAACTGCTGGGGGCCGTCTGCGACGGGGACGCGGACGGTCTTGATCAGCTCGTCGGGGGCGAGGGCGTTGCGTTTGACCCCGGTGTAGAACGCGTCGATCGGGATCGTCCGGGTGCCGCGCACGGACTCGGCCTCGACCTCGGCGCCGGCGGCGAGCAGCGCGGGGTGGGCGTCCCCGGCGGGCGAGGCGCAGCCCAGGTTGCCGCCGACGCTGCCGCGGTTGCGGATCTGCGGGGAGGCCACGGTGCGCGAGGCGAGCGCGAGACCGGGCAGGGGGCCGCGGAGCTGCTCGATGATCCGGGTGTAGGGGACGGAGGCGCCCAGGCGGACCGCGTCCCCGTCGGTCTCCCATTCGTGGAGCAGGGCGATCCGGTTGAGGTCCATGAGGTACTCGGGCCGGCGGTGGTCGAAGTTGATCTCGACCATCACGTCGGTGCCGCCGGCGATGGGCACGGCCGACGGGTGCTCCGCCTTGGCCTCCAGCGCCTCCCGCCAGTCCGCGGGGCGTAGGAATTCCATGTCCGCCTCTCAATCCTCGTACGGCTCGGCGTCCCCGTCGCGGGCCCGGCGGAGCCGGGCGAGGACGAGGACGGTGTCGTCGGTCGCCCCGTCGGGCAGCAGGGCCGCCAGGATGCGGTCGGCCTCGTGTTCCAGGGGCCCGGACGCCCGGGCCAGTTCGGCGCGCAGGGCGTCGAGGCCCGCGTCGATGTCCTGGCCGCGCGCCTCGACGAGGCCGTCGGTGTAGAGGGCCAGGACGGCCCCGTCGGGCAGTTCGGTCCGGGTGGAGCGAAAGGAGACGCCGCCGACCCCGAGCGGGACGCCGAGGACGTCCCCGAGGGTTTCGACGGTGCCGTCGGGGTGGCGCACCAGCGGCGGGGGGTGGCCGGCGTTGGCGACGCGGGCCGAGCCGGTGCGGGGGTCGTAGACGGCGTAGAGGCAGGTGGCCAGCTCGATGCCGGCGTCCTGGGCGGCCGCGTCCAGTTCGGCGAGCAGCCCCTCCGGCTCGGGGCTGTGCCGGGCCAGGGCGCGGGCGGTGATGCGCAGCCGGCCCATGGAGGCGGCGGCCGGCACCCCGTGTCCCATGACGTCGCCGACGACCAGGGCCACCCGGCCGTCGGGCAGGGCGATCACGTCGTACCAGTCGCCGCCGACCTCGGTGGCGCGGCTGGCGGGCAGGTAGCGGTGGGCGACGCGCACGTGCGCGGTCGCGTCCGGGGCGGTGGGCAGCAGGGCCCGCTGGAGGGTGAGGGAGATGTCCTGGACCCGGCTGTAGAGGCGGGCGTTGTCCAGGCACAGGGCGGCGCGGGAGGCGAGTTCGCCGGCGAGGCCGAGGTCCTGGTCGGTGAAGGCGGGGCGGGCGGCGGAACGGCCGAAGACGGTGATGCCCTGGACGTGGCCGCGGGCGATGAGCGGGGTGATGAGGACGTAGCCCACGCCGCTGTCGAGGAGCTGGCGGGCGAGGTCCCGGTGGCCGACGGTCCGGGCCGCGAACTCCTCGTCGACGCGGACGCACAGCGGGCGGCCGGTGCTCAGCATCCGGTGGATGCTGGAGCCCGGCGGGTACGTCACCCGGTCCAGGGCGGCGAGCAGCTCGGCGGCGGGCGGCGGCAGCACGGTGCCGGAGGCGATCCGGCGGGTGATCAGGGGCAGGGCGGGATCGAAGGCCTCGGAGGGGTACATCCATTCGACCAGCTCGACGACGGAGCCGTCGCAGAACTCCGGCATGACCACGTCGACGAGCTCGCGGGCGGTGGTGCCGAGGTCGAGGGTGGTGCCGATGCGGGCGCCGGCCCGGTCCAGCAGGGCCAGGCGCCGGCGGGCGGCGGTTGCCTCCAGCAGGGCCCGTTCGCGGTCGGTGACGTCGACCAGCAGGCCGCCGACCCCGGGCCGGCTGCCGGCCGCGCCGCTGAGCGGGAAGAGGCTGACGGAGCGCACCTGGTCCACGTCGGGACGGCCGGGCGTGCGCATCCCGATGAGGACGCCGACCAGCGGGCGGCCCTCGTCGGCGACGGCGCGCAGCATCCGCCGGAACTCGCCGCCGTCGGCGGTGATCATGATCTCGGCGGTGTCGCGGCCGAGGTGGTCGGCGACGGGGATGCCGTCCATGTCGGCCAGGGCCTGGTTGAGGTGGACGTAGCGCAGCTCCTCGTCGAGCATCACCAGGCCGATGGGGCAGGTCTCGAAGAGGGCGTCGAGGAAGGCGAGGTTGGTCTTGACCCGGTCGAGTTCCTCGCTCCTGCTGGCCAGGGCCATGACCACCGTGCCCTCGGGGCCGTCGGAGCCGGTGACGGGGAAGACGCGGAACCCGCAGTCCACGACGGTGCCGTCCCGGTGCAGGACGGGCAGCCGGACCCGCCAGTAGCCCAGGGCCAGGGCCCGCTCGACCAGCCGCTCGGCGGGGCCGGGCCCCTCGGGCGGCACGGGGAAAAGGGCGGCGGCGGGCCGGGCCAGCGCGGCCGCGGCCTCGTACCCGAAGAGGTCCTGCGCGCCCGGGCCCCAGTAGCGGACCCGTCCGGCCGCGTCCAGGCCGAGGACGGCGACGGCCACGTGCTCCAGCAGCGACCCCGGCTCGGACCGGATCGGCCCGGGTGCCCGCGCGCCCCCCGGCTGGTCCGACGGCACGAGTGGCCTCCTCTGCCCGGGGCACGCCGAGTGGCCGACCGCCGGCGCGGCGGAGGACCTCCTTCATTCTGCGCGCCCCCGGCCCCACCGGCCCCCGGGGCGCGCGGACACCGATACGTCGCGCGGTCCTGGGGGGCGGGGCGGACGGGGGCCCGGCCGTGCCCGGCCCCACGGCGCCCCGGGCCGCGGCGGCCGGAACCACGGCAGCGTGGGCGGGGCGGGCCTGGGCGGGCCCGGTCAGCCCTTGGTGAGGGGGGTGTTCGCGGTGGGGGTGCCGTCGGTGCCGGAGAGGGTCACCGCGTGGCGGACGCCGTCCGGGCCGAGGACCACGGCACGCCAGGAGCTGCCGCCGCCCTGCTGCGGGACGGCGCGCAGGGCCTCCACCTTGCCACCGGGTACGGCCGCCGCGGCCTTCTGCGCGGCCTGGTCGATCGGCAGGGCGGGCAGCGGGGCGGGGGCCGCCGCGCCCTTCTTCCCGAACTCCCCGTCCACGCCGGCGGCGCCGTCGCGCACCTTCGGGTTCTTCGGGTGGGGACGCTCGCCCTGGGCGCCGCGACCGCCGTGACCGCCGTGGCCGCCGCCGTGACCGCCCTCGTGGTCGGGCACGGACCAGCCCGGGCGGCCGTCCTTCGCCATCGGCCCGCCGTGGCCGTGGTGGTGGCCCGCGACCGCCACGGCCGCGGCCCCGCCACCCACGATCACCGCGGCGGCCGCCCCGGCCACCGCCCAGCGCGCGCCCGCGCCACGGGGCACCACGCGGGACACCCGGGCCAGGCGGCCCTTGCGCCCGGCCGTGCCCTCACCGGCCCCGGCCTCGGGCTGCGGCTCGGGCTGCGACTCGGGGTGCTGCTCGGGCTGCGGGAAGGACTCTGACATGGCGGGACTCCTCGGAAGACCGCCGGGCACCGCACCCGGCTCGTCGCAGAGCCTGCCGAGGTGATGCTGAAGCCCACCTGAAGCCCGCTGAAGACCTCTTCAGCAATCCGCCCGCCGGGCCTGAGACCCTGGTCGGCATGCGCGTACTGGTGGTGGAGGACGAGAGGCGGCTGGCCGCGGCCCTGCAGCGGGGCCTGCGGTCCGAGGGCTTCTCGGTGGACGTGGCCCACGACGGCCCGCAGGGGCTGTGGATGGCCTGCGAGCACGACTACGACCTGATCGTGCTCGACATCATGCTGCCCGGCCTCAACGGCTACCGGGTGTGCGCCCGGCTGCGCGCGGCCGGCAACGAGGCCGGCATCCTGATGCTCACCGCCAAGGACGGCGAGTACGACGAGGCGGAGGCCCTCGACACCGGCGCCGACGACTTCCTCTCCAAGCCGTTCTCCTACCTGGTCCTGGTCGCCCGGCTGCGCGCCCTGGGCCGCCGCACCGGCCGGCGCGGCCCGCAGACCCTCCTCCTCGGCGACCTCCTGCTGGACCCGGCCCGCCACCTGTGCTCGCGGGGCGAGACGGAGATACGGCTGACGGCCAGGGAGTTCGCGGTGCTGGAGTACCTGGCCCGGCGCCCCGGCGAGGTGGTGCCCAAGCGGGAGATCCTCGAACAGGTGTGGGACAGCGCCTTCGACGGCGATCCGAACGTGGTCGAGGTGCACGTCAGCGCGGTACGCCGGAAGATCGACGCCCCCTTCGGCCGGTCCGCCCTGGAGACCGTGCGGGGCGTCGGGTACCGGCTGGCGGCCGACGGTGGCTGAGCTCCCGGCGGGGCGCGCCCCCCGCTCCCTGAAGGCCCTGCCGCACCGGCTGTGGTCGCGCCTGCGCCGGCTGCGGCCCGTCACGGTCCGCGCGCGGGCCACCGCGGGCGCCGTCGCGGTGGTGGCCGTCGCGCTGGCCGTGGCCTCCGTGGCGCTGCTCGGGCTGCTCCGGGCCGGCATGCTGCGCAACGCCGAGCGCGACGCCGAGGAGCAGGCGGTGGCGGTCGCGCAGCTCGCGGCGGGCGGCCGCCTCGACCGGATGCGGGCGCCGCTGCACGGGGCCGACTTCGTCCAGGTGGTCAACGCCCGGGGCCGGGTGCTGCGCGCGACCCCCAACCTGGCGGGCCTGCCCGCGCTGGGGCCCGCCGCCGGGGCCCAGCGCCCCGGCACGGTGTTCCACACCTGGCGGATCCGCCCGCTCGGCGGCGAGCACCGCCAGCGGGTGGTGCAGGTGACCACCCAGACGCCCGACGGGCTGGTGTCCGTCTACGTCGGGACCTCGCTGCGGGACGTGGACGCCGCCGACGACACCACCACCGCCGCGCTGGTCGTCGGCGGGCCGCTGCTGCTGGCGCTCGTGGCCCTGGTGACCTGGCGGGTCACCGGCCGCGCGCTGCGGCCCGTCGAGGCGATCCGCGCGGAGGTCGCCGAGATCAGCGACCGCGACCTGCACCGCCGGGTCCCGGTGCCGCCGACCGGGGACGAGGTGGCCCGGCTGGCCCGGACGATGAACACCACCCTGGACCGGCTGGAGTCCTCCGGGATCCGCCAGCGCCAGTTCATCGCCGACGCCTCGCACGAACTGCGCAGCCCGCTGACCGTGCTCCGCACCCAGCTTGAGGTGGCCCTGGCGGTGCGCGACCCCGAGCTGTGGCCGGAGCTGATCAGCGGGGCGCTGGAGGACACCGACCGGCTGGAGCGGCTCTGCTCCGACCTGCTGCTGCTCGCCCGGCTCGACGCCGCCCAGCCCGCGGCCTCCGTCCGGCTGGACCTGGGCGCCCTGGTACGGGACGCGGTGGAGGCGCGGCTGGGCGACCGGGTCCCCGTGCGCGTCCACGCCCCGGACGGGGTCGTGGTGGAGGGCAGCGAACTGTGGCTGAACCGGGTGGTGACCAACCTGCTGGACAACGCCCAGCGGTTCGCCTCCGGACGGGTCGAGCTCGCGCTGCGCACCTCGGGCCCGCCCCAGGCGCGGACCGCCGTCCTGGAGGTCCGCGACGACGGCCCCGGTATCCCGTCCGCCGACCGGGAGCGGGTCTTCGAACGGTTCACCCGGCTCGACGACGCCCGCAGCCGTGACCACGGCGGCGCCGGCCTCGGTCTGGCCATCGCCCGCGACCTGGCCGCCCACCACGGCGGTACGCTCACGGCCGAGCCCTCAGCCGCGGGCGCCCGCCTGGTCCTGCGCCTCCCGGCCCTCCCGCCGGGCGCCGCGACGGACTGACGGGGCAGCCCACCGCGCGGGGGCGGGCAGGACCCCCGCCGCCCGCCAGGCCTGCTCGGCGTGGAGCTTCGTCGACGACGGGGTGCGGGAACGCTTCGACGAGCGGCTGCGCGGCGACCTGGCCTCCGGCGCCTGGGACGCCCGCCACGGCCGCCTGCGGACGCGGGCCGCCTACGAGGGCTCCCTCGTCCTGGTGCGCGCCACCCCGGAGCCGGCCTGAGCCGGCCGGCCCGAGGGGGATGCTCCCCGGCCTCCTGACGGGATCCTGACGCCCCGGGCCCGGTTCCATACGGGCCGCTGACGGCCCGTCGGGCCGGGCCTGCCGTTGAATGGAACCCGGACACGGCCCGCCGGATCCCGGCGGGCGGGCGGCTGGGGAGGAGCGGCGGTGCGGCGACGCGTGGTGGCGGGAGTGAGCGGCGGGCCGGGGAGTCTGACGGCACTGCACCGGGCCGCGGCCGAGGCCCGGCTGCGGGGTGCGGAGCTGTGGGCGGTGCTGGCCTGGCAGGCTCCGGGCGGGGGCCTGGGCAGCCGTACCTCCTGCGTGTGCTCCCCCTTCCCCGAGTGCCGGGCGGCGGCGGTCGAGCGGCTGCGCGAGGCCCTGGACGCCGCCTTCGGCCCGGGTGGACCGGGCGTCACCCTGGCGGGGCAGGTGGTACGGGGCCTTCCGGGGGCCGCGCTGGTCGACGCCGTACGGGACGCGGAGGACCTGCTGGTGGTCGGCGCCGGAGGGCGCGGCGGACTGCTGGGCGCCCTGCGCCCGTCGGTGGCCCGGTACTGCCTGGCGCACGCGCCCTGCCCCGTCCTCACCGTGCCCCCGAGCCCGCTGGAGGCCGAACTGCACGC
The DNA here is from genome assembly GCF_042893675.1 of Streptomyces sp. NPDC001594. Taxonomy (NCBI): domain Bacteria; kingdom Bacillati; phylum Actinomycetota; class Actinomycetes; order Kitasatosporales; family Streptomycetaceae; genus Streptomyces; species Streptomyces sp. NPDC001594. The sequence continues at coordinate 116,819 of NZ_JBIAVB010000005.1, read as the reverse complement.
CGTACGGCGGCGCAACGCCTGGCGGATCCCGCTGGACGCGCGGGAACTGCACCCCTGACGCGCGGGGCCCGGCCCCGCCGGAACCCGGTCGGGGATTGTCCGATTCGCGTCCGGTCATCACGCGGCGGGAACGCTAGGATCACGCCGTGGTCACAGCCCGGTCCCCCCGCACTCCGCGGGCCCGCTCCCGCGCGGGCCTGGCGCAGCTGCTCGGGCTGGCCCTGCTGCTCCTGGCCCTGGTCTGCGCCCACGGCACGGGCGGCTCCCACAGCACGACCGACCACTCCACCGCCGGCGTCCTGGCCGCCGTCACGGCCCCGGCCCACCTGGCGGGCCCGGGCGACACCACGAGCCCCGCCGCCACACCGCCGTCCGGCACCGCGACGACGACCGGGCCCGCTCTCCGGGCCGACGCGCCTCGAACCAGCCGCACGCCCTCGGCCCCGGCCGGCGTCGGCGGGGCCGCCGTCGGGCGGCACGACCCCGCGCACCCGGTGCACGAGTGCGCGCCCCTGCCGCCCCGGACCGCCCACGCCGTCGACGCCCCGACCGCCCCGGCGGCCCCCCTCGCGCACTGCGCCCCGGCGGCCGCTCCCACCGGCCCCGGTACGGACCGTGTGGCCGCGTCCCCCGCCGGCGCCGCCCCGCCGCTCACGGGAAGCTCCGCCGTCCTGCGCGTATAGGGCCCGGGATCACGCCGCCGGCACCCCCGCACGCAGAGCCGTGCCGCACGGGAGCCGTCCCCCAGCGATCCCCGCCGCCGCTCCCGCCCGTCCCGGGCCGAGGGGCGCCCGCCGCACGGAGGAACTGTGCCCACCCACCCCCGACCGCGCCCGTTTCATCCTGTTACGACCCGCCTCAGGGCGCTGCTCGTCCCCCTGCTCGCCGTCCTGCTGTGCACCGCCCCCTCCTGCGCCTCCCCGGCGGATCCGCACGTCGCGGACGGCTCGTCAGCCGCTCGAGCCGTGCTCCAGACCGCGCCCACGGGCGCTGCAGGACACCCGCACCCCGACCCGGCCCACGGCTTCGGCTGCTCCCCCTCCGACCCGGCCCCTCCCACCCGCTCCGGCACCGCCCCGACCGCCGCGGCGGCCCGGTACCAGGCGGTCCCGGGGCCCGGTACCCCCGCCGCCGCGGGGCCCGCCCGGGCCCGCTCCGGACGTTCCGTCCTGACCGCCGTCTGTCGATGGCGGCTCTAGGCCGCTCCCGTACGCCCGGGCGCGGGGCCCGACGCACACCCTGCGGGGAACCCCGCCCTGCCACGGCACGACTCTTCCCGAGAGCCACCTCCGACGCCCCACCACACGAGAGCGGAACCATGCATTCTTCGGCCACCGACGTCACCCCTCCCGTCCGCACCACCCTGTCCGGACTGGTCGGCAACACCCCCCTGCTGCGCGTCTCCGAGCCCCTGTCCCCCGCCGGGCGCGGCTTCTGGGCGAAGCTGGAGGGCTTCAACCCCGGCGGCATCAAGGACCGCCCCGGCCTGCACATGGTCGAACGCGCCCGCGCCCGGGGGGACCTGGAGCCCGGAGCCCGCGTCATCGAGTCCACCAGCGGCACCCTGGGCCTCGGCCTGGCGCTGGCCGGCATGGTCTACGGACACCCCGTCACCCTGGTCACCGACCCCGGCCTGGAACCGTCGATGACCCGGCTGCTGACCGCGTACGGGGCCCGGGTCGACGTCGTCTCCGAGCCCCACCCCACGGGCGGCTGGCAGCAGGCGCGCCGGGACCGGGTCACCGAACTGCTGGGCAGGCATCCCGGCTCCTGGTGCCCGGACCAGTACAACAACCCGGACAACACCACCGCCTACACCCCCCTCGCCCTCGAACTGGCCGCCGAACTGGGCCACATCGACGTCCTGGTGTGCAGCGTCGGCACCGGCGGCCATTCGGCGGGCCTCTCGCGCGTCCTGCGCCAGCTCTACCCGGAGCTCAAGGTGGTGGGCGTCGACACCGTCGGGTCCACCATCTTCGGCCAGCCCGCCCGCACCCGCCTGATGCGCGGACTGGGCTCCAGCATCTACCCCCGCAACGTGGCCTACGAGCAGTTCTCCGAGGTCCACTGGGTCGCCCCGGGCGAGGCGGTGTGGACCTGCCGCGAGCTGGCCTCCTCCCACTACGCGACCGGCGGCTGGAGCGTCGGCGCGGTCGCCCTGGTCGCCGGTTGGCTGGCCCGCACCCTGCCCCCGGAGACCCGGATCGCGGCCGTCTTCCCCGACGGCCCCCAGCGCTACCTCGGCACCGTCTACGACGACGACTACTGCGCCGCCCACGGCCTGCTCGACTCCCCGCCGGCCCCGGAGCCCGACACGATCGGGCGGCTGGACGAGAAGGAGGTCACGCGGTGGACCCGCTGCACCGCCGTGGTCGACCCGCTCACCCTGGCCGCCGCAAAGGTGTCCGCCTGATGAAGGGCACCCTCGCGCAGGTCCGCACGTACGAGCGCAGCGTGCGGCTGCTGATGGTGAACCAGTTCACCATCAACCTCGGCTTCTACATGCTCATGCCCTACCTGGCCACCCATCTGGCCGGCCCGCTCGGGCTGGCGGGCTGGACGGTCGGGCTGATCCTCGGCGTCCGCAACTTCAGCCAGCAGGGCATGTTCCTGATCGGCGGCACCCTCGCCGACCGGCTCGGCTACAAGCCGATGATCGTCGCCGGGCTGGTGCTGCGCGTCGCCGGGTTCGCCACGCTCGGCCTGGTGGACTCCGTGCCCGCGCTGATCGCCGCCTCCGCCGCGACGGGCCTCGCCGGAGCCCTGTTCAACCCGGCCAGCCGCGCCTACCTGGCGGCCGACGCGGGCGAGCGCCGGGTGGAGGCCTTCGCCCTGTTCAACGTCTTCTACCAGGCCGGGATCCTGCTGGGCCCGCTGGTCGGCATGGTGCTGACGGGCGTGGACTTCCGCGTCACCTGCCTGGTGGCGGCCGGGATCTTCGCGGTGCTGAGCCTGGTGCAGATCCGGGCCCTGCCGCAGCGGCGCGGCGCGGACTCCCCGGAGCGGCCCGCCCCGGAGCAGCGCGAAGGGGTGCTGGCGCAGTGGCGCGGGATCCTGCGCAACCGGCCGTTCCTGCTGTTCTCCGTGGCGATGATCGGCTCGTACGTGATGAGCTTCCAGGTGTACATGGCGCTGCCGCTGGAGGTCCGCCGCATCGGTGGCGAGGGCCGCTTCGGCACGGCGGCGGTCGCGGTGCTGTTCGCCGTCTCGGGGCTGAGCACGATCCTCTTCCAGACCCGGGTCACGGCCTGGTGCAAGGCCAGGATGGAGCCCGGACGGGCCCTGGCCTGGGGGTTGTTCGCGATGGGCGCGGCCTTCCTTCCGCTGCTGGCCGCGACGGCGCTGCCGGCGGCGGAGTCGGTGACGGCCACGCGGCTGCTGGCCGCGGTGCCGCCGGCGCTGTCGGCGCTGCTGCTGGCGGTGGGGACGATGATCGCCTACCCCTTCGAGATGGACACCATCGTCCGCCTCTCCGGGGACCGCCTGGTCGCCACGCACTACGGGCTGTACAACACCGTCTGCGGGGTGGGCATCGCGCTGGGGAACCTGCTGACGGGGGCGGCGCTGGACGCGGCCCGCGCGGCGGGGATGTCGGCGCTGCCCTGGCTGGCGCTGTTCGCCCTCGGGCTCGGCTGCACGGCCGCGCTGTACGGGCTGCACCGCACGGGCCGCCTGGCCGCGCCCGCGCCGGGGCCGCTGCCCCGGGAGACCGTGAGCGCCTGAGGCCGTCCGTGCCCCGGCAGGCTCCCCTGCCGGGGCACGGGTGCAACAAAGCCGTCAAATGCCTGCAACACCACGGTCGTTGTACGGTACACACCGTCCGCGTAGCGTCGTGGGCATGTCCGAACTGCACCTCGCCGTCGCCCTCGACGGCGCCGGCTGGCATCCGGCGGCCTGGCGCGAGCCGGGTGCCCGTCCGGCGGAACTGTTCACGGCCCGGTACTGGGCCGACCTCGTCACCGAGGCCGAGGCGGGACTGCTCGACTTCGTCACCTTCGAGGACTCCCTGGCCCTCCAGTCCGCCGCGGCGGCCGCCCCCGACGAGCGCACCGACCAGGTGCGCGGGCGGCTGGACGCGGTCCTCACCGCCGCCCGGGTGGCCCCGCTGACCCGGCACATCGGGCTGGTCCCGAGCGTGACGGCCACCCACACCGAGCCCTTCCACGTCTCCAAGGCCATCGCCACCCTCGACCACGTCAGCCGGGGCCGGGCGGGGCTGCGCGTGCAGACCTCCGCCCTGGCGCACGAGGCGGCGCACTTCGGACGCCGGAGCTTCCCGGTCCCGGTGGGCGAGCTGGCCGGGGAGGCCGCCGACCACGTGGAGGTGGTCCGCAGGCTGTGGGACAGCTGGGAGGACGACGCCGAGATCCGCGACGTGGCCACGGGCCGGTTCCTCGACCGGGCCAAACTGCACCACGTCGACTTCGTCGGGCCCCACTTCCGCGTCCGGGGCCCGTCGATCACCCCGCGGCCGCCGCAGGGCCAGCCCCTGGTCACGGCGTCCGCGGGCGCGGTGGCCCCCGGCCACGGGCCCGTGGACCTGGTGTACGTCACGCCGCGCGACCCGGAGGAGGCCCGTGCGGCGGTGGACGCCGCGCGCTCGCCGCACGTCTTCGCCGACCTCACCGTCTTCCTGGACGGACACGCCCCGGCGGCCGCCGCCCGCCGGGCGCGCCTCGACGCGCTCGCCGGGCAGCCGGCCCCCACCGACGCGGCCGTCTTCACGGGAACCCCGGCCGGCCTCGCCGACCTGCTGCTGCGGTGGCGGGCGGAGGGCCTGACCGGGTTCCGGCTGCGGCCGGCCGTCGTCGCCCACGACCTCCCGCTGATCACCCGCGGCCTGGTGCCCGAACTCCGCGGGCGGGGCGCCTTCCGCAGCGCGTACGGGGCCCCCTCGCTGCGCGGACTGCTGGGCCTGGACCGCCCGGCCAACCGGTACGCCACCACCCCCGCCTGACGCGTTCACGGAAGGACACCATGAGCACCCGACCGCGCGAGCGCAGCAAGCGGATCCACCTCGCGGCCCACTTCCCCGGGGTCAACAACACCACCGTGTGGAGCGACCCGGCGGCCGGCAGCCACATCGAGTTCGACTCCTTCGTGCGCTTCGCCAAGACCGCGGAACGGGCCGGGTTCGACTTCCTCTTCCTCGCCGAGGGACTGCGCCTGCGCGAGCAGGGCGGGAGGATCCACGACCTGGACGTGGCCGGCCGGCCCGACACCTTCACCGTCCTCGCCGCGCTGGCGGCCGTCACCGACCGGATCGGCCTGACCGGCACCATCAGCTCCACCTTCAACGAGCCCTACGAGGTGGCCCGCCAGTTCGCCACCCTCGACCACCTGTCCGAGGGCCGCGCCGCCTGGAACGTGGTCACCTCCTGGGACGCCTTCACCGGCGAGAACTTCCGGCGCGGCGGCTTCCTGCCCCGCGAGGACCGCTACACCCGCGCCCGGGAGTTCCTGGCCACCGCCACCGAGCTGTTCGACTCCTGGGACGGCACCGAGATCGCCGCCGACCCCGCCACCGGCGCCTTCCTGCGCGACGCCCGGGCCGGGGCCTTCGCGCACCGGGGACAGCACTTCGACATCGCGGGCCGGTTCAACGTGCCGCGCGGCCCCCAGGGGCGGCCGGTGGTCTTCCAGGCGGGCGACTCCGACGAGGGCCGGGAGTTCGCCGCCGCCCACGCGGACGCGATCTTCAGCCGGTACGGGACCCTGGAGGAGGGCCGCGCCTTCCACTCCGACGTCAAGCGGCGCCTCGCCCGGTACGGCCGCCGCCCCGAGCAGCTGCTGATCCTGCCCGCCGCCACCTTCGTCCTCGGCGACACCGACGCGGAGGCCCGCGAACTCGCCCACGAGGTACGCCGCCTCCAGGTCAGCGGGGCCACCGCGATCGCCCACCTGGAGCAGGTATGGAACCGGGACCTGTCCGGCTACGATCCCGACGGGCCGCTGCCCGAGGTCGACCCCGAGCCCGGCGAGAACACCGTCGCGCTGGGCCGGGCGAGCGTACGGATGTACCGGGACCCCCTGGCCACCGCCCGGAAGTGGCGGGAGCTCGCCGAGGCCAAGGGCCTCTCCATCCGGGAGCTGGTCATCGAGACCACCGCCCGGCAGACCTTCGTCGGCTCGCCCGCCACGGTCGCCGCCTCGATCGACGAGCTGGTCCAGGCGGACGCCGCCGACGGGTTCATCCTGGTCCCGCACCTGACCCCGGACGGGCTGGAGGGCTTCGCCGACACCGTCGTCCCGCTGCTGCGGGAACGCGGGGTCTTCCGCACCGAGTACGAGGGCACCACCCTGCGCGAACACCTCGGCCTCGGCCTGCCGGAGGCCGTCGCTCCATGAGTTCCCCGGCCCCGACCCCGGCCCCTCGTCACCCCGCCCGCAAGGAGACCCCGCCCGTGCACCGCGTCCCCCTCGGGGTCCTCGACCTCGTCCCGGTCCCCTCCGGCTCCTCCGCCGCCGACGCCCTGCACCACAGCGTCGACCTGGCCCGGCAGACCGAGCGGTTCGGCTACGCCCGCTACTGGTTCGCCGAGCACCACCTCAACCCCGGTGTCGCGGGGACCTCCCCGGCGGTGCTCCTCGCGCTGACGGCCTCCGCCACCTCCTCGATCCGGCTCGGCTCGGGCGCCGTCCAGCTCGGGCACCGCACCGCGCTGTCCACGGTGGAGGAGTTCGGCCTGGTCGACGCCCTCCACCCGGGCCGCCTCGACCTGGGCCTGGGGCGCTCGGCGGGCGCCCCGGAGCCCCGTCCGGCCGGCTCCGAGCCCTTCGTGGGGTACACCCCGAACGGTCTGCGGATCCCCCCGCGCTTCTCCTTCGCCGGGCTGGCCGGCCACCCGGCGGTGGCGCTCCGGCAGCGGCTGCTGAACCTGCCGGGGGCCCGCCCGCAGGACTACGCGGAGCAGGTCGAGGACGTGCTCGCGCTGCTGCGCGGCGACTACCGCTCCGCCGAGGGGATCGCGGTACGCCCCGTGCCCGGTGCGGGCGCCGCGGTGGAGGTGTGGATCCTGGGCAGCAGCGGCGGGCAGAGCGCGGAGACCGCCGGCCGGCACGGCCTGCCCTTCGCGGCGAACTACCACGTCACCCCCGCGACCGTGCTGGAGGCCGTGGAGGCCTACCGGGCCGCGTTCAAGCCGTCGGCGCGGTTGGACCGGCCGTACGTGAGCGTCTCGGCCGACGTGGTCGTGGCCCCCGACGACGCCGGGGCGCGGGAGCTGGCCGCCGGGTACGCGCCCTGGGTGCGCAGCATCCGCACCGCCGAGGGCGCCATCCCCTTCCCCACCCCCGAACAGGCGCGCGCGCTGACCGCCGACTGGTCGGCGGACGACCACGCGCTGGTCGCCGACCGGGTGGAGACGCGGTTCGTGGGCGCGCCGGAGACCGTGGCCGACCACCTCGAACGGCTCCAGGAGGCCACCGGGGCCGACGAGTTGCTGATCACCACGATCACGCACGACCACGCCGACCGGGTCCGCTCGTACCGTCTGCTGGCACGGGAGTGGAGCCGCCGCTGAGGTCCGGGCCCCGTCCGGGTCCCGGACCGGATCTCCGCCGCCGCGCACGGAGGGCTACCCTGTGCCACGTGACGATGCAGACGGACGCCGGGGTGAGCGTCGACGCGATGATCGAGGACCTGCGCACGCTCGTGGAGGTCGAGTCCCCGTCCCGTGAGGTGGAGGCCCTCGCGGCGTCGGCGAAAGCCGTCGCGGGGGTCATCGAGCACCGTCTGGGCGGCCACGCGGTGCTGGTCGAGAGCGAGGCCGGTCCGCACGTCCACTGGTCGGGCGGCGGCGAGCCGAGGGTGCTGATCCTGGGCCACCACGACACGGTGTTCCCGCTGGGCACCCTGGAGCGGCGGCCGTTCACCGTCGCCGGCGACCGGGTGACCGGCCCCGGGGTGTTCGACATGCTGGGCGGGATCGTGCAGGCGGTCCACGGACTGGCGACGCTGGCCGACCGGTCGGGCGTCGAGATCCTGATGACCGCGGACGAGGAGGTCGGCTCCCGTTCCTCCCGGGCCCTGCTGGAGGAGCGCGCCCTGGCCTGCGGCGCCGTGCTGGTGCTGGAGGGCGCCGCCGACGGCGGGGGCCTCAAGACGGGACGCAAGGGCTGCGGCGCCTTCCGGGTGTCGATCGCCGGCCGGGCCTCCCACGCCGGTCTGGAGCCGGCGGCCGGGGTCAACGCCCTGGTCGAGGCGGCCCACCAGGTGCTGGCCATCGCGGCGTTCGGCCGCCCCGCGGCCGGTACCACCGTCACCCCGACGGTGGCCGCCGCGGGCACCCTGGAGAACGTCGTCCCCGCGGAGGCCACCGTCGTGGTGGACGTCCGCGTGGAGTCGGACGAGGAGCGCGAGCGCGTGGAGTCCGCGTTCGCGGCGCTGGCCCCGCACCTGCCCGGGGCGCGGATCACGGTGGAGGGGTCGATCACCCGCCCGCCGATGCCCGAGTCGGCGGCGGCCGGGCTGTTCGCCGTGGCGCAGCGGCTGCTGCCCGGGATCGAGGGCCGGGCGGTGGGCGGCGGCAGCGACGGCAACTTCACCGCCGCGCTGGGCGTTCCGACGCTGGACGGCCTGGGCGCGGTCGGCGGCGGCGCCCACGCCGACCACGAGTACGTGCTGATCGACTCCATGGCCGAGCGGGCTCACCTCGTCGCGGGCCTGGTGGCCGCGCTGCGCGACGGCTGATCTCGCGTGTTGACGCCGGACCCGTCGGTGACGGGCCCGGCGTCCGTGTGCGGCGGCCGTCGGTCGGCTGTCGGCGGCCGCCTGCGGGGCCGGCGGGTCAGACGCGGTCGGCGGCGATCAGGACGTACTGGAAGGACCCGTCCCGGTAGGACTCGATGAACGCCTCCTCGATCCCGGTGACCAGGGAGGAGGTGGCCCGCAGCTCCCAGTAGGGGAGGGTGTCGGGGGTCAGGTCGATCACGGCCTGGGGCACGAGGCGGTTGTCGGCCATGGCGCGCAGGTACTCGCGGCGGGAGTGGATGTTGCACTCGAAGTGGGCGTTGATCTGGGAGACCCACTTCGAGGGCTGGCCGTAACGCGGGTTCCAGCAGCCGGTGATGGTGACGTAGCGGCCGCCGACGGCGAGGACGCGGGAGTGCTCGGCCATCAGGTCGTGCAGGTCCACGTACATGCTGGACTCGTTGTTCCAGGAACCGGCGGCCTGACCGGTCTCGAAGGGCATGTCGAGCATGTTGCAGACCCGGGAGTGAACCGATTCCTCAATGCCGAGTTCCCGGGCGCGGTTGTTGCCGAATTCGGCCTGCTTGGCGGAGAGCGTGACGCCCTCGACCTTGCAGCCGAAGCGCTGGTGGGCCATGACCATGGAGCCGCCGCGGCCGCAGCCGGCGTCCACGAGCGTGTCGTCGCGGCCGATGGTGCCGAGGTGGTCCAGGAGGAGTTCGGCCTGCGCCGATTCCAGCCGGTGCAGTTCGGCGACCAGCTTCTTCTCGTACTCGCTGTCCGCGGTGTCCCCGAGGGCCGCGTGGTCGACGGCGCCGATGCCGTAGTGGTGGTGGTAAAGGCCGTCGACGTCGCCGAGGCGCAGGTTGACGGGCCTGGCCTCCTCGTTCCAGTAGCGGGCGATGTCGCCCTGGTAGGGCGTCGCGGGAGCGGGGATGAACGGGGTGGTGCTGACGGTGCTGGTCATGGAACAGGTCCCCTCGTTTACCAGAAATCGGGCAGGGTGTATCGGTAGGTGTTGGAGGCGTGCCAGTAGTGGTTGCCGTCGACCCAGGCGGCCACGCCCTTCAGGAAGCGGGCCACGCGCGGGTCGGGACAGGCCGCGGTGAGCGCGGCGGACTCGGCCTCGAACTCGTGCATCAGCTCGTTGTGGACCTCGACCGCCTTGAGGTAGGCCTCCTTGTCGGAGAGGCCCTCCTTCTCGGCCAGGACCACCGGCAGGTTCAGGTGCTTGCCGGGGCTCTTGAGTTCCTTCATGTACGAGTAGAGGTCGTTGGAGAGGGTGGTGGCGTTGCCGGCGAGTGCGATGACCCGCTGCATGGCGGGCAGCGCGTGGAGCTCCGCCGGGAGTTCGTAGCCGCCGACGCTGTCGGTGATCGTGGGGCAGGGGCGGAAGTTGTTGAACTGGCGCATCGCCAGGTACTCCCACACCTCCGGGACGTACTCCGTGGCGTCCCAGGCCGCCTCGGCGAGGTACCCCATGTGCAGCCGGGACATGTCGTGCCGGAAGCGGTCCGCCTGGGCGGGGGTGGCGAGGCGGGTGAAGTACCCCATGGCCGAGTGGTAGGAGCGGCGGGCGGCGTCGGAGGAGAGGGACTCCTCCCACGCCGGCCGGTACTCCTGCGTGGTGTGGACCGGGTCGAGGGCGGTGTGCGCCATCAGCAGCAGTCCGCCGACGTCGGGGCCGGTGGCCCCGTCCTCGCAGTAGGCGTCGTCCACGACGTTCTCGGCGACCATCAGCCGGGCGGCGAGCATCAGGTGGTCGAGGGTGGGCGCGTCGGGGTGGCAGGCGACCATGTAGCGGCTGACGGAGAAGCCGTCGAACTGGTCCTCCCACTCCGCGGGGAACGCCTGGACCTCGTCCACGGCCCACGCCTTGATCCGGCGGCTGAGCTCCGCCACGCGGACGGGGTCGGGCTCGGGTACCGGGTGGTGGTAGAGGCCGGGGATCGGCCGCATCTCCGCCGGGGCGGGGGGCTCCGGCGCGGCGGGGGCCTCGGCCGTGGCCGGGGGCGGCGCGGGCCGGGCCCAGTGCAGGGCCTCCGTGCCCAGGCCGGCGGGGCCGCGCAGGATCCGTTCCAGGGCGGCCGGCGAGTGGGCGGCCTCGGCGGGCGCGGGCGGGTCGGGGGCCTGGGCCTCGGGCGCCGGGGCGGTGCCGAAGGGCAGCACCGGCCGGGAGGGCAGGGCCCGTGCGAGGACGGCGGCGGCCGCTGCGGCGCCGTCGGCGCGGACGGGTGCGAGGGCGTCGGCGAGGGCCGGGGCCCCGAAGCGGGCCGCCGGTGCGGGCGGGCCCGGCTGCAAGGGGGAAGGCCCGGGATCGGGCATCCGTGGCTCCTTGGTGGGGTGGGGTCTGGGCCGGCCCGGCTCCCGGGCGCGCGGGGTCGGCCCCGGGAAGGTTCGGGCCGTCGTGGCCTCGGGCGGCGGCAGGTACTAGTCGCGCCTGCGGGCGATCTGCACGTTCTCCAGCACGCCGAGCGCGTCGGGCACGAGGATCGCGGCGGAGTAGTAGGTGGAGACCAGGTAGGAGATGATCGACCGCTCGTCGATCCCCATGAAGCGCACGGACAGGCCCGGCTCGTACTCCTCCGGCAGGCCGGTCTGGCGCAGGCCGATGACGCCCTGGTTGTCCTCGCCCGGGCGCATCGCCAGGATGGAGCTGGTGTTCTCCTTGGTGATCGGGATCTTGTTGCAGGGCAGGATCGGGACCCCGCGCCAGGCCGGCACCTGCTGTCCGCCGAGGTCGACGTGGTCCGGGTAGAGGCCGCGCGCGTTGAACTCGCGCCCGATCGCCGCGATCGTCTTCGGGTGGGCGAAGAGGAAGCGGGTGCCGCGGCGGCGGCACAGGAGCTCGTCGAGGTCGTCCGGGGTGGGCGGGCCGGAGTGGGTCTGGATGCGCTGCTTGAAGTCGGCGTTGTGGAGCAGGCCGAACTCCCGGTTGTTGATCAGCTCGTGCTCCTGGCGCTCGCGCAGCGCCTCGATGGTGAGCCTGAGCTGTTCCTCGGTCTGGTTGTGCGGCCCGTTGTAGAGGTCGGCGACCCTGGTGTGGACGCGCAGGACGGTCTGCGCGACGGAGAGTTCGTACTCGCGGGGGTTGAGCTCGTAGTCGACGAAGGCGCCGGGGAGTTCGGCCTCGCCGGTGTGGCCGGCGGACATGGCGATCTCGGCCTCGCCGTGGCGGTTCTGCCGCTGGAGCGGGAGGGAGCTGAACTTCCGGATGTGTTCCTGGAGGTGGGGCGCCTGGGCCAGGACGGCGGCGAACTCGGCGCGGGAGAGCGTGAGCAGGGTGCCGGGGGTGTCGGCGGTGGCGGTGTAGTCCCAGGTGGCGTCGGCGTCGAGGAGGGCGTTCTCGCCGAAGCGCTCGCCGTCGGCGAGGACGGCGACCGCGACCTCGTCGCCGTACTTGCCGACGGAGGTCTGGCTGATGCGGCCGTGGGCGATGAGGTGGATCTGGTCGGCGGGGGTGCCGCGTTCGACGAGGACCTCGCCGGCCCGGAAGTCGCGCTGGACGCAGCGGTCGGCGATGGCGGTCAGTACCTGGACGTCGTCGAAGCCGCGCAGCAGGGCGAGTTCGCCGAGCTCCTGGGGGATCACCCGGACGCTGGCGCCGTCCTGGACGAAGTCGATGCTGCCGTCGCCGACGGTGTAGCTCAGCCGGCGGTTGACCCGGTAGGTGCCGCCCTTGGTCTCCACCCAGGGGAGCATCCGCAGCAGCCACCGGGAGGTGATCTCCTGCATCTGCGGGGCGGACTTGGTGGTGGTGGCAAGGTTGCGGGCGGCGGCCGTGCTGAGGCTCTGCTGCTGGGGAGGCTCCTGCAGCTGCGCTTCGGGGCTGGTGTCGATGGTCATCGGACGAGCTCTCCTTCGTAATACCGGAAAAAGGGGATGAATATCCGGGAATCCGTCCAGATCCTGAGGAACAGTAACGGCCGCTTCGCCCAGTGGACCTTGAAATGCCCTGGGCATTACTTCGATGCAGTGATCTTTCTCGGCGGGATGTTTGCGGCACCGACCAGCATGGTTTCGGCCGCGGGCGCGAAAAAAGGCCCCTCCCTCCGCGCTGGTCGCGCGGCGGGAGGGGCCCGGGAGTGCCCGTCGGGGCAGTCCGTCAGGTGCGGTACGCGAAGTACTTGGCGCTCGGGTAAGAAGCCAGGATGCTCGCGAGCGACTTCCGGTACGTGTTGGTGGAGTGGTACGTCAGGTAAGGCATTCCGGCCTTGCTGCGGTACGTCACCATCATGGAGTGGTCCTTGGACCCGTCCCGGTTGAAGTCCGCCTGCAGGATGTCGCCGACGTCCAGCTGGTACACGTTGGCCAGGTTGGCCGCCCGCTGGTTGGAGAGCGTGAACCAGGCCCACTCGTTGGCTCCGACCCAGGAATCCGACTGGCGGCTGCCGTCGTACCACCAGTTGCGGTAGTCCGTCGAGGTGCCCGGTACCGGCTTCCATCCGCCCGCGTTCAGTGCCTGGCTGATGAAGTTGGTGCAGTCGCCGCCGTTGCCGCTGAACTTGCGGTACGCCGGGTTGTAGTTGCTCCAGTACTTCTCCGCGTACTGCGCCATGGCGGTGTAGTTGTACGCGCCGCCGGTCAGCGTCTTGGGCTTGGCCGTGGCCGGGTACGTGGTGGCCGCGGGCGTCCCGTCCGGGTACTGGTTGCCGTCGTCCGTGACGACGGCCGCCTTGGCGGCGACGGGCTCGTTGACCGCGACGGGGCCGTTCTCCTGGGACTTGATCGTCTGGAGCTCCCAGTCACCGCCCTTCTTGCCGGTGAGGCTGAGCTCGTAGCGGGTCGTGAAGTCCGTCGTGGACGGCTCGTCCCCGCGCACCTTCTTGTAGGTGAGCGTGGTCTGCTCGGTGACCTGGACGGTCGCCTTGCCCCCGGTCACCGTGGCGCGGTCGACGGTCACCTTGGTGTCGGCGCCGCTGTAGACCTCGCCCAGCTGCGCCAGCCGGGTCTTGCGGTCGCGCAGCGACTGGATCGCCGTGTCCTGTTCCTTCTTCAGCCCGTCCGACATGCGGGCCTTCTTCTTGCCCCCCTGGCCGTGGCCGTGGCGCACGGTCTGGCCGTCGACGAGTGCCTGGGTGCGCTGCGAGAGCACGTCGTCCGCGAGGCGGCCGAAGGCATCGGTGGTGGCCTGGTCGGCCGCTACGGGGCCGGAGACGGCGTTCGCCGAGTAGGCGAAGAAGCCCCCGGACGCCAGGGCCACGGTCAGGGCCGCGATGGCGGCGGGCCTGAACCTCTTAGGTATCACTGTTTTCCCCTTGTCACCCGGTCCACACAGACCGGGAGGACGGAATTTTCGCACAACTAGCCGACCGATTCGCCGCGTTCCGCTTTGTCACCGGATGCCCGGTAGGAACCGCTCGGCGGCACAGCCCTCCTACTCCGCTTCGGCACGGCGGAAGGGCACTCGGGCCCGGGGGGCGCCGGCCGTGGGCACCTGGAACGGCTCACAGCAAATGCATCTAGGGTGTCCGGGAAAGCACGGAAGAGGGAGCATCCGCAGTGGCCAGGCACGATACGGGCGGAAGAGGGCGGTCTCGGGGCAGACGCGCGCCCGCGGACCCCGGCGCAGCGGCCTCGGCGGGCCGCAGGAGCGGGTCGGGGGCGCGCCGGCGCCGCCGCGCGGGAGCGGGGCGGCTGCGGGCGCTCGCGCCGGTCCTGGAGCGGGTGCTCGGGCCCGCCGCCGCCCGGGTGCGCCCGCTGCTGCGGCGGATGCGGCCGGCGTACCCGAGGCCCGGGCGCAGCGGCTGGCGCCGCTGGATACCCTCCTGGCGCCAGTGGCTGGGCGCCTGCCTGTACCTGTTCACGGGTCTCGTCGCCTTCGTCGGCATCGCGTACGCCACCACGGACATACCGGACGACCTCAACTCTTTCGCCACACAGCAGGACAACGTCTACTACTGGGCCGACGGCTCCACGATGGCCCGGACCGGCTGGGTCAGCCGGCAGGAGATGCCCCTGGACAAGGTGCCCCCCAAGGTCCAGGGCGCGGTGCTCGCGGCCGAGAACGCCAGCTTCTACACCGACCCCGGGGTCTCCCCCTCCGGGGTCATGCGCGCCGTGCGCGCGGCCCTCACCGGCGGCGAGACCCAGGGCGGGTCCACCATCACCCAGCAGTACGTGAAGAACGCCTACCTGAACCAGGACCGCACCCTCTCGCGGAAGTTCACCGAGATCCTGCTGGCCCTGAAGCTGGACAACCAGACCGGCAAGAAGCAGATCCTGCAGGACTACCTCAACACCAGCTGGTTCGGCCGGGGCACCTACGGCATCCAGCGCGCCGCGCAGGCGTACTACGGCAAGGACGTCTCGAAGCTCTCCCCCAGCGAGGGCGCCTTCCTCGCCTCCCTGCTCAAGGGCGCCGGCCTGTACGACCCCGCGCTCGGCCCGGAGAACCACAAGCGGGCGGTGGAGCGCTGGGGCTGGATCCTGGACCGCATGGTCGAGACGGGCACGCTCACGCCCGCGGAGCGCGCGACGTACAAGACGTTCCCGGAGCCCACGGGCCCGGGCACGGCCGGCACGCCCGGCGCGCAGAACGGCTACCTGGTGGAACTGGCCAAGGCCTACGCGATCAAGGCGGGGCACATCAAGGACTCCGACTTCGACCTCGGCGGCTACCAGATCTACACCACGTTCGACCGGTCACGGATGGCCGCGCTGACCGACGCCGTGCAGAAGGCGCAGCAGGACTTCGACGCGGAGAAGCGGCCCGGGACCGACACGCACGCGAAGATCGGCGCGGCGAGCGTGGCCGCCGACGGCCGGCTGCTCGCGGTCTACGGCGGCCCCGACTACCTCAAGCAGGGGTTCAACCAGGCGAACTCGACGACGATCCCGGTCGGGACGGCGTTCACGCCGCTGGTGTACGCGGCGGCGCTGGAGGAGGGGGTGGTGCGCACCCGCGGCAAGGACCGCACGCCCGTCTCGCCGTCCACGGTCTACGACGGCAACGACCAGGTGACCGTGCAGACGCCGGAGGGCCCGTACTGGGACCGCAGCGGCAAGGTGGTCAAGGGCCACAACGACGGGAACAAGAGCTGGGGGCAGGTGACCCTCCAGCAGGCGGTGGCGAACTCGGTGAACACCCCCATGCTCCAGCTCGGGCTCGACGTGGGGCTGGACCGGGTGGAGTCGTTCGCGGAGCGGGCCGGCCTGCTGCCGTCGAGCCTCGGGACGCGGATCCCGACGTTCTCGCTGGGGGAGAACTCCAAGCCCAGCGCGATCCGCATGGCCGGCGCCTACGCGACCTTCGCGGCGGACGGGATGCACACCGACCCGTACTCGGTGCGTTCGGCCAGCCGCAACGGGGCGGCGCTGCCGCTGGAGGCGCCGAAGCCGGTCCGGGCGATGTCGGCGAAGACGGCCCGGTCGGTGACGGAGGCCCTGCGGAGCTCGGTCACCGAGGGGGCGGCGAAGGCCGCGGCCAAGGCGCAGCCGGGCGCGGCCGGCAAGACGGGGACCACCGCGGCGAACACGGCGGGCTGGTTCGTGGCGAACACCGCGAAGGAGTCCACGGCGGTGGTCGTCTACCGGATGGCGCTGACCGACCTGATCGCGCTGCCGCTGACCGGGCTGGGCGGGGACGCGCCGGGCACGCCGGGCAGCGACCGGGCGGTGCGGCTGTGGACGGACTACATCAAGGCGGTCAAGTAGACCGCGGCGGGAGCGGGGCCGGGGGCGGCCCGGGCCCCGGCCGCCCTACTTGACCAGGGTGTTCCAGTCGGGCGCCTGCGCGGGGTCGAGCATGCGCAGCTGGGCCAGGACCTTGGGGTCCTGGGCGTCGAGCCAGTCCGACAGCTCCTTGAAGGACACGCAGCGGACGTCCTGGCGCGGGCAGACGTCCCGCATGACGTCCTCGACGGCCTGCATGTAGATGCCGCCGTTCCAGTCCTCGAAGTGGTTTCCGATGAACATGGGGGCCCGGCTGCCGTTGTAGACGCGGTTGAAGCCGTTCAGGTACGAGGCGCGGGTCTGCGCCTCCCAGCCCCGGTACTTCGCCGGGTCGCCCTTGGTGCTGTCGCCGGACTGGTTGTAGAGGAAGTTGAAGTCCATGGAGAGGACCTGCAGCTCCTTGCCCTGGAGGGGGACGAGCTGGAGGGGGAAGTTCCAGATGCCGCTCGTCTTGGACGGCCACAGCTGGAAGTCGCCCGAGGAGCTCGCGTCGTAGCGCCAGCCGTACGGCTTGATCGCGGTGAGCAGGTTCTTCTGGCCCTCCAGGCAGGGCGCGCGGCCGCCGACGACCTCGCGGTCGGGGTCGAAGGGCAGGGGCTCCTCGCTGGTGAAGCCGGTGTTGGTCTTCCAGTTCTTGACGAACCCGTACGTCTGGTCGATCTCGCTCTTCCACTCGTCGGGGCTCCAGTCCCCGCCGCCCTTGGGGCCGCAGAAGTGCCCGTTGAAGTGGGATCCGATCTCGTCGCCGTCGGCCCAGGCGCCGCGCAGCTGGGCGAGGGTGCTCTTCACGTGCGGCACGGTCGGGTAGGAGATGGCGGACGAGCCCTGCGGGTGCTGCGGGGGGTGGTAGAGCATCTTCTTCGAGTCGGGCAGGAGGTAGATGCCGGTGAGGAAGAAGGTCATGTGGGCCTTGCTCTCCTTGGCCACCTGACGGAAGTGCGAGAAGAGGTGGTCGTCGCCCTCCAGGGCGCCGTCCCAGGAGAAGACCACGAACTGCGGCGGCTTCTCGCCGGGCTTGAGCTTCTCGGGCTTGAGCTGTCCCGGCTGCGGCCCGGTGTAGGAGGTGGAGCCGTCGCCCAGCACCTTGACCTTGCCGTCCCAGGGCTGCTCGGCGCCCTTCGCGGCGGCGGCCGCCTCGGCGGCGCTCTCCGTGGCGGCGAGCTTGGCCTCGCCCTGGGCGGGGGTGCCGCCGAGGGTGAACGCGTACGCCGTGGCGGCCGCCCCGCCGATGGCGAGGACGGCCACGGCTATGCCCAGGCGCTTGCGGCCGCGAGCCTTGCGCTGGAGCTTGCGGGCACTCCGGGACTCCGTCCGGGCGCCCGGAACGGTGTCGGTGTCGGCCATGCCTGTCGTCCCCCCTGATCACCGCAGCCGGGCCGCCGCGCGTGGTTCGTACGAATATAGAACTTGTCGGCACTCTTCCCGCACCCCGGACCCCCCGGGCCCGTCGCTTCACAGCCATCTCACAGCACCTCCGGGAGGTCCGGGCCCCACGCCTCCTGTCCTTCCCGGAACGTTCTCCTCCAGTCCAGCCGCGGATACGGACCTGCGTTCACCACCGCCCGCTGCGGGTAGGCGCCGCACATGAGCTACGTCACCTCCGGCCAGGAGTACTCCCGGGACGACCGCTACCTCACCACGCGGATCACCGCGGACGGCCGGGACGGGTTCCCCGTGGAGCCCGGGCGGTACCGTCTGGTGGTCAGCCGGGCCTGTCCGTGGGCGAACCGGGCGATCATCGTGCGGCGGCTCCTCGGGCTGGAGGAGGCCCTCCCCATGGCCGTGGCCGGGCCGGTCCACGACGAGCGCAGCTGGAGCTTCGACCTGGACCCGGGCGGGCGCGATCCGGTGCTCGGCATCGAACGGCTCCAGGAGGCCTACTTCGCCCGGGACCCCGGCTACGACCGGGGGATCACGGTGCCGGCGATCGTGGACGTCCCGACCGGGCGGGTGGTGACCAACGACTTCCCGCAGATCACCCTCGACCTGTCGCTCCAGTGGACCGCCCATCACCGCGCGGGCGCCCCCGACCTCTACCCCCGGGAGCTGCGCCCGCAGATCGACACGGTGAACGAGGTGGTGTACCGGGACGTGAACAACGGCGTCTGCCGGGCGGGCTTCGCCGGCTCCCAGGAGGCGTACGCGCGGGCGTACCAGCAGCTGTTCGACCGGCTCACCTGGCTCTCCGAGCGGCTGGCCGGCTCCCGCTACCTCGTCGGCGACACGATCACGGAGGCCGACGTCCGGCTGTTCACCACCCTCGTGCGCTTCGACGCGGTCTACCACGGCCACTTCAAGTGCAACCGGCGGAAGCTGAGCGAGATGCCGGTGCTGTGGGACTACGCCCGGGACCTGTTCCAGACGCCGGGGTTCGGCGACACGATCGACTTCGACCACATCAAACGGCACTACTACCTGGTGCACACGGACATCAACCCGACCGGCATCGTGCCGGCCGGCCCCGACACCCGGGGATGGCTCGCGCCGCACGGCCGGGCCGCCCTGGGCGGCCGCCCCTTCGGCGACGGCACCGCCCCCGGCCCCGTACGGCCCGCGGAGGCGGTCCCGCAGGGCCACAATCCGCTGTACTGAGGTCCCGTTCACCTTTTGTCGCGACCGGTTCCGGTTTGCCGGGAGGCCGGGTGGGCAGCCGCGTCCCTGCGGGCGGGTAATCACCCGGGACGGAGGACCGAGATGTCGACAAGCACACTCATAGCCATTGTGGTGGCCGCGGTGGTCGTGGTGCTCGCCATCACCGTGACCCTCGCGCTGCTCGGCCGACGGCGTCATCTGCGCCGCCGGTTCGGACCCGAGTACGAGCGCGCGGTCGAGGAGAAGGGCGGCGTCCTGGCCGCCGAGCGCGACCTGCACGCCCGCGAGGTCCGGCACGACAAGCTCGACATCCGGGAGCTGCCGCCGGAGCGGCGGCGCCAGTTCGCCGACCGGTGGAGCGAGGTCCAGGAACACTTCGTGGACCAGCCGGCCGGGTCGGTCGACGAGGCCGACGAACTGGTGGCGAAGCTGATGCGGGAGCGCGGCTACCCCACCGACGGGTACCACGGCGCCGTCCGTGACCTGTCGGTCGAACACGGCCGGACGCTGGAGCACTACCGGGCCGCGCACGAGGTCAGGTCGCGCAGCGCGGACGGGCAGGCGACCACGGAGGAACTCCGCGCGGCGATGGTGCACTACCGCGCACTGTTCGACGAACTGCTGACGGACCAGAGGAGCCGGTGACATGGGCACCCACGACGACATACGGCGGGGCGAAACCCCCCTGACCACGGAGGACCTCGCGGGACCGGGCGCGGCCGGCGAACCGGACGCGGGACCCCCGGTCTACCCGGGCGAGGCGACCGGTGAGTCCCTGTCCGGCGGGTCCCTGTCCGGCGGATCCGCCGACGAGGACGAGGAGACCGCCGGCCGGGACGAGGAGGACCTCCTGGCCGGCCGGACGGACGACGAGGCGGCGGACCGGCCCGCGGAGGACTCCCGGGACGGCTCGGCGGCCGGAGCCGCGGCGGCCGAGGGCGGTGACGGGGAGCCCCTGCTCGACCCCGGGGACACGGAGCGCTATCGGACGGCCTGGGGCGAGATCCAGGGACGCTTCGTCGACGACCCGCGCGAGGCGGTCACCTCGGCGGACACCCTGGTGGCCGAGGTGATGCAGAGCCTCGCCGGCACCTTCGCCTCGCACAAGCAGGAGCTGGAGGGGCAGTGGCAGCGGGGTGACGACGTGGCGACGGAGGACCTGCGCCAGGCCCTCCGGCACTACCGCTCGTTCTTCAACCGCCTGCTCAACGCCTGAGCGGGGACTTCCCCCCCGCGGGTGCCGCCGGCCCGGGCCGGCGGCACCCGCGCGCGTCCCTACACTCCGGGGATCTGCCGGGCCCGGAAGGCCGCGCGGACGGCGGCCGCCGCGTCCGCCCCGTACATCCGCTGGGCGGTGGCGATGGTCGTCAGCGCCGCGTCCTGGAAGCCGGTGTCCGGGCGGAAGCCGAACTGGGCGTCGACGATGATCCGGCCGGCCGTCCGCGCACCGAGCGACTGCCGGATGTCGAACAGGGCCCGGGACCAGATCTCCCCGTCCGCGTGGACCTCTCCGACGCGGTCGGCGTAGACCTTGTTCCCGTCGATGCGCCGCAGGCAGTGCGGGGCCGCGCTGTACTCCACCGAGTCCCAGTCGCCCACGCAGGCCAGGTCGGTCTTGCGCGGCCAGCCGTAGCGCTCGTCCGCGTTCGCGCCGACGGAGACGGCCAGGAAGTCGCCGAAGGCCTCGCCGATCGCGCCCGCCTCCGGCGAGCTGCCGAAGCCGGGCACCTGGGCGTTGTGCACGGCGTGCCCGTACTCGTGGACGATGACCTCGGCGTCCTCGGCATCGTCCACGCCGCCCTTGCCGAAGCGGATCTCGGCCTTCTTGTCGGAGAAGAAGGAGTTGTCGGCGCCCCACTGGTTGATCCGTACGGGCTGCGCGCGGTCGTTGGCGCCGGGCAGTTCGCTGCCGAATCCCAGGCCCTGCAGGTACTCCTGCGCCTCGTTGACCCAGAAGTAGGCCATCACCTGCTCGAACCCGTCGTCCTTGCGGCTGAAGGAGGCGGCGTCCGTGACGCGGACCGGGGCGCCGGTCTCCGACCGGACGGCCGCCCACTTGCCCGAGAGGGTGCCACTGGCGTCGAGGTTGCGCAGCGCGGCGAGGGTGTAGGCGGAGGCCGGGACGGCCGCGTCGCCGTCCTTGCCGTCGGTGAGCGTCTGGTCGCCTGAGGACTGGACGGGGTTGACCATGAAGATCCGCCCCTGGGGCGGTGTGGGGGCGGCCGCGGCGGTGCCGGCGGACTGGGCGGAGACGGGGCCGGCGAGGGTGAGCGTGGCCACGGTGGCGGTGGCCGCGGCGACGAGGCCGCGGGATATGCGGCGAGCCATACAGATCCTCCTGGGACGGGGGGGTGGGGAGGTGTGCGCGTGGTGCGGGCGTGATCCTTGCGCACGCGGCCCCCGTTTGACCAGGCCTCGGACGCCTCGGGGGCCGGTCCGCCGGAAATCCTCCGGTACGCCCCTGCCGGAGGCGGAGCCGTAGGTACGGCGAGGGCGGGGGCTGCCCAAGGCCGGTGGAGGGACCGGGAGTCGGGCCCTTCGTCGGGGTGGCGCCCGGGTCGGGGCGGACGGGGGGCCGGTGCGAGGATGAACGCGCCATGACCCCGGGCCACTGGTTACGCGCCGCGCGGGCCGCGATGTTCGCGGCCCTCTGCGTGCTGCTCGCGGCGACCGGCCACCTCCTGATGTCGGACCGCCCCGTCCCCTGGTGGGCGCTGGCGGCCGCGTTCACGGGGACGGCGGCGGGGGCCTGGGGTCTCGCGGGCCGCGAGCGCGGGCCGCTGGCCGTCACCTCGGCGGCCCTGGCCGTCCAGGCGGCGCTGCACGGCGGGTTCACCCTGGCGCAGCGTGCGGCTCCGGCGGGTACGGCCGCGGCGGGCCCGCACGCGATGTGCGCCGCGCGGGGCATGCCGTCCATGGCGATGCGCTCCATGCCCATGCCGTCGATGCCGTCGCCCGCCGTGCCCGCCGTGCCCGACGGCGCCGCCATGGCGACGGGATGCGGCCACACCATGGCGCACCTGTCCCCGGCGGACCCCTCCGCCGTCGGGATGCTCGCCGGGCACGTGCTCGCCGCGGTGCTCTGCGCCCTGTGGCTCGCCTACGCGGAGCGGGGGGTCTTCCGCGTCCTGCGTGCGCTGGCGGCGCGGCTGCGGACGCCCCTGCGCGTGCTGTTCGGTCCCTTCGCGCCGGTACCGCACCACCCCCGGATCCATGTCCTCCGGGCCCGCCGGGAGCACGCGCCGCGCCGGCTGCTCCTCGTCCGTTCCCTCACCTCACGGGGGCCGCCTCCGGGAACCGCTGTCTGCTGACAGCCGGATCCCCGGGCGCCCGCCGACGCTCCGCGCGTCGCGGCCCGGGTCTCGGCCATGCCCTGCGGCAGGCCGATCACCCTTCACCGGTGCCGCCGGGCGCGGCGCCGGATTTCCCGTGCCTCGAAGGAACTTGTGGCGATGACCCCTGCCCCGCACACCCCGGGCTCCGACGCCCGGACCACCCGGCTGGCCCTGGACGCCCGCGACGGCGACCCGGCCAAGACCGACCGCCTCGTCCGCGCGCTCCACCGCGACGTGTGGCATTACGTGGCCCACCTCAGCGGCGACCGGCAAGCCGCCGACGATCTCACCCAGGAGGTGTTCCTGCGGGCCCTGGCCGCCCTCCCCCGGTTCGAGGGCCGCTCCTCGGCGCGGACCTGGCTGCTGTCCATCGCCCGCCGGACCGTGGCGGACGGCTTCCGCCGCGCCGCCGCCCGCCCGCGGCTCGCGGACCGGCAGGACTGGCAGGCGGCCGCCGAGCGGAGCCAGCCGTCCGGACTGCCGGGCTTCGAGGACGGGATCGCGCTGGCGGACCTGCTGGCCGTGATACCGGCCGAGCGCCGGGAGGCCTTCCTCCTCACCCAGGTCTACGGCCTCGGCTACGCCGAGGCGGCGGCCGCCGTCGGCTGCCCCGTCGGCACCGTGCGCTCCCGGGTCGCCCGCGCCCGACTGGCACTGGCGGCCCTCCTCGCGGAGCCGCACCGGACCCCGGCGGTCTCCACAGGAGCGATGTGAACAGCGCCTTCAGTCCCGCACTTGCCGCAGTCATGAATGGGAATGCCTCTTGGATGATTGACTGTCCCCACTCGACCCCCAGTGGCCTGATTCCGTGTCCGGATCCAGTCGCCCCGCCGGGGTCACCCCTGGTTCACTGACACGCACCGGCCCCGGACGGACGAGCGGCTCTCTCCGTCCCGGGATCACCGGCCCGGGGCCCCTGCGCGGCGATCGTGGTGTTCGCCACGCAGGGGCCGTGAACCGTTCCCCGGCCGGCGGCGTCCCAGCAGCGCGAATGAGCCCCCGTCACGGCCGCCCCCTCGACCCCGCCGGCCGGGGCCGGCGGGGTCGAGGGGAACGTGTACCCCCGGGGCCGCCGGGTAGCCGCCGACCATGGACGGCGCACGGCGCAGGACACAGCGGGTGGACCGGATCGCCGAGCCCTGGGGCGGCCGGACGCCCTACGGGCGCCACCAGGAATGGCCGGCCCGGCAGGACGCGTACCTGGCCGAGGGGGTGGGGCCGCAGGACGTCGAGCGGTGGGTGCAGACCGCCTCGATCCTGCACTCCGACGGGGACGCCATGGACATCGCCGTCCGCGACGGCGCGATGGTCGGGGTGCGCGGACGCGTCGTGGACCGGGTCAACCGCGGCCGGCTCGGCCCCAAGGACGCGTTCGGCTGGCAGGCCAACGCCTCCCCCGACCGGCTCACCACCCCCCTGGTCCGCCGCGCCGGGCGGCTGGTCCCCGCCGACTGGGACACCGCGATGGACCTCGTCGTCTCCCGCTCCCGGGACCTGCTGTCCGAGCACGGCCCCGGCTCGATCGGCTTCTACACCTCCGGCCAGCTGTTCCTGGAGGAGTACTACACCCTCGCCGTGCTGGCCCGCGCCGGCATCGGCACCAGCCACCTCGACGGCAACACCCGCCTGTGCACGGCCACGGCGGCCGAGGCCCTCAAGGAGACCTTCGGCTGCGACGGACAGCCCGGCAGCTACGACGACATCGACCACGCCGACGTCATCGCCCTCTACGGCCACAACATCGCCGAGACCCAGCCGGTGCAGTGGATGCGGATCCTGGACCGGCTCGACGGCGCCGACCCGCCGCGGCTGCTCTGCGTGGACCCGCGCCCCACCCCGGTGGCCCGCCGGGCCGCCGTGCACCTCGCGCCCCGCGCCGGCACCAACGTGGCCCTCCTGAACGCCCTCCTGCACGAGGTCATCCGCGCCGGGCACATCGACCGCGACTGGATCGACGCCCACACCGTGGGCTTCGAGGAGCTGGAGAAGGCCGTAGCGGACTGCGGTCCCCGGTGGGCGGCGGACATCTGCGACGTCCGCGTCGCGGACGTCATGGCGGCGGCCGAACTGCTGGGCACGGCGGACCGGCTGCTGTCCACCGTCCTCCAGGGCGTCTACCAGTCCCACCAGGCCACCGCCGCGGCCGTGCAGGTCAACAACCTGCACCTGATCCGCGGCATGCTGGGCCGGCCGGGCGCCGGGATCCTCCAGATGAACGGACAGCCCACGGCGGAGAACACCCGCGAATGCGGCGCGAACGGCGACCTGCCGGGCTTCCGCAACTGGGAGAACGAGGAGCACGTCGCCGACCTGGCCGAGGTCTGGAACGTGGACCCCTCGGCCATCCCCCGCCACAGGCCGCCCACGCACGCCATGCAGATGTTCCGCTACGCCGAGCAGGGCTCGCTGCGGATGCTGTGGATCAGCGGCACCAACCCGGCCGTCTCCCTGCCCGAACTGGCCCGCGTCCGTTCGGTGCTGTCGCGGCGGCGGCTGTTCACCGTCGTCCAGGACCTGTTCCTGACGGAGACCGCGCAGCTGGCCGACGTCGTCCTGCCCGCGGCGACCTGGGGGGAGAAGTCCGGCACCTTCACCAACGCCGACCGCACCGTCCACCTCTCCGACCGGGCCGTCGACCCGCCCGGTGAGGCGCGGGCGGACCTCGACATCTTCCTCGATTACGCCCGTCGCATGGACTTCCGGGACAAGGACGGCGCCCCCCTGGTCTCCTGGCACGACCCGGAGTCCGCGTTCGAGGCGTGGAAGCGGTGCAGCGCCGGCCGGCCCTGCGACTACACGGGCCTGTCCTACGGGAAGCTGCGCGGCGGCAGCGGCATCCAGTGGCCGTGCGACGCGTCGGCCCCCGGGGGAACGGACCGGCTCTACACCGACGGCATCGGCTGGGCGCACCCCGACGTCTGCGAGTCCTACGGAAAGGACCTGGTCACCGGCGCCGCCGTGTCGGTGGTCGAGTACCGCTCGCTCAACCCGGACGGCAAGGCGGTGATCAAGGCCGCCGAGTACCTCCCGCCGCACGAGGACACGGACGCGGACCACCCCTTCCAGCTCACCACGGGCCGCACCCTCTACCACTTCCACACCCGTACGAAGACCGGCCGCACCCCGCAGCTCGACGCCGCTGCACCGGACGTCTGGGTGGAGATCTCGGCGGCCGACGCGGACGCGCGCGGCCTGGACGAGGGCGACCTGGTGGAGGTCTCCAACGCCCGGGGCGCCCTGCGCGGCCGGCTGCGGGTGACCGGCATCCGGCCGGGGCTGCTGTTCGTGCCCTTCCACTACGGCTACTGGGACACCCCCGCGGGCTGCGGCCCCGACGGCACGGTGCCCGGCCGGGCGGCGAACGAGACCACCGTCACCGACTGGGACCCGGTGTCCAAACAGCCCCTGTTCAAGACGGCCGCCGCGGCGGTCCGGCTGGTGGCGAAGGGCGACGGCCGGCCCGCCCCGGCCCCCACCACCACCGCTTCCGCCCCCGTGCGCGGCGGCACCGCGGCGGCCACGCGGGGCGGCCCCGCGGCCCAGGTGTCCGAGGTCGCGTACCCGGACGCGGCGGGCCCTGACCGACCGACGGGAGGCACCCGGTGAAGGGCATGGACGGCATCGGGCTCACCCTGCACGCGCTGCACCACGGCGAGCGCGGACTGGCCCACGATCTGGAAGTCGTGGCGGAACGCCACCGCACGGACCACGAGGTCCACCACGTCGCCAAGGACCTGGTCCGCTGGTCGGAGGAGCACTGCCGGCGCATCGCCGAAGCGGGCCGCCCCTACGGCCTCGACCTCGACGGGCCCGCCGGCTCCCCCACCTCCGCACTGGTGTCCGCGCTGCGGGAGAAGCCGACCGAAGCCCTCGGGCCGCGGCCGCGGGCGGGCCTGCTCCTGCTGAGCGACCTGCGCGCACTGCACCTGGCCGCGGCCGGGAACTCCCTCTACTGGGAGATGCTCGCCCAGGCCGCCCAGGCCGCGCGCGAACCCCGCCTCCTGGAGCTGGCCACCGCCTGTCACCCACAGACCCTGCGGCAGATGCGCTGGACCAACACCATGATCAAGGACCTGGCTCCCCAGCTCCTGACGAGCGTGTGAGAGGAGACGTGCGGAAGCCCGGCCCCGGGGGAGGTGAGGGGGGCCGGGCGGGACCGCGGGGGTCGTGGACCGGGGGGAGATCACGACGCGCCCCGGGGTCCCGTGGCGCGTCTGCCCCGCCGGTGCGGCCCCAACCCCCGGGGCCCGCGGATCCTGGCGGCGCGCGTCAGCCCATGACGTGGCAGGTGCCGCCGCGGACCATGTCGAGGTGCATGGCGACCACGGGCCGCGCGTTCTTCGCGGCGGCCACGACCTGGGCGTCTTCACCGTTCGCGATCTCGTCGTCGATGGTCTTGAGGGTGGCCTGGTGGGCGTCGGCCTGGGCCTTCAGCCACGCCGTGTCGTAGCCGGGGGTCCCGGCCTTGGCCTGGATCTCCGCCAGCTGCGCCCGCTGGGCCTCGGTGGGCTTGCCGGGGAGGGTGACGTGCAGCTTCCCCGCGAGCGCCTTGAGGTCGGTGTCCAGCTTGGTGTGGTCCTTGACCAGTGTGCGGCCCACGTCCTTGACGCAGGTGTCCCGCGCGTTCGCCCGGGTGTCCGTACCGGCGGCGATCTCGGCCAGGTTGCCCTGGTGGACGGTCACGACGAACTTCTGGTCGTCGTGGCCGGTCTGTCCGGCGGCGACGGCCGCCGGGGTGAACGTGCCCATGGCGACGGCGGCGACGGCCGCCGCGATGACGAAGCGTGAAGGGCGCATGGCGCCTCCTGGAGGGGAAGCGGCCGGCGCCCTGCCGGCGGCCGGCCGGTGTCCTGTGCGTCTACCCCGGCCGGTTGGCCGAAACGGGTCGGGACGGGGGCGGTCAGTGGCCGAGGGCCTTCTTCAGCTCGGCCTTGTCCATCTGGGACCGGCCCTTGATGTTCCGCTGCTTCGCCTCGTTGTAGAGCTGGTCCTTCGTCGGTCCCTGGGAGCCGCTGTGCGACCGCCGGCCGCCTCGCTCGGACGAGGACATGTCCTCGATGGAGGACCTGCTGGCCGTCTTCGACTCGCCGGAGCGGGCGCGTTCCTTGTTCACGGTGCGGGCGGCGATCTCCTCGGCCCGCTTCGTGGACTCGCCGCGGTCGAGTGCCGAGTCCTTGATGTGCTCGTACTGCCGTTCCCTCTTCGGGGAGGAACCACGGGGCATGGCCTTCTCCTTTCCCTGCCTCGGGGGACGGGCCGGCTGGTGCCGGCCGTGTCCCGCGCCTACCCCCTCCGGGCGCCGTCATGGGTGCCCGCGTTCACCCGTTCGCACGGCATGGGCCCGCGGATCCGGGGCAGAAGCCCGCATCCGAGAGTCACAGAGGAGGTGGCCATGTCCGCGCAGGGAAGCAGCCGCCCGGACGGGACCGTCCGCCGGGCCACCGTGGAACCGGCCGGTCCGTGGCAGGACTTCGACGAGGTCCTGGAGCGGATGCTCGACCTGTTCGACCCCGCTCGCCCCGCGGGGCGCGGGAGCGGCGGTGAGAACGCGCCGGAGAGGAGCCTACGGCCATGAGCGAGAACGAGACGCGGGGGGACGAGGTGTACCAGCCTCATGACGAGGCGGAGCCCGGGGAGTCCCAGCCGGACATGGAGAACGCGCTGGGCGAACCGGACCTGGACCAGACGCTGGACAGCGGTTACTCCCCGCCCGACCGCCCCCTGGCGGTCACCCGCCACGGCACCACCGCCGAGGAGCAGCGCGCCGGGGAGACCCTCGACCAGCGGCTCGCCCAGGAGCAGCCGGAGCCGGACGGCACCGGCGCGGGCGGGGGGTCCGAGGCCGCTCCGGGCGAGGACCTGGCCGGGGTGGGCGGCGACGGGGGCGGTGACGGGGGCGAGGACATGACCGGAGACCCCTACGGCGACGCCTCCACCGCCGGGCGGGACCGGGCGGGCCGGATGGCCCCGGCCGAGGAGGAGCGACCGGTGCGGCACATCTCGGTGCTGGCCCGCGACGCCGGGATCAACGGCGGGGCCGCTTCCGCCGAGGAGGCGGCCGTGCACGTGGTCGAGGAGGAGCCGGAGGAGCCGGACGCCGAGCCGTAGGGGCGCCCCCGGCCGTACGGCCCCGGGAACGAGGTGTTCCCGGGGCCGTCCCATGTGCGCGGCCGGGGGTGCGCGGCCCGGCCGGACCGGTCAGCTGGGGAAGCGTTCCCAGACGCGGTGCTTCTCCAGGGCCGCGGCGAGTGCGTCGACCACCGACTCGCCCGAGTCGCCGACGATGACGCCGGGTGCGTCCGCGGTGACACCGGCGGCCCGGAGGGCCCGTTCGCCCCCGTTCCAGCCGCCGATGGCCTTGCCGTGCCGGTAGGCCTCGGTGACCAGGAGCAGCACGCGCGGGTCCACCTCCGGCGCGCCGGGGCCGCCCGCCTTGGCGTCGCGGGCTCCGCCGGCGTCGGCGGCGGGACGCGGGGCCCCGGCGAGGACGAGGGCGTCGTACTCCACCGACCGTGCCGTGGCGAAGGTGCGCTGGACGGCGACGGGTTCGCCGTCCCCGCCGTCGAGGGCGCCCCCGGTGGGGGCGATGACCAGTGGGATCAGGCCCTGTGCGAGGGCGGCCCGCCGCACGGACCGCACGTCCTCCGGCTTCCCGGCCGGGTCGGCGACGATGCCGACCACCCGGCCGTCGACCGGCCAGCTCCCGCCCAGCTGGGAGAGGGCGGGGCTGGGTTCGACGTCGGCGAGGGGGACGCCGGGCTCGGCGGCGGGCAGCCCCAGTCCGGCGGCGACCTCGGCGCACAGCCCGGGGTCGATGTTGGCGAGGACGCCCACCATCCGTTCCCGCACCGCCTGTTCCTGGCACTTGCCCAGTTCGAAGGTGTACGCGGCGACGATGTGCGCGCGCTCGGGCGGGCTCATGCTCAGCCAGAACAGGCGTGCCTGGCTGAAGTGGTCGGCGAACGAGAGGGGGGCCTCGCGGGTCTTGTCCGCGGCGGGGACGTGGACCGGGGCCTCGATGAACGCGGCCGAGTCCGGGCCCGCGAGGAAGGGGCAGCCGCCGTCCAGGCTGTTGGGCCGGTAGGGGGCGACGCCCGTGTGCACGGCGGTCTGGTGCATGCCGTCGCGCAGCATGTCGTTGACGGGGGCGTGCGGGCGGTTCACCGGGATCTGGGCGAAGTTGGGTCCGCCGAGCCGGCTGATCTGGGTGTCCAGGTACGAGAAGAGCCGGCCGGCGAGCAGGGGGTCGTCGGTGACGTCGATGCCCGGCACCAGGTGGCCGGGGTGGAAGGCGACCTGTTCGGTCTCGGCGAAGAAGTTCTTGGTGTTGGCGGTCAGGGTCAGCCGGCCGACGGGCTGCACGGGGCAGCGCTCCTCGGGCACGAGCTTCGTGGGGTCGAGGAGGTCGATGCCCTCGAAGGTCTGCTCGGGGGTGTCGGGGAAGACCTGGACGCCGAGTTCCCAGGAGGGGAAGGCGCCGGACTCGATGGCGTCGAAGAGGTCGCGGCGGTGGAAGTCCGGGTCCGTCCCCCCGATCATCTGGGCCTCCTCCCAGGTCAGGGAGTGCACGCCCAGTTCCGGCTTCCAGTGGAACTTGACCAGGGCCGTCTCCCCCGCCTCGTTGACCAGGCGGAAGGTGTGGACGCCGAAGCCCTCCATCATCCGGTAGGAGCGGGGGATGCCCCGGTCCGACATGTTCCAGAGGGTGTGGTGGGTGGCCTCGGTGTGCAGGGAGACGAAGTCCCAGAAGGTGTCGTGCGCGCTCTGGGCCTGCGGAATCTCGCGGTCGGGGTGCGGTTTGGCGGCGTGGACGACGTCGGGGAACTTGAGGGCGTCCTGGATGAAGAAGACGGGGATGTTGTTGCCGACCAGGTCGAAGGTGCCCTCCTCGGTGTAGAACTTCGTCGCGAAACCCCGGGTGTCGCGCACGGTGTCGGCGGATCCGCGCGAGCCGAGGACGGTGGAGAACCGGACGAAGACGGGGGTTTCGACGTCTCGGCCGAGGAAGGCCGCCTTGCAGACCTCTCCGGCCGCCCCGTAGCCGCGGAAGACGCCGTGGGCGCCCGCGCCGCGGGCGTGCACCACGCGCTCGGGGATGCGTTCGTGGTCGAAGTGGGTGAGCTTCTCCCGCAGGTGGTGGTCCTGGAGGAGGACCGGCCCGCGGGGGCCGGCCTTCAGGGAGTGGTCGCTCTCGTACAGCCGGGTGCCCTGCGCGCTCGTCAGGTAGGGGCCGCTCTGGGCCTCCCGGGCCGGCCGCGTACCGGTGGGCTGTCCGGTCGGGCTGACGGTCTCCGGGCCCTCCTGGTCGGGCTTGGGCGGCAGCGGCGGGCGCGGGCCGGCCGGTTCCCCGAGGCCGGGCGCGGCCGCTCCCGGCCTGCCCGGTGCCCGGGGCGGGGAGCCGGCGGAGGCGGCGTGGTCGGGCTCGTACGTCTCGGACATGCTCTCTCCCTGGAGTTCGGGGTTGGGGGTTGGGGGTTGGGGGTTGGGGTTCGGCGGAGTCCGGCCGGTGGCCGTGGCCTCGGGCCGCCCCGCCAGCGGCGCCTACCCGGGGCCGTCCGGCCGAACCGGGAGCTCCGCCACGCCGTCGGACAGCGGCGGCCGGAGCGGAGCTCAGGGCGGCTAGTGGGACGGGGAGAGGGCCGGGAGGACCTTGGTGCGGAAGTTTTCGAAGAACGGGGCCTGGTCGGGTCCGATCTGGCCGATGTACACCTCGTCGAAGCCGGCGTCCACGTACGCGCGGACGGCTTCGACGTGGGCCTCGGGGTCGTCGCCGCAGGGGACGGACTGCGCGACCTGTTCCCGGGTGACCAGCTCGCTCGCCTGCTCGAAGTGGGCGGGGGTGGGCAGGATCTGGGCCAGTTCGCCCGGGAGGAGTTCACTGGGCCAGAGCCGGTGGACGGTGTCCACGGCCCGGTCCCGGTCCTCGTCCCAGCAGACCTTCAGCCCGCCGACCACCGGCTTTCCGGCGCCGCCGCCCTCGCGGAAGGCGCCGATGAGCTCCTCGTCCGGGCTCATCAGGACGTACCCGTCCCCGATGCGCCCGGCGAGTTCGGCCGCGTTCGGTCCGAAGCCGGAGACGAGGACCGGCGGCGGCGCGTCGGGCGCCGTGTACAGGCGGGCGTTCTCGACGGTGTAGTACTCGCCGCGGTGGCTGACGAGCTCGCCGGTGAAGAGCCGGCGCATGACCTCCACGGCCTCCTCCAGCATGGCGGCCCGGTCGGCGAAGGGGGGCCAGCGGTCGCCGTGGACGTGCTCGTTGAGGGCTTCGCCGGTGCCCACTCCGAGGGTGAAGCGGCCGTCCAGCAGCACGCTGGAGGTGGCCGCCGCCTGGGCGGTGACGGCGGGGTGGATCCGCACGGTGGGGCAGGTGACCAGGGTGGTGACGGGCAGGGAGACGGCCTGCGAGAGCGCCCCGATCACCGACCACACGAAGGGGCTGTTGCCCTGGGCGTCGTTCCACGGGTGGAAGTGGTCGGAGATCGCGAGCCGGGTGAATCCGGCCTCCTCGGCCCGGCGGGCCTGGTCGAGCAGCTGCGCGGGGGTGAACTCCTCGCACGCCAGGAAATAGCCGAACTCGGTCATGGACAGCACCTTTCGTCGGGGCGGGCGGCCACGTCCGCCTGGGCCGCGGGCCGCGCCGTGGGCTCCTGTGCGCGTCTGCCCGCCCTCCGCCGCCGGACACCGGGGCCGCCGGTCGGGGAAAGTCCGCCCGCGCAGACATGGCCGCCCCGGTTCGGGGGAGGCGCCGGGCATGAGTGCCCACTCCCCCGACCCCGATCCCCGCAACACCACAGGTCTGGAACCCGGCGGCTCGGTGCCGCCCGGGGAGACCCCGCCCGCCGAGGCGAGCACCGCGTCCGGAGCCGGACCCCACCGCCCGCTCAAGCGCGGCTGGTCCAAGGGGCCGCTCGTGGCCATCGTGCTCCTGGCGGTGCTCGTCGCGCTGTTCTTCCTCGCGTACGGGATCGTCATCGCCCTGTGACGCGTGTGGCGTCAGTCCTCAAACCCCCGGCGGAGGGCGCCTCCGCCTAGGGCCTGTCCGGCGGATCAGGGTCGGACAGGCCGCGGTGTCCGGCGCGGTGCATCGCAAGGCGCCGGAGCGTCTCGATAGCGGAGCTATTGGGGCGTTTCGGCAACGCCGCGAGGCGCCGTGCCGGACACCGCAGCCCCGGCCATGATCCGCCGGACAGGCCCTAGTCGTTCTCCCGGAAGTCCGTGAGGTGGCCGATCACGTCGCGGGCCACCTCGGTCGCGGTGCGCCCCTCGCGGAAGGCCCGGGCGCGCAGCAGGGCGAGTGCCTCGTCGGCTCCCAGCTTCAGCTGGGACATGATCATTCCGGCTGCCTGGTAGACCTCGGTCCGGTGGTTCTCGGCGTCGTGGAGCCAGGCCGCGACCCCCTCCACGGGGGCGGGGCTGTGGTCGAAGGCGGCCAGCAGGACCGTCACGGCGTCCGCGGCGAGCATGGCCGCGCGCAGGTCCGGCGCCTTGAGCATGCCGGGGCTGTCGCGGTAGAGGTCCATGGTGCCGAGGACCGCCGCGGGGGTGCCCAGCGGCACCGAGAACACCGCCCGCGCCCCGGCCTCGACGGCCTGCGGGGCGAACAGCGGCCACCGGCGGGCGTCGGAGCCGCGGGCGAGGTCGGGGGCCAGGACGGGGGCGAAGACCTCCACGGCCCGCACGGCCGGCCCCTCCCCCAGGGTGAACTGGATCTCCGTGAGCCGGCCAGCGGTCTCGTCGCTCGCGCAGAGCCGGGTCACGGCGCCCCCTTCGCCGCTCACGCTCATGGCCAGCCCGCTCACGGGCAGCAGATCCAGGACGGCGCCGCAGAGCCGGGAGGGCAGGAGCTCCGAGGGGACCCCGTCCAGGGCGTGCACCAGCCCGCGCACGACGTCGCCGGGTTCGCCGGGGGGGTGCTGCTCGCCGGGGTCACCGCGAGCCCGGGGGTCGTGCTCGTCCGACCGGTCCAGGGGCACGGTGCTCACCTCCCAGCCATCGGCGCCCGGCCCGTCCCCGTCGGCCCCGCGCCTCACCTCCCGGCGGCGCCGCGGATCCCGTGCGGCTCCGGCAGCCCGTCGGGTGCCCGCGCCGCTCCGGCCCCGGGCAGCGGACCGGCGGCGAGGAGCTCCAGGAGGCCGACGATCTCGTGCCCCGCTTCGGCCGGGTGGCGGAACCGGCCTCCGGGCACGATGGCGTACCGGTTGCGCCGCCCGTCGGCGGCCCGGTCCCGCCGCAGGTAGCCGTCCTGTTCCAGGTCGGCGACGATCGCCTGCACGGTCCGTTCGGTGAGACCGCAGCTCACCGCCACGTCACGCAGCCGGACGCCGGGGTCCCGGGAGATCGCGAGGAGGACGCGGGCGTGGCTGGTGAGGAAGGTCCACCGGGGCCGACGCTCGATAGCCGGTTCCATATCCACCACTATGCCGCATATGGGGAGTGATGGATCACCTGTATTGGATTTCCGGCAAATCTTGACGTACATGCCGAATCCGTTGAAAATCCGATCAGAGCATCTCTTCGGGCCTTCTGGAGAGTCCCATGAGCGCCTACGCCGACCCCGAGATCCCCCGCGACGAGCACGGCCTTCCCGACAGGCCGATGAACGTGACCGTGCGCCGGGACGGCCCGGACACGGCCGCGGTCCGGATCACCGGGGAGGTCGGGACCGACCGGGCCGACGAGCTGCGGCTCGCACTGCTGGCCGCCCTGGACGCCTGTCCCGGAGGGATCAGCCTCGACCTCGCCCGCGCCGGGTTCCGTGACTGCTCCGGACTGAACGCGCTCCTCGAGGTGGAACGCGCCGCGGCGGCCCGGCACCGGCCGCTGACGGTCACGGCCGCGCCGCCCGCGGTCCGGCGCCTCCTCGACGTGGCGGGCCCGCCGGCCCCCGCCACCGGCGGGGCGGCCCCCGGTACGCCACGGCGGGCGACGGCGCCGCCGGAACCGCGAGGCGCGCGCGGCTTCGAGGTGAGCCGGGCCCGGCTGGAAGCTCCGGACCCCGGCGACGGTCTCTGGGTGGTCTTCCTGGAGGGCTCCGTGGAACCGCACGAGCGCGCGGCCCTGCGGCACGCCCTGGCCGGGGCCGACCCGGGCACACCGGCCTACGTGGTCGAGCTCGGAGGCCTGCGGCTGATGACACCGGCGGCCACGGTCGTGCTGACCGAGCTGGGACGCACCCTGTCCGCGCACGGCCGCCGCCTGCTGCTGGTGGGCACGCGCCGGCTGACCGACCCGGTCGTGCAGCTGAGCCGCACGTCCGGCTTCGTGGAGTTCCACGCCCGCCTGGACCGCGCCCTGGCCTCCGCCTGCGCGCCGCGCCCCGGCCACCGGTGCGCGGACCGGCCCGGGCTGGAGGACGGCCGGGCCGACGAGCGGCCCGCCTGACACGGGGCCGCCCCGGGCGGCGCTCAGGCCGGGTGGCCCGCCTCGATGTCCCGTACGTCCCCGAACCTCAGCGGCGTGGCGGGGCCGGGTGCGGCCGGCGCGTCCTCGACCGGGGCGAGCAGGAAGCCCTCGTGGTCGCCTCCCGCGACGACGGCCTCGATCCGGCCGGTGAACCAGGCCGCCACGCCCGTCAGTACCGGGCTGCCCTCGCGCCCCGGCCGCCAGTCGATCCCGGCGAACTTGTCCGTGCGGTCGCCGGTCCGGCCGCCGAAGAGGCGGGCCAGCGCCTCCTGCTCCCGGCGCAGGACGTGGACCGTGAGGTAGCGGGCGCGGCGCGCCACGCCGTACGTGTGGTTCTGGACCGACAGCCACACGACGAACCGCGGCGGGTCGATCGAGCACTGCGAGGCGAATCCGACCAGACAGCCGGCCCGCAGTCCGTCCGCGGCCGCCGTGACCACGTACAGCGGGCCGTCCTGCGCGACGGCGAAGTCACCGAGGTCCGGTTCCGGCATGACGGCTCTCCCTGAGGTCTGCGCTGGCCCCCCGCCCGCCCCTGCCCCGTCGCCCGGCCGGGCATGCGTGGCCGGGGCTCCCGTACGCCCACGGGCGCGGACATGGGTCCCGGGGTCGCGGGTAGACGCGGCCCCATGGACACGCACCGTATGACACCGGGACCGGGCCCGCTGCTCTCCCTGGTCGAACGGCTGGAACAGGCGCCGCAGGCCGACGCCCTGATCGGCGGGCTGCGCAAGGCCGTCCGGGCCCTGCCGCTCGGCCCGGCCCGCGACCTGCTCCACGGCCGACCGCTGGGCCATCCGGCCCATCCGCTGCTCGTCCAGGTGCCGATCGGCACCTGGCTGTCGGCCACCGTGGTGGACCTGCTCCCCGGGCGGCGCCGGCGCGGCGCCGCGCCCGTCCTGGTCGGGATCGGACTGGCCGCGGCGGCGCCGGCGGCCGCCGCGGGCTGGGCGGACTGGGCGGAGCTGCCGCCGGAACAGGCCCGGACCGGGCTCGTCCACGCCCTGGCCAACACCACCGGGGTCGCCCTCTACGCGTCCTCCCTGTACGCCCGGGCCCGCGGCCGGGACCGGCGCGGCCGCGCCCTGGCCCTGGCCGGACTCGCCGCGGTGGGCGCGGGCAGCGCGCTCGGCGGGCACCTGGCCTACCGGCAGGCGGCCGGCGCCAACCACGCCGAGCAGGTCGCGCACCAGGTGCGGGACGGATGGCGCCACCTGGGGCCGGTGACCGACTTCCCCCTGGGCCGGGCCGCCCTCGCGCGCGTCGACGGGGTGGACGTCCTCGTCGTCCGTGAGGAGGACGGCACCGTCCGCGCCCTGGCCGACCGCTGCTCCCACATGGGCGGCCCGCTGTCGGAGGGCGGGCTCGAGGACGGCTGTGTACGCTGCCCATGGCACGGCAGTCTGTTCCGGCTGGCGGACGGCTGGAACCTGGAGGGGCCCGCCACGGCCCCGCAGCCGGCCTTCGAGACCCGCGTCGTCGCGGGCCGCGTCGAGGCCCGGCTGATCCGGGGCCCCCGGCCGCACCGACGCGGCCGGGAACCGGCGCCGGCCGGCTGACGGGACGGAGGCCGCGCATGTGCAGCCGACTGACACGGCCCCGCCCCCGGAGGGCGGGGTGAGCCCGGTGGTGGCGGCCGACCGGACGGGCGCGGTGCTGGCGTGGGTGCTGGAGCGCTCGCACCAGGCCTCGGCCCGGCAGGTGCCGGCCCTGATCCAGGACGCGGCACGGAAACTCGGCCTGACCGAGACGCGCCTGTACCTGGCCGACCTCCGGCAGCTGCGGCTCGTGGCGCTGCCCCAGCTGGCCGCCGACCGGCCGGAGGCGGCGGAGACGGAGGAGGCCGACGAACGGGCGGAGGCACTGGACATCGACGCCTCCCTGGCCGGTCTGGCCTACCGCGGCCGGCAGGTCCAGCTGTCGCGCGACCGGACCATCGCCTGGGTGCCGATGATCGACGGCGTCGAGCGGGTCGGCGTCATGCGGGTGACGGGACCGGCGCTGGACGACGGCGGCGTGGAGGCGTGTCGGGCCCTCGCGGCGCTGGCGACCCTGATCGTCGTCTCCAAGGCCACCCACCACGACCTCCTGGTCGTCCGGGGCCGCAGCCGGCCCATGACCCTGCAGGCGGAACTGGTCTGGGCGTTCCTGCCGCCGCGCACCATCGGCACCAGCCAGGCGACCTCGACCGCCGTCCTGGAGCCCGCGTACGAGATCGGCGGCGACGCCTTCGACCACAACTTCACCGACGGCGGGCTCCACCTGACCCTGCTGGACGCCATGGGGCACGACCTCGCGGCCGGCGGGGCCGGCGCCGCCGGGCTGGCCGCGTGCCGGTCCACGCGCCGCGCCGGCGGCACCCTGCAGGACATCTCCACCACCATCGAGCGGACCCTCCAGCAGTGGATCCCGGACCGTCTGATGACCGGGGTCCTCGCCCATCTGGACACCCTTCGCGGGGAGTTCACCTGGATCAACTGCGGCCACCCGCCACCCCTGCTGATCCGGGACGGGCACGTGGTGCCGGCGGCCCTGGAACGCCCGGCCCAACTGCCCTTCGGCCTGGGCTTCCACACGCAGTCCCCTCCCCCGGCGCACCGGGCCCGCCTCCAGCCCGGTGACCGGGTGCTGCTTTACAGCGACGGGGTCACCGAGGCGCGCTCGGCCACGGGCGAACTGTTCGGCGAGGAGCGGTTGACCGACACCGTGATCCGCTCGATGGCCTCGGGGACCACGGCCCCCGAGGCCCTGCGCCGGCTGGTCCTGGACCTCCTCACCCACCAGGACCAGCGGCTGCACGACGACGCGACGATCCTCCTGGCCGAGTGGCACCCCACCGCGTGAACGGACGGGGTGCGAACGGCGCGGTTGCCGGGGCCGTTCAGAACCCGCCGAAGGCGCCCGCGTCCTGGAAGCGGCCCGCGTGCCGGCGCCGGTACTCGATCAGGCAGTGGGCCGCCGCGGCCCCCTCGCCGACGGCGGCGCCGACCCGCTTGACCGAACCCGACCGTACGTCGCCGACGGCGAAGACCCCGGGCAGGCTGGTCTCCATGGGGAGGGCGTCACGGCCGACGCCGGCAGTGCCGGTCCCGGTTGCGGTGCCGGTTCCGATCGCGGTCGCGGTTCCGGTGAGGACGTAGCCGCGGTCGTCGAGTTCGAGGGCGCCGTCGAGCCAGTCCGTGGAGGGGCGGCCGCCGATCAGGACGTACAGGCACTGCGCCGGGACGGTGCGCTCGCCCCCGGCGCGCTCGCGCAGCCGCAGCCCGGTGAGCCTGGTCCCGCCCAGGCATTCGGCCACCTCGGTGCCGAGCAGGACGTGCAGGCCCGGCGTCCTCTCGATGCGCTGGACCAGGTAGTTCGACATGGAGGCGCCGAGGTCGGTGCCCCGGACGAGGAGGGT
Source organism: Streptomyces sp. NPDC001594 (assembly GCF_042893675.1). NCBI lineage: Bacteria > Bacillati > Actinomycetota > Actinomycetes > Kitasatosporales > Streptomycetaceae > Streptomyces > Streptomyces sp. NPDC001594. The sequence goes on along the minus strand of NZ_JBIAVB010000005.1, from coordinate 78,724 downwards.
GACCGAGCGGGCGTGCCGGGCGAAGTGCAGGGCGGCCTGGCCGGCCGAGTTGCCGGCGCCCACCATGTAGACGTCCTCACCGGCCGTTGAGGGCGCGTCGGACAGGGAAGCACCGTAGTAGACGCCGGAGTTGAGGAACCGCTCGGTGCCCGGGCAGGCGAGCCGGTTCCATTCCACACCGGTGGCGACCACGACGGCGGCCGCGGACACCGAGGCCGTCTCGGTGGTGCCCGCCTTGACGAACTCCACGGTGTGGTCGCCCGACTGGGCCGGGATCAGCCGGGTCGCCACCCGGGTGGGCTGCCATTCGACCCGGACCCGGCGGGCCTGCTGGAGCGCGCGCTGGGCGAGGTCGCCGCCGGTGAGGCCGACGGGGAAGCCCAGGTAGTTCTCGATGCGGGAGGTCGATCCGGCCTGGCCACCGGGTGCGTCGTCCTCGATGACGACCACGCTCATGCCCTCCGCCGCCGCGTACACGGCCGTGGAGAGCCCGCCGGGGCCGCCGCCGATGACCGCGACGTCGTAGCGTTCGCGTCCGGCGGGCCTGATCAGGCCGAGCCGGTCGGCCAGTTCACTGATGGAGGGGTCGACGAGTTCGGTGCCGTCGCCGAGCCGGACGGTCACCGGCGCGTCCGGCCGGTCCTGCGCCGTCCAGCGGAAGAGGACGTCGCTGCGGCCCAGGAAGTCGCGGACCGCGTAGGCGGCCGGGGAGAAGCGGTAGCCGCGCACCTCGGCGGTGGGCAGGCCGCCCCGGCGTTCCGCGTTCCAGGTGCACAGGGCGTCGTCGAGGGCGGTGCGCAGCCGCTCCGCCAGGCCCGTGCCGCCGTCTTCGCCGAGCAGCAGCCAGCGTGTGTGCGGGTGGCGTTCGGGGTGGCCTCCGGGGGTCTCGGCGGTGACCACCGCGGCGACGGGCACGGCCCGTCCGGCCAGCTGCCCCAGGACGCGCTCCGCCTCGGACAGCCCGCCGACCTGCAGGACGCGGAAGGACGTCCGGTACCAGCTCTGGACCTGTTCGGCCGTCTCGTGGCGGCGCAGCGGATCGGGGTCGGCGAGGAGGAGCACCGGCAGGGCGGTTTCGGACATGGGGTCTCCTGGAGGGTCGGTCGGTGGACGGTCCACCGGGTCAACGAGCCGAAGATCGTCGCGTGGCGCGCGCGGCGGCAGGGGAACGGGCGAACGAAGAGTCGATTGGGCAATCCGCGCGATCCTCGTGATCAAAGGGCACGTGGCGGCGTTGACCGTGAAGGTCCTTGTCGGGAGGGCCGCTTGGTTGTGACGCACGGAAGAAGGGGAGGCCCTCTGGTGTCAGAGAGCCTGGCCGATGTCATCGCGGTCGCCGGGAACGAGCTGCGGTTCCTGCGGAAGATGGCCGGAGACGTCGGCGAGAACGCCTGGGAGCGGCTGCTCGAATGGCTGATCGACGACTGGTTCCGGCTGGACGTGCTGGGGCTGGAGAACATCCCCGCCGACGGCCCGGCGGTCCTCGTCGCCAACCATTCCGGGGCCTGGGGGCTGGACGCCTTCGTCCTGCAGAAGACCCTCGTCCGCTCGCTGCGGCGGCCGCTGCACGTGCTGGCCGCGCCGTTCGTCTTCCGGCTCCCGGTGCTGGGCCGGTACGCCGCGCGCAAGGGCGCGGTGCCGGTGGACCAGCGGGTGGCGATGCAGCGGCTGGGCGAGGGGGAACTGGTCGCGGTGTTCCCGGAGGGCCTGGCCGGGCTGGAGAAGCCGTTCCAGGAGCGCTACCGGCTCCAGCCGTTCAATCCCGGTTTCGCGGTGGCGGCCCTGCACACCGGGGCCCCGGTCGTGCCGGTGACCGTCATCGGGGCGGAGGAGTCCTCGCCGCGGATCGGGGAGGTGCCGGCGCTGGCGAAGTTGCTCGACCTCCCGTACTTCCCGCTGACGTCTCCGTTCCCGCTGCCGGCGAAGTGGCTGATCACCGTGGGTGAGCCGATCGCCCCGCCGGAGCGGCCCAGGGGGTTCGGGGAGCGCGCGGCGGCGGCCCGCAGGCTCTCCTCGGAGGTCCAGCGGTCCCTCCAGGAGATGGTCGAGCGGGAACGGGAGCGGCGCGACGCGCTGGTGCGGTAGCTGCCGGGGCGCCCCCTCTCCCGGGGGGGGCGCCCCTTCTCCCGGGGGCCCCTTCTCCCGGGGGCCCCGGCAGCTCAGTCGGCGAGGCGGCGGGCGGCCGCGCGGACGTCGGCGGCCGCCCGGGTGCACCGCTGCGCGTGGTCCAGCAGCCGCATCCGGAAGTCCTCGCCGGTCTCGTCGCCGCTCCAGCCCGGTTCGGCGGCGCAGTCGGCGAGGCCGCGGGCCAGGGCGTCGAGCCGGTCGGCGTCGGCACGGACCAGCACCGCGTCCGCGGACGGCCCGGCGGCGCGCGCGGCCGGAGGGGCGGAGCCGGGGGCGGGGAGGGCGAGCAGCAGGGTGTGCGGGGCCAGGGTGAGCGGCATCCGGTCCGGGGGGAGGGCCGGGGAGATCAGGGCGGGCGGGGCGGCGTCCGTGAAGAAGCGGACGGTCTCCTCGGCGACCCGGGCGGCGAAGGCGCCGGCCGTGCAGCCGGTCGGGGATCCGCAGAACGGGGAGCCCGCGTCGGGCCGCGGGGTGTCGACGGGGTCCGCGTCCTCCCCGAGCCAGCCGGGGGCGGCCAGGATCTCGGTGCCGGTGGCGACGGCGAGCCCGTCCCAGACGAAGCGGGTCCGCACGGGGTGGACGGCGGCCTCGACCGGGGGGAAGCGGCGCAGCGCGAGGGCCACGGCCGCGGCGGGGCCGGGGGCCGCTTCGGGGACGCCGACGGCGGTGAGGGCGAGGGCCTGGAGGGCGGTGGTGACGGCCGCCTCCGAGACCACGGCCAGGGCGTGGGCCAGCGCCTCCGCGCGTCCGGCCTCCCCGGCGGGCGCCGCGCCCTCCGTACGGGCGGCGGGCACCGCGGGTCCGGCCGCCGCCCCGGCGGCCAGCCCGGCCGCCACGGTGCCGGGTTCCGGGTCGGCCAGGTAGGGGGCGATCCGGCGGCGCAGGGCGGCCGCCCGGTCCTCGTGGGCGCGGCTGCCCGCGGCCGCGGCGGTCCGCAGCAGGACCTCGCTGAGCAGGGTGTCGTCCGCCGCGGCCGCGCCCGCCACCACCCGGCGGGCGGCGCGCAGCAGCCCGGGCCGCCAGAGCTCCCAGGGCAGGGCGTGGTCCACGCGGCGGGCCCCGGCCACCCGCCGGAGTTCCTCGGCCAGCGCTCCGGCGAAGGCCGCCACGGGCGGGGCGGCGTCCGGCGGGAGCGGGACGTGGGGGTGCAGGCCGTGCCGGCGCCCGGCGGCGTCGAGGCGGACGGCGGGGGCCAGGGCGTCCGCGGCGGCGGCCGCGGCGAGGAGCCCGGTGGTGTCGGCCGGGCCGAGCGGGACGAGGAACGAGCCGAACGGGGTGCGCAGCCGGACGGGGCGGCCGGAGCGGCTGCGGCGCAGGTGGGCGAGGACCCCGCGGGCGGCGCCCTCGCGGGTGAGGGAGTCCAGGCCGAGGGCACGGGCGGGGGCGTCGGCCCAGGGCAGGCGGTGGGCGAGCATGGCCGCGCTGAACACCGCGTTCTCCAGCGGCCAGGCGGTGGCGGGGGTGGTCATCGGGGGGCGTTCTCCCTCGGGTCACACAGGGGCACGGACGGGGTCGCGGAGCCGGGGGCGGCCTCGGGGCGGGTCACCGGTCGCGGAGCATGTAGGGCTGGTTGGCGGTGATCTCGCCGTCGTAGCGGGCGATCAGGGCGTTGACCTGCTCGCGGTAGGGGGCCAGTTCGCCGCGCAGGCTGTCCGAGTAGGCCTGCGGGGCGTGCGAGAGGGGGTAGTCGTACGTCTCGTCGAGCCAGGCCAGTTCCAGCCAGCTCTCCGGGATGTCGTTCGGGGAGGCCGGGCCGCGGCCGTCCAGCATCGGGATCACGTCGTGCTTGTTGACCAGGCTGACGACCCGGGTGGTGTGGTCGGCGGGCCGCTTGTTGTCGATCGGGGAGCCGAGCGTGATCACGTGGGTGACCCGGTATTCGGAGGCGACGTCCGGGTCGGAGGCCAGGTTCATCGCGGTCAGGCCGCCGAGGCTGTGCCCGACCAGCATCAGCTCGGAGCCGGCCGGCACCCCGGCCCGCCGCAGCAGCTTCTTCACGGCCCGGGTGTAGGTGGTGTCGGTGCGCAGGCAGCCGTCGAAGGCGCCGATCAGGTCCTGCGGGGTGCTGTTGCTGAGGAGGGCGAAGCTGGTTCCGGGGAGCAGCAGCACGTGGCGCTGGGCGCCGTCCGCGCAGGCGACGCGGCGCAGGAGGACGAGGCCGTGGTTGCCGAGGGCGCCGATGTCGTTGACGTAGCTGACGATGTCGTTGCGGGAGGTGCCGAGGACCTTGGCGAGGATCGGGTCCGGCTCGGCGCGTTCGGCCCGGCCGGGGCCGGGGTTGAGGAACGCGAGGAGGGAGCTGGGCAGGCCGAGGAACGGGTCGGTGGTGGGGACTCCTCCGGCGAGGGTGACCCAGGAGAACTCGTCGTTGACGGGGTTCTCGTCCAGGAGTCCGGTCAGCGCCAGCAGTTCCATGATGACGGGGCTGACGGTGGTGAGGGCCCGGGTGACGCCGAGCCGTTCGACCAGCGCGTGCAGGGCGCGGGCGGCCTCCAGCCGGTCGCCGGCGACGAGGGCGCCGGTGAGGCGGCGGGCGTGGGCGGAGTCCAGGTTGGGGTGGGTGACGGTGGCGGCCTCGATGCGCAGGGCGAAGGCGTCCACCGCCATGGCGACGGCGGCGGGTCGGCGGCGCGTCACGTTGCCCGCGATCCGGGCGAGTTCGCCGACGATGCCGCCGTTGGCCCCGAAGCCGAGTCCGGCCGGTCCGGTCAGGGCGCGTACGCAGGACAGCGCGGTGCCCACGGCCCAGGTGGGGCGGCGCAGGGCCTGGAGGGCGAAGCGGCCGCCGGTCAGGGCTCCGGTGAGGTCGGCCCCGGCCCGTCTGGCGGCGAGGGCGGCGTCGGCGAGCAGGACGGAGGCGGCGATGAGGAGTTCGGTGTCGGTGCGCCCGTCCGCCCCGGCCGGAGCCGGTCCGGGCCGGGCGGGACCGGTGCCGGGGCCGCCGGGTGCCGCGCCGGCGGCCTGGGGGTGCTTCCGCTGTCCGTCGGAGAGCTGCCGGGTGGGGTTCCCGGTCGCCTGAGGCGTCACGTTCCAACCTCTCGTCGCATGACCCGTGTCCGCGACGCATGGTGGCACCGAACGGGGGCGCCTCCGGCGTACCGGGGCGCCCGCGCGGGAGCACGCTCCGCGCACCGCCCCCGCGCACGCCCCGCCGCCACTGGCATCCGGGCCTGCGGCGGGCCCCGTTCACCCCCGTGCGGGTTGGTGGGATGACGCGGCGGCCCGGGGTTGACGCGGTCCGCCGTGCGGCGCGGTCAGCAGGGCTTGCGCCAGGTGTCCAGTTCCTGGTTCTTCAGCATCGAGGAGAGGTTGAGCTTGCGGGCCTCGGGACAGAAGTTCGAGGGGTTCCCCTTGTACTCGACGTGGAAGACCGCCTTGCCCGCCTTGATGAAGGGGCTGAGCGCGGCGCACTCGCCGAACTGGGCGCACTCCTCGTTGACCGCGAAGTCGAAGGCGCCTTCGAGCTGGGGGATCTGCGGCAGGTCGTTCTTGAGCCCGACCGCGAGCCCGCGCGCGTGGGCGATCTCGGCGATCATGCGGTTGTAGGCGAGCTGGTGCTCCGCGGTCAGCGGGAAGCCGCTGTCGTTGCCGTACGCCTCCACCAGGTCGGGTTCCACCGCGTCGAAGCCCTTGTCCCGGCACATGTCGAAGCGGCGTTCCATGAGCGGCCGGAGCAGGTCGGTGCGGCGGATGTCCAGCCAGCGCTCGCCCTTCCAACCGTTGGGCTTGCCGAACAGGCTGGTGGGGAAGGCGTCCTTGTCCGGCCGGAAGTCCTCCCAGGCGCCGACGTTGACGTAGCAGATGACCTTGCGGCCGTCGCGGTGCAGCCGGTCCACGTCCTCCGTCGTGTTCTCGAAGCCGTCGATGTCGTACACGGGCACGTCGACCGAGGGGTCGGAGCGTCCGTCGAGCTGCCACTGCCAGGCCAGGCCGGGCCGCGGCTGCCAGCGGGGTCCGCCCTGGCCGCCGGGGGCGGAGGGGGACGGCCCGGAGGATGATCCGGACGGGGCGGGGGTGGCCGGGGAGCCGGAGGGGGCGGGGCCGGGCGAGGCGGGCCCCGTCCCGCGGGTCGCGGTCGGTTCCGCCGGGTCGGGTGCGGCGTCGTCGTCCTCGTCGCCCGTGGTGGAGCAGCCGGTGAGGACCAGTGCCGTCACGGCGGCCAGCAGGAGGGTGCGGGCCGGCAGGCGGGGGCGGGTCGGCGGGGCGGGGCTCATGGTTCCATCCCGGTGAGTGCGGGGGTGGGCTGTTTCCAGGGGTTGGGGAGTTCGCCCGTGACCGGCCCGCAGACCGCCGCGCCGCGCTGGTGCGCGGTGCGGACGGCGAGCGGGACCAGGGCCTCGGGCACCCCGTAGACGAGGTGGCAGAACCGCTCGGGGGCGTGCCGGGCCGTCCAGGCGGGCCGGGTGAAGGAGGAGACGTACGTGGACCAGTGCCCCTCGAAGGTGACGGTCAGGTCCGCGAGGCGGACGTAGCCGGCCACGGGGTGGACGCCCGGGTTCAGCACCACGGGTCGCGCGCCCAGCCGGCGCAGCGAGCGGATCATCCTGCGGGCGCCGGGCAGTTCCTCGCGAGTGGCGGCCACGCGGTCGAGGAAGCAGCCGTCGACCGCGTACCACTCCTGGTAGCGGCACATCTCGTGGACGACCTCGACCTGCCCGCGCGCCCCGTACGAGGTGTCCACGTAGCCGAGGAGGCGGGCTCCGGCCGTCCGCAGCGCGGCGGCCGCGGCGGCGAACGCCGGGTCGGGGCGCTCCCCCGGCCCGTCGGCCGGGTTGAGCACCACCCCGTAGGTCGCGGCGGCGCCCGTGATCAGCCGGTGCCAGGCGCCGGGGTCCTCGGCGGGGTGGACGTACAGCGGAACGAGCAGGGTCATGGCGTCAGGGTTCCCGCCGGGGCGGTCGCCGCCCAGAGCGCGGCGAGCGAGTCGTCGAGGCCGTGGACGGGACGCCAGCCGAGGGCCTCGGCGGCGGCGGTGACGTCGGAGCACTGCCAGGACACCTGGGCGGAGCGGGCCGAGCCGGGGGCCTCCTCCTCGATCCGCCCCCGGAAGCCCGCCCGTTCGGCCAGGCCCCGGACCAGGTCGCGGACGGGGACGGCCCGGCCGGCGCCGATGTTGAGGACGGGGGGCAGCGGGCCGGGGGCGGTGACGGCGAGCGCCACCGCGTCGGCCACGTCGCGGACGTCCACGAAGTCGCGGTGCGCGGACAGGTCGCCCAGCCTCAGCACCGCCTCCGGGTCGGGGCCGGCCTCCCGCAGCAGTGCGGCGATCCGCCCCGGCAGTCCGCCGGCCGGGGCGCCGGGCCCCACCGGGTTCCCCACCCGCAGGACCACGCCGTCCAGGCCGGAGGCGGTGACGGCGAGGGTGCCCGCCAGTTTCGTGGCCCCGTACGGGCCGACCGGACGGGCCGCGGCCGTCTCGGTGACCCGGGTGCCGGGCGTGCCGGGGCCGTACTCGGCCGCCGAGCCCAGGTGCACCAGGCGTGCCGCGGGCGCCGCCTCGCGCAGCGCGGCGCACAGGGCGGCGGGGCCGCGGGCGTTGGCCTCGGCGAGGGTCAGGGCGTCGCCGCCGGTCGCCCCCGCGCAGTTGACCACCGCGTCGGGCGCGGCGGCGGTCAGGACGGCCGCCAGCCGCCGCGGCCGGTCGGCCGCGAGGTCGATGCCGAAGTCGGCGCCGGGCGAGCGTCCGCCGTCGAACACCCGCGCGCCCGGGAGGGCGCGCAGGCGGTCGGCGACATGGGCGCCCAGGTAGCCGGTCCGGCCCAGGACGAGAATGCGCATGAGGTGCTCAGGCTCCCTTGAGCAGCAAGGACTTGCGGCTGGTGAACTCGGCGTTGGCCCGGTCGTAGTCGTCGGGCCGCCCGATGTCGAGCCAGTAGCCGTCGAACGCGTAGGAGTGCGGCGGGTTCTGGGCGCCCAGCAGGTCGAGGACGAGTTCGTCGAAGCCCAGCGGCAGGCCGGGCGTGTAGGTGTCGAGGGTGGAGCGGCTCAGACCGTACACCCCCATGGAAACGTGGTAGTCCATGCTGGGCTTCTCCGTGAAGCCCACGACCCGGCTGGCGTCGGTGGTGAGCACCCCGAAGTCGACGTGCACCTTGCGCGGGTACGTCGCTATGGTCAGCGGCGCCCCGGAGGCCTCGTGGCTGCGCAGCACGTCGGCGTAGTCGAGGTCGGTGAGCACGTCGCCGTTCATCACGAGGAAGTGTTCGGGGAGGCGGTCGCGCAGGTTGAGCAGGGGGCCCATGGTGCCGAGCGGGCTCTCCTCGGTGGCGTAGTCGACGCTCATCCCCCATTGGGAGCCGTCGCCGACGTAGGCCCGGATGATCTCGCCGAGGTGCCCGATGGCGAGGGTGCACCGGGTGAAGCCGGCGCCCGACAGCTGTCGCAGCACGATTTCGAGGATGGCGTGCTGGTCGCCGATGGGCACGAGCGGCTTGGGCAGGGCCGTGGTGTAGGGCCGCAGCCGGACGCCCTTGCCGCCCGCCAGGATCACTGCGTACATGGGTCTCCTCCTAGGGTTGGGTGGGGGGAGGTGAGTGACGTGGGGTTGTGGAGAACGTCGGCGGTGTGCCCGACGGTCAGATGTTGTAGATGCCGGTCTTGTAGCGGGCCAGGTTGGCCGGGTCGCGGAAGAACTCGACGGTGTGCGCGAGGCCTTCCTCAAGGGTGTGGCCCGGCCGCCAGCCCGTGGCGGCGGTGAGCCGGCTCGCGTCGGCGACCAGCCGCATCACCTCGGAGGCGGGCGGGCGCAGCCGCTCGGTGTCCTCGCGGACCTCGATGGGGACGTCCATGACCTTGCCGATCAGGGTGACCAGGTCGGCGACGGAGATCTCGCCGCCGGTGCCGGAGTTGAAGGTGCGGCCGACGACCTGTGCGGCCGGTGCGGTGCCGGCGGCGAGGAAGGCCTGCGCGGTGTCCTTGACGAAGCTGAAGTCGCGGGTGGGGCGCAGGTCCCCGAGGGTGATGACGCGTTCCCCGGCGGCGACCTGGCCGATGACGGTGGGGATCACCGCGCGCATCGACTGGCGGGGCCCGTAGGTGTTGAACGGGCGCAGCGTGACCACCGGGGTCTCGAAGCTGGCGTGGTAGCTGTCGGCCAGCCGGTCTCCGCCGGCCTTGGAAGCGGCGTACGGGGACTGCGTGTTGATGGGGTGGTCCTCGGTGATCGGCACGGTCTGCGCGGTGCCGTACGTCTCGCTGGTGGAGGTGTGCACGAGGCGGGGGGTGCCCAGGGCGCGGACGGCTTCGAGCACGTTGAGCGTGCCGGTCACGTTGGTGTCGACGTAGCTGTGCGGGGCCCGGTAGGAGTACGGGATCGCGATGAGGGCGGCCAGGTGGTAGGCGGCTTCGGCGCCTTCGAGGAGGCCGCGGACGGATCCGGGGTCGCGGACGTCGCCGAGGACGATCTCCACCTGGTCAAGGACGTCCGGGGCCAGGGCCTCCAGCCACCCGTACGAGGAGAAGGAGTTGTACTGGGCCATGGCGCGGACCCGGTAGCCGCGGGCGACGAGGGCCTCGGTGAGGTGGGAGCCGATGAAGCCCTCGGCTCCGGTGACGGCGGCGAGCGGTGCGGTGGTCAACTGGTGCACCTTTCAGGTGGGTTGGCTGGTTGTACGGGTGTGAGCGGGGGTCCGGCGGTCAGGCGTGGCGGGCCGGGCGGCCGAGGATGCGGAGGGTGCAGACGGCCAGGGCCGCCGCGGCGAGGCCGCAGGCCAGGGTCAGGGCGGGCGGGCCCTGGGACCGGCCGAGCAGGGTGGCGGCTCCCGCACCGGCGGCGGCCGCCGCGCAGAGGGCGGCCGGGGGCCAGGCGACCCCGAAGGCCTGGAGCAGCAGGGCGGTCCACAGGGTCGCGGCGAGCAGCAGCAGGGCGGCGGGGTCCGCGCCGGTCAGCAGCGCCACGGGCAGCAGGAGCAGCAGGTACCCGGCCAGGCACAGGCCCAGCACCCCGGTGGACCGGAGCAGGAACCCGGCGGGTGTGGAGGCCGAGCCGAGGGCGGTGACGGACAGGCCGCGGAAGCGGTAGAGCAGCCATTCGGCCGGGCCCATGCTCACGGTCAGCGCGATCACCGCGTACGGCTCGGCGCGCCCTTCCAGCAGGACCAGTACGGCCGCCGCGAGGCCGAACAGCCCGTACGGCAGGGAGCGGCGCAGCGGGGGCCGGGCTCCGCCGTCGGCGGCGGCCGGGGTGGCGTACGCGCCGCGCAGCACCCGGGCGACCGCGGCCAGCGTCGCGAGGAGCGCGAGCGCCGGGAGGGCCGCCCGGATCAGGGGGCCGGGTTCCCACCAGGGCAGGACGGCGGCACCGGCGGCCAGCGGGGTGAGGGCGGCCAGCAGCAGCCGTTCCCGGCCGAGGACCAGCAGGATCCCGGCGGCGGCCAGGTACAGGGACTGCGCGGCGACCGCCCAGGTGACGGCGGAGCCCCCGGCGGCCGCGGCCCCCGCCGCGGTGGCGGCGGCCGCGCCGAGCGGTGCCCCGACGAGCAGGGTCCGGGCCGCCTCGCGCCGCCCGGCCACCATGCGCAGGTAGGCGCGGTGCCCGAGGGCCTGGCCCCAGGCCCAGGAGACGATCCCGGCGACGACCGGCCCGGCGGCGTGCCGGCCGGGGTGCCACAGCGGGGCGGTGAGCAGGTAGGCCAGCCCGGGGAGGGCGAAGAGCACCCCGCGCAGCAGGCACCGTACGGTGTCCGGGCGCCAGGGGTCCGGCGGCCGGGCGGGGTCCGGGAAGACGCGGGGCACCCGCTCGTAGAGGGCGGCGGCGAGGGAGAAGATGTTGGGGTGTCCGTAGCGCTCCCGGATCACCTCGGCGGAGAGTCCCTCCGCCTCCAGCAGGGCGGCCACCTCGTACGGGTGGACGGCGGCCCCGACGCGGTCGGCCAGTTCGGCGGCGAGCCGGCTGACCTCCTCCTCGTTCGGGCCGGGGAGTCTGAGGGTGAGGGTGGTCTCGGCCCACGCCCGGCGGGCCGGGCGGGCGCTGGTGTCCGCCAGCCGCAGGGCGAGGGTGTCCTGGTGCGCCCCGCCGGGTTCGAGTTGCATGGGCCCGCTCATCCGGCGAGGCTCCCGGTGCCTGTGGCCGCGGGGGTCTCGGTCTCGCGGGCCGGCCGCCCGTCGGCCGTGAGGGTCCGGACGGGTGCGGGCGGACGGGCCCGCTCCTGTCTGCGGGCCCGCCCGGCGGCGACGGCCACGGGGGTGAGGAGGGCCGGGGCGGGGACGGGGGCGGGGACGGCCGGGGCGGGGGCGGGGGCGGCCTTCGCCGGTACCGGGGCCGCGGTGAGCGGGGCGCGGTCCAGGCCGGGCAGTTCCAGGTAGATGGAGCGGAAGGTGTCGATGGTCTGGCGGAGGGTGAACTGCTCGATGACCCGCAGCCGGGCCGCCTCCCCCATGGCCGCGCGGCGGGGGGCGTCGCCGAGGAGTTCGAGGGCCGCTTCGGCCATGGCCTGCGGATCCCGGGGCGGTACGACGAGGCCGGCCTCGCCGACGGCTTCCCGTACCCCGCCCACGTCGGTGGAGACGGTGGCCCGCCCGCAGGACATGGCCTCGATCAGGGTGAAGGGGAAGCCCTCGCTGATGCTGGAGAGCATCACGACGTTCCCGGCCGCGTAGGCGTCCTTGATGTCGTCGACCCGGCCCTCGAAGGTGACCGCGTCGGCGTGCCCGAGGTCGCGGGCCAGGGCCTCGCAGCGGTCGCGGTACGCCTCGCCGCCGCGCGGGGTGCCGCCGAACAGGCGCAGCCGGGCTTCGGGGACCCGTTCGCGGACCAGGGCGAAGGCGCGGATCAGGGTCTCCAGGTCCTTGATGGGGTCGACCCGGCCGGCCCAGCTGAGGGTGGGCGCGTCCGGCTCCGGCCCGGCGGGCGGGAAGGCGGCGGGGTCGACGCCGTTGTAGACGGTGCGGATGGCCTGCGGGTCGGCGCCGCCCTCCTCCTCCCACAGCCGGTTGTAGCGGTTGCCGGGGGTGACCAGGGCGGCCCGCCGGTAGCTCTCCTCCGCCAGCAGCCGGAAGAAGCCGAGGACGACGGCCTTGACGGGCCAGCGGTAGGGGGCCGTGCGGTAGCCGAGGTAGCGCTCGCGCAGGTAGACCCCGTGTTCGGTGAGCAGCAGCGGGACGCCGTGCCGTTCCAGTCCGGCGAGTCCGGGCAGGACGGCGACGCCGCCGCTGACGGCGTGGGCGACGCCGTGTTCCGGGGGCGGGGCGGCGAGCGGGCGCAGGGCGTGCTCCAGCAGTGAGGTCGCGGTCAGGGCGTCGTGCAGGGTGGGGCGGGCCTCGCGCACGGTGAGCCCGGGGCGGTTCCAGACCGCCGCGAGCACCGCGATGGCGTGGTCCCCGCGCAGGTAGGGGCTCAGGGCGCCGTCGGAGGCGGCCCGCGCCATGGTGGAGAGGGCGGGGGCGAACCCGGCCTCGGCGCTGGGGTCGAGGAGGGCGGTGAGGAACTGTTCGTAGGCGCCGGAGAGCCTGCGGTGGCCGCGGCCGCGCGGGGCGCGGCCTTCGGGGGGAGCGCCCCACATGGGCACCGACCGGACCCCGAGGACATGGCCGGGCAGGTCCCAGGCCAGGGATTCCCGGCCGGTTCCGGTGACGGCGATGACGTCGAAGTCGATGTCGGGCATGCCCTGGACGAGCTGGTCGCACCAGACGCTGACCCCGCCGTGACTGTGCGGATAGGTGCCTTCGGTGAGCAGGGTGACGTGCGGCGCGCCGGGGCGCCGCGCGCCGGCTTGAGCGTGCATGGGTGTGCTCCACGGCCGGGGTGTGGGGGTGGTCGGGCCGGTCCGGGCCGCGCGGGGCGGCCCGGACGGGCGGGACGCCGGTTCAGCGCCGGTCGGTGCCCGTCGCGCCGTCGCGCACGGCGGCGGGGACGTTCGCCGCGGGTGCCGGTGCGGTGGCGGGCGCCGGTCGGGGTGCGGCCGCGGCGGTCGGCGCGGCGGGCGCCGACGGCGGCAGGGTCAGCTGGAGGGCGGTGCCGTTCGAGGTGGTCCAGCCGGAGGCCCGGCCCGCGTAGGGGCTGCCGAAGGCGGCGGTGCCCAGCCGGGTGCCGGCGGGCAGGGTGGCGGTGACGTCGAGCCCCGCCGGTGCGACGACGGTGACGGCGGTGCCCATGCGGTAGGCGGTGACCTGGTTGGCCTGGAGCGCGTTCTTCCAGGCGCCGCGGCGCTTCAGTTCGGTGCCGATGTCCTTCATCCGCTCGTTCACCAGGGGGGTGTTGGCGGCGAACAGGGCGTCGTAGCCGTCGATGACCCCGCCCAGCACCGGGTAGGCGAGGCGCTCCTCGGCCAGGTTGGACTGGTGGATGAAGTGCGGCTTGGGGTCGTTGGACAGCACGTGTCCGAGTGCGGTGCGGGTCTCCGCCGGCACGATCTTCTGCGCGTACCCGGTGGCGGTGTCCAGGGGTGCGGGCAGGCAGGTCGTGGTGTCCGGGTGGTCCTCGCAGATGCCGCTGCCGCCCTGGGCGCGGGAGGTGTAGATCCAGTTGTACTCGTCCGCCGCCTCGGCGGCCTTGCCGACGTTGTAGTAGACGTTCATGGGGTAGCGGGCGACGGTGGAGGCGGAGCCCACCTGGCGCGGTTCGGGGTCCCGGGAGTTGTCCGAGGCGACCCACTTGACGCCGTTGCCGGTGAGGGAGGCGGCCAGGTTGGGGTTGTCCTGCGGCTGCTGGGGCAGGACGGCCATGCCGGAGTGCTCGCCGGTGACCAGCTCGTCGTTCTGCAGGGGCAGGCCGAAGCTCTGGCCCCAGAGGCGGTTGAGCACGATCTCGTTGTCGATGGTGCTGCGGCTGACCCACCTGGTGCTGCCGTCGGGGTTGGTGGCGCACCGCCAGGGGACGACACTGACGTCCTGTTCGCAGCCCAGGAAGGCGTGCGTGTAGGTGTGGTTGATCCAGCGGAACGTGCCGCGGTCGGCCTGGAGCTTGTCGGCGAGCAGGTCGACGCCGTTGTTGTCCTCGCGCTGGTCGAGGCTGCCGGCGCCGTTGTAGACCATGTCGAGGGTGAAGTTGCGGGCGGCCTGCCAGTTCTTGGCGTACTCGGCGTCGTCGGCGGTCATGCGGATGGGCTGGGGGGTTCCGCCGCCGCCTCCGGCGCAGTCGACGTCGCCGGGGGTGCAGTTGAGCCGGGTGTCCCAGCGGTCGTCGGCGGCGAAGACGTCGTCGACGTGGACGGAGAAGTAGTTGCGGGAGGCGCCCAGGTGGATCCCGCCGGTCATCCACTCCACGATGCCGCGGGCGAGCAGCCGGTACTGCTGCTGGTAGCGGTTGTAGACGAAGGTCACGACGAGTTCGCGGCGGCCGTCGTGCTTGTACTCGCCGACGAGCGAGCCGCGCCGGGCGGTGCCGGGGATGGGCGCGTCGACGTAGGTGGTGAAGTCCGCGCCGGGGGCGGGCTGGGCCAGGTAGGCGTAACTCTCGCCGACGGTGGGCGAGTTGTCCTCGAAGGGGACGGAGCCCTCGAGGTAGCCGAAGGGGCCGGAGCGGCCGGCGGTGGTCACGGCCGCCTGGGCGCCGTCGACGCTGCCGGCGTATCCGCCGGCGACGAAGTACTGGAGGCCGACCTGGGGGCGGGCGTAGGTGTAGGCGTCGACCTGGGGTATCTCGTAGGTCTGCTCGTAGGCCGCGAGGGCGGCCATCTCGGCGGAACCCGCAGCGAAGGGGTTGTCGTTGGGCAGGACGACCGCCTGGAACTTGGCGCGCGGCCGGCCGCCGACGGTGTCGGCGAGGAAGGCGGCGTCGATGGTGGGCCGGTCCGGCCGCGTGAGGTCGACCTGGGTGTACGGCGTGCCCGCCGAGTCCAGCTCGGCCGTGATGGCCTGGACGGCCGGGCCGCCGTCGGCCACGACCAGGACCCGCAGGTCCACACGGGGTGCGGCCGCGTCGGCGGCGTGGGCCGCGCCGGCCGGCAGCCCGGCGGCGGCGATGAGCGCGCCCACCGATAAGACGGCGGTACGTATGCTGCGCCTGCTTCGCTTCATGCGGTGAAAGTCCCCTCCCCGGGCAGGGGTGAGCGCAGCACGCACGAAGCGGCGGACGCCCCCCTTGCGCCACGCCGGTCTCCCCCTCAGAAACCAGTCGTCGACGCATCCGTCGCGTCACATGGTGGTGCCTGTGTGTAGCTTTCGTGGGGGCGTTGCGAAAACCGACGGAAAAACGCAGGCGACCAACTGGGCGTTCGGTAGGGCGAGTTGCCCTCAGGCACCGCTGCGGACCGTTTCCGGAACCTGGCGGGCGGGCGGATCCGATCACCATGAGGGCCGGTCCGGAGCCGAGCGCGGTGCCGCCGGACCCGAGGGGTCCGGCGGCACCCTGCCCTGGTGGTCTGGACCACCAGGGGTCTTACGCGGGGGGCGATTTCAAGCCACTCCTGGTCGGGGCGGGGGCCCTCAGGCGCAGAGGACGCGGGTCTCCGGTGTGTAGACCGGGCCGCCGCTGGTGTTCGTGCTGTCGCTGAACTCGGCGTAGTAGTACGAGTAGAAGCCGATGTTGCCGTTGCAGCCGGAGTCGGCGGCGACCTTGAGGGTGAGGGTCACGGTGCGGCTCTGACCGGGGGGTATGGTCGCGCCGTAGTTGCCGCCGAGGTCGGAGGGGCCGACGCCGGAACAGGCGGCGGCGCCGCTCGGGGTGGCCACACTGCAGCCGGTGAAGCTGTACTTGAGGTCGGCGCGCTGGTTGGTGAGCCAGGTCGGCGAGATGGTCTGGTAGACGAACCAGACGTCGTAGGTCTTGTTGTTGGTGAGCGTCATCGAGAGGTTCACCGTGCCGCCGGGGGTGACGGTGGCGGCGTTCGTGGCGAACGTCAGGGCGGCCGGCGCGGGGTCGGCCTGGGCCGCGGGGGCGAGTCCGAACAGGGCCAGGACGAGGGCGAGGAACGCGGTGGGGCCGAGTCGGCTCTTCAGAGGTGATCGCATGGCCCGGGAGGCTAGGACGAGGCCTCGCGCGGCGTCTGCCCCCCGGGGAGCGCGGGGGGCGCGCAACGGCCGGAAGTGTGCGCCCCGCGAAGGCGCCCCGGCACCCCTCGGAGCGATGATCACCCACCGTATACGGGCAGTCCACGGAGGGTCCCGACCGCCACCCCCCGGCTCCGCTGTCCGGACGGCCCCCGGAACCGCGAATGGCGCGTACCCGCTCCGGCGGGCCCCCGGAACCCCATACCCCGCTTCCGGCCCGCCCCCACCGGCGACCACAAACGGAACCTCCCTCCCGGACGACCGGCGGACGGCCGCCACGGAAAATCGAGGCCAACGGCCACCGGACTCCCGCCCCTCACCCGGCCCCTCCGCCAGCCCCTCCGCCGCAGCGGGACTCACTCAGCATCACCCCGCACGGCGGGCGGCCGAGGAACCGGCCCACCTTGTGGCTAGCTCCAAATCCACCCACCCGAAAACAGCCACCTTTGGGCCATGACCCAGGCATTTGCCAGCTAATTGTCGAATTTTCGCCGCAGATGCAAGATGAGACACGAAGGTGTGCCGTTGCGGAGGTGGCAGATGGATGACGGAGAGCGGGGCGGCGGCGTCCGCGCGTGGCTCCGCGGTATCGAGGTCTTCGCGGGGCCGCTGCCCGGGTTCGCCCCCGAGCGGGCCCCGGCCGATCCGGTCCGCCTCTTCCTGTCGTGGCTGTCCGACGCCGTGGCGGACGGGCTGCGCGACCCGCACGCGATGACCCTGTCCACGGTCGACGAGGCCGGCGACCCCGATGCCAGGGTGGTGATCCTCAAGGACGTGGACGTGGACGCGGCCGGGTGGCGGTTCGCCGGGCACGCGTTCAGCCCCAAGGGGCATCAGCTGGCCGTGCACCCGCGCGCCGCGCTGACCTTCTACTGGCCGGAGCACGGCCGGCAGGTCCGGCTCCGCGGGCCCGTCACCCCCGGCTCGGCGCGGGACAACGCCGCGGACTTCCCCGCCCGCTCCGCCACCGCCCGCGCCGGGGCCCTGCTCGGGCGGCAGAGCCAGTACCTGGCCGACACCGGCGAACGCGACCAGGCACTGGAGAAGGCCCTGGGCCTCATCGGGAAGGACCCCTCCCTGGTCGACTCCGCCTGGACGCTCTACACCCTCGCACCGGTGGAGGCCGAGTTCTGGCAGGCGGCGGCCGACCGCGTCCACACGCGGCTGCGCTACGAGCGCACCGTGAACGGCTGGAGCCGCTTCCGGCTCTGGTCCTGACACCCGGCCGGCAGGACGGACGGGAGAACGGCACGATGGCGATGACGATGGCGACACCCGACCGGATGGACGTGCGGCTGAGGGCCCTGGGCCTGGCGGAGGCCCAGGGCAGGGCCCGGGCCCTGTTCGCCGAAGCCGCCCGGCGCGGGCTGTTCGCCGCCGGCCGCAGCGAGTACGAGGTCACCGACCGGATCGGGGACCTGGCACGGGAGGTGCTGGGCACCCGGACGCGGTGCCCCGGGCGGATCGTCCGCTCCGGCCCCCACACCGTCGTCCTCGGCGAGGACCCGGCCCGTCTGCGGCTGCGCGAGGACCTGCCGGAGCTGTTCGGCGCGGCCCGCGAGGCGTTCCGCGCGGACCCGGGCATCACCGGCCGGCAGCTGTACGCCGAGCTCCAGGCCCTCGCCGCCAAGTCGGGCTGGACCCTGGGCGGTTGGCACGCCGGCCACCTCGCGGGCGAGGCCCCGGCCGCGAACCCGATGTGCGCCCGGGCGGACGCCCACATCTCCCCGGACAACGACCGCCCCCTGCGCCGCACGACCACGGGCGGCTGGCGGGCCCACTGGCTCCTGGAACTCCACCTGACCGACCTCCAAGCAGCCTTCGGCGGCACCCACCAGGCCCTCCTCGACCTGCCCTGACCCCACCGTGAGGACCACCGACGAACCGGCGGCCCGTCACACATGACCCAGGTCAGTGGTCGGACGACCCCTGGATTTCCCCGAGCCGTGTCGCGAGGCTGTCCGCGGACTCCGTGCCACATGACAGGACAACGAAGAGACGACTGAGCGTCGCACCTTCGGGCCGCTTGGTGTAAGACCACCGCCGACCCGCGCGCCAGAGGGTCCTGAAGAACTCGTCGCGAGCAACCTCGTCATCGGCCAGGGCGCTCTCGGCGGACTCGATGATCAGGACATGGGCATCCGCCGAAAGCCATCGCAGGTCACGAAGGCAGTCGTACAGGGCGTCCCAGTTCCATCCGAAGTATTCGGGGAACCTCAGCGCTTCATCGAACTCCCGAAAGGCCGAAATCTCGTCCGGCATGTCCTGCCCGTTCAGACGCACCACGTGAACGGTGCCGGACACGGGCAAGAGTTCGTCCAGCCGCACGCCACCGCCCGGCGCGACGACATGCATCCATGGGGCGATGCGCATCGCCGAGGTCCCTTCTGTCATCACTCCGCCCCCTGGGACTTCGGCCGACGTCATCTGGTCAACGCACCCGACCCCGCGGCTTCAGGTGGGTCGGCGGGAGTTCGGGGGCCGGAAGCGGAGGGCCGGCATAGCCCTTCACCTCGCCGAAGCGGGTGCCCTCGGCCCAGTCTTCGCGGGCCTGGGCGATCTCCTCGTGGGAGCGGCCGATCCAGTTCCAGAACATGACGATCTCCTCCTCGAACGGTTCCCCGCCCAGCAGCATCAGGCCCGCGTCCGACGTTGCGCGCAGGGGGAGTTCGGTGCGGCCGCAGCCCAGGTAGAGCATCGAGCCCGGGAGGAGGGGGACGTCGTCGGCGTGGGCCTCGCCGGACATGGAGAGGACCGCGTACTCGAAGTCCGGGTCGAGGGGCAGGCGGGTCTCGGTGCCGGCGGCCAGGGCGAGATCGGCGCCGACGATGGGGGTGTACGCGGTGCCCGGGGAGGTCGCGGTGTCCAGGGTGCCGAGGATGACGGTGGCGTTCAGGCCGGGTGCCGTGACCTGGGGGAGGTCCGCGTGGTGCTGGAAGTGGGGGGCGACGTCGCGGTGGGCGTCGGGGAGGGCCACCCACAGCTGGGCGCCGTGCAGGAAGCGGGCGTGCGGGCGCGGGCTCTCCTCGGAGTGGCTGATGCCCCGGCCGGAGGTCATCAGGCCCAGCTCGCGCGGGCGGATCGTGGCGAGGCTGCCCACGCTGTCGCGGTGCAGCACCTCGCCCTCGTGCAGCCAGCTCACCGTCTGGAGGCCGGCGTGCGGGTGCGGGGCGACCTGCATGCCGGGCTCGTCGGCGATGTCGTCGGGGCCGTAGTGGTCGACGAAGCACCAGGCGCCCACCATGCGGCGGCCCAGGTTCGGCAGGAGGCGGCGGACCTCGGTGGACTCCCCCAGCCTGACCGTGCGCGGGCTGAGGAGCTCCCGTACCGGTTCGGCCACGACGAAGCCGCGGCCGCCGCAGGAGGAGAGCGCGGGCTGGCGATCGAGATTGCTCATACGGGACAAGGTAGCCCTGCGGGGTCCCGTTGCCCCGTTCCTTTCCGCGGAAGGACGCGGCGTGCGGGGACCGGCGGCCGCCTCGGCTAGCCTGGGTCCGATATGAACCGCCTGACCACGCCCTTCGGCTCCTACGAACTCACCCGCTTCCCCGCCGACCCGCGCGACCGGCTCCGCGCCTGGGACGCCGCCGACGAGTACCTGCTGCACCACCTCGACGCGGGTACCGGCGAGCGCGGCCCGGTGGACCTGGCCGGCGCCGGGCAGATCACCGTCGTCGGCGACCGCTGGGGTGCGCTGACCACGGCCCTGGCCGCGTACCACCCGGCGCAGATCACCGACTCCGCGCTGGCCCGGGCTGCCACCGAGGCCAACCTGGACCGGGCCGGCATCGGCACCGCCAAGTCCACCGTGACCCTGCTGACCACCCGGGACGAGCCGCCGGCGCGGATCGACGTGCTGCTGGTCCGGGTGCCCAAGAGCCTGGCGCTGCTGGAGGACCAGCTCCGGCGGCTGGCCCCGCGCCTGCACGAGGGCACGGTCGTCGTGGGCACCGGCATGGTGAAGGAGATCCACACCTCGACCCTGGACCTCTTCGAGAAGATCCTCGGCCCGACGCGGACCTCCCTCGCGGAGAAGAAGGCCCGGCTCATCTTCTGCACCCCGGACCCGGCGCTGCTGGCCGCCGGCGGGGCCTCGCCATGGCCGCTGACCTACACGGTGGACCAGGACGGCGGCTCGGGCGCCGGGCTGACCGTGGTCAACCACGCCGGGATCTTCTGCGCCGACCGGCTCGACGTCGGCACCCGCTTCTTCCTCCAGTCCATCCCGACCAACACCGACGGGGCCCGGGTCGTGGACCTGGGCTGCGGCAACGGCGTCGTGGGCACGGCGGTCCAGGTCGCCGACCCGGACGCCGAGGTGGTGTTCACGGACGAGTCGTACCAGGCCGTCGCCTCGGCGCGGGCCACCTACGAGGCCAACGTCCGCCCGGGCCGGCGGACGGCGAAGTTCCTCGTCGGCGACGGGGTGGCGATGCTGCCGCCGTCCTCGGTGGACCTGATCCTCAACAACCCGCCCTTCCACTCGCACCAGGCGACGACGGACGCGACGGCGCTGCGCATGTTCGCGCAGTCGCGCAAGGCGCTGCGCCCGGGTGGCGAGCTGTGGGTGGTGGCCAACCGCCACATGGGCTACCACACGCACCTGCGCCGCCTCTTCGGCAACTGCGAAGTCACCGCGAGCGAACCGCGGTTCGTGGTCCTGCGGGCCGTCAAGCGCGAGGCGCGGCAGCCCGGGCGGTGACACGCCCCCGCCGCCCCATGTGACCTGCCGGTACACCCGCCGGTAGGTCCTACACTCGGCCGCGTGAGCACTGGGGCGGGGACGGACGACGGGCAGGGGCGGCGGCGCTGGCGCCGTGAGGAGGTGGCCCGGGCGGCCGGGGTGAAGGTGCGCAACCTGCGCTACTACCAGGAGCGCGGGCTGCTGCCCCCGCCGCGCCGGGAGGGCCGGATCGCCTGGTACTCCGACGACCACCTGACCCGGCTGCGGCTGATCAGCGACCTGCTGGGCCGGGGCTACACGGTCCACGGGATCGGCGAGCTGCTGGACGCCTGGGAGCAGGGCGGGGGTATCTCACAACTCCTGGGCCTGGAGCGGGAGATGACCCGGGACTGGGTGTCCGAGGAGCCGGTGACGATGACCCGGGCCGAGCTGCGCGAGCTGTTCGGGCCGGGGGCGACGGCCGCGCACACCCGGCGGGCGGCCGAGCTGGGTTACGTACGGGTCGACGGGGACCGGGTGACGTATCCGAGCCGGCGGTTGCTGGAGGCGACGGTGGCGCTGGTGCGGCAGGGGATGCCGCTCGGGGAGATCCTGGACGCCGGGGAGTTCGTGCAGGAACAGGCGGCGGCGCTGGCGGACCGGTTCGTGGGACTGTTCCGCAGGCATGTGATCGGCCCGGAGGGGCTGGGGCCGCTTTCGGCCACCCAGCTGGATCACGTCCGCGAGGCGGTGGCGGCGCTGCGGCCCGTGGCGGGTGAGGTGGTGGCCTCGGAGTTCGCCCGGGCGATGGGGCGGCGGGTGGAGGCGGAGGTCGCCGAACTGCTGCGTACGGAGCAGTAGGAGTCGGCCTAAAGGGTGCGCTCGCACAACCTTGCCAACCACCATTGGCACTCTTACATTCAACTCGTCGGTAACAAAGGTGCACAGCCGAGATAAGGGACGATCTCATGGCGGATTCACCGTACTTACCAGAATTCGATTCCGAGGACGATGCCGGAGCCGGAGCCGAGTCCGCGAGCAGAGTCGAGGGCAGGGTCCGCTGGCGCCGGTTCGCACTGCTGACCGTGCCCGCCGTGGCCGTGACCGCCGGGCTGGGGGTCGCCCTCGCCCAGGGCGCGCTCGCCGCCTCCTTCGCGGTGTCGGGCCAGCAGTTCAAGGTGTCGGCGGAGAGCCTGGAGGGCGAGGGCTTCGCCCAGTACGGCAGCGTCGACGTCAACGCCCGCCAGGAGCTGATCCCGGTGGCCGTCACCGCCATCAAGGAGGCCAAGCTCCACAGCCTCTGCCAGTCGGTGGTCACCACCCTGCCGGTCATCGGGGACATCTCCCTCAACCTGACCGCCGGCAAGAAGTCCCCGGTCGAGGCCTCCAACCTGTTCGTGGACGCCACCCAGCTCGCCGGTGACGCGGAGTTCACGAACATCGAGATCGGGCGCGACGCCTCCACGCTGGACAAGGGACCGGCCGAGGCGCAGGGCATGCAGGACCTCTTCGCCCAGCAGGCGGACAAGGTCACCATCAGCAGCCTCCAGCAGACGGCGTGGGCGACCAACGCCGGCACCTTCAAGCTCTCCGGGCTGAGCATGGGCATCAGCAAGGGCAAGAAGGAATGCTTCTGAGCCGCTGGCGGCGGTGGCGGCGCGGCAGGCCCTTCTGGGGCGGCCTCTTCGCCGTCCTGGCCGGGGCGTGGATCTGCGTGCTTCCGCTGGCACCACTGAAGATCATGCTGCAGCAGGGCATCGCGGGGATCCCGTCCGTCCTGATGGGGGTCATCATGATCGTCCTCGGTCTGACCGCCTGGCTCTCGCCCCGCCAGCGCGCCCTCGCCGGGGTGCTCACCACCCTGATCGCCACCGCCGCGCTGGTCCTGTCGAACCTCGGCGGGTTCCTGATCGGCACCCTGCTCGGCATCCTCGGCGGCGGCCTGATGTTCGCCTGGCAGCCCGTCGCCGCCCCGCGCACCGGGGGCTCCGCCGCCCCCGCCCGGCCCTCCCCCGCCGGGACCTCCCCCACTCCGCACCCCGATCCCCAAGGAGCACAGCCATGAGCCGTACGCGCACCGCGCTCGCCCTCGGCATGGCGGCGGCCGCCGCCCTGACGGTGGCCTCCACCACCGCCCACGCCGCTCCGTTACCGCTGGCCGGGTCGACCACCGTCACCCCCGCCGGGCACGCCTTCAAGGCGTCGCTCAGCGGGAAGGCCACCCTCAAGGCCGGTTCGGTCACGGTGACCTGCTCGGTCTCCGTCTCCACCGGCTCGGTGCCGGCCGCCCCCGGCAACCACAACGCGGCCGGCCCGGTCTCCTCGCCGATCTCCCCGCCGACCTACAGCTCCTGCACGTCCAGCATGCCGGGCGTGACCCCGACCGTGACCACGAGCGGCGCCTGGTCGGTGTCCATGCAGAACGGATCGCCGATCACGGCCACCATGACGGTGCCCACCGGCGGTCTGGTCGTCCACACCACGGGCCTGGCCACCTGTACGGTCACCGCGGCTCCGAGCGGCCCGGCGAGCGTCCCGGCCACCTGGGCCAACGGCGCCCCGTCCAGCCTGACCTTCTCGGGCGCCTCCGTGCCGGTGACGGTGACCGGCGGCTTCGGCTGCCCGACCAGCGCGACCTCGTCCGCCTTCAACGCGGTCTACCTGGTCTCCGACACCACCGACCCGGCGCAGCAGATCACCGTCACGCCCTGACGGCGGCCCGGTCCGCCGCCGCCCCCGCGGTCCGCGGGGGCGGCGGCGGATATTGCGTTGCCCCGGCCGCGGGGCACGGGCGAAGCTCGGGGCATGTCACAGACCACCGGTCGGCAGAGTGCCGATCAGCACAGCGCCGATCAACACAGCACCCAGCAGCGGAGCGCCGACCAGCAGAGCGCCGCAGCGCCTTCGCGGGAACCCGCCGCCCGGACGCCGCGCGGGGTGTCCGACCTGTTCTCCGGCGGCCGTCTCGTCGCCATCCCGCGCAAGGCCGCGCGGCGCGAGCAGCTGCTGGCCCACCTCACCGAGACGCTGTTCGACCCGGAGCGGGAGTACTCGGAGCCCGAGGTGAACGACGCGCTGCGGACCGTGCACGAGGACTGTTCGGCGCTGCGCCGCTACATGATCACCTCGGGACACCTCACCCGGACCCGGGACGGCAGCAGCTACCGGCGGGCGACGACCACCCGGTAGTGGGTCGTCAGCCGCCCGTCCTCGCCCAGCACGTGGAAGGCGACGGCCGGGGGCTCGTCGAGGTGGACGTGCTCGTCGGGGCCGGACGGCGCCTCCCAGGGCAGCCGCAGGGTGGACGCCACCCCGGGCGCGACCAGCAGCGGCAGGCCCGCGAAGGTGGTCACAGCCGCGGTGTGGGCGTGTCCGCACAGGAAGGCGCGCAGGTGGGGGTGGCGTCCGGCCAGGGCCGCGAGCCGCTCCTCGCCGAACTGCCGGATGCCGTCCACGTACGGGGTGTGCAGCTCGACCGGCGGGTGGTGGAAGGCGACCAGGACCGGCACCTCGTGCGGGGTCCCGGTGAGGATCCCGTCGAGCCAGTCGAGGGTGGAGTCCTCCAGGAACCCGTGGTGCTCGCCGGGGACGGAGGAGTCGCACACGGCCAGCACGAAGCCCTCCCCGCGCAGCACCTGGTCCACCGGCCCGGCGGACGGCTCCGCCTCGCCCAGCAGGCCGCGTCGGAAGGCGGTGCGCTCGTCGTGGTTGCCGGGGCAGACCACCATCGGGTGCCGCGAGACGAGGTGCGCGCGGGCCTGCTCGTACTCGGCCGGGGTCCCGTTGTCGGCGATGTCCCCGCTGACCAGCACCGCGTCCAGGTCGTACGGGAGGGCGTCCAGGTACTCCAGCACCGCGCGGGTGCGCTCGGCGGACCGGGGGCCGCCGTCGAAGTGGACGTCACTGAGCTGCGCTATCACGATCACGGGCGGTGGCTCCTCCATCGCGGGTACGGGGCGCCCGGCCCCGACCGCACCGGTGACGACCGGTCATCTGGGGCCCGGGGAAGGCCCGTTCAACCTAACCGACCAGGTGGGAGCGGCGGCGGCCGTCCCTTCCGCCACCGTGGCGGGGTGCTCGCCTTCCCGTCCGGTTGCGGGACGGCCGCGGATGGGGTTCGTTCGAAGGGGGTCCGTTCGACGGGGGTCCCCGGGACGGGGTGAGCCGTGGTGACGTCCTTCGGCGGCAGGTTCTTCGCCGACCGCGCGGACGCGGGGCGCGTGCTGGCGGACGCGCTGCGCCACCTGGCGGGCGCGGGCCCCGTGGTCCTCGGCCTGCCCCGGGGCGGTGTGCCCGTGGCGTACGAGGTGGCCCGGGCCCTCGGCGCCCCGCTCGACGTGATCGTGGTCCGCAAGCTCGGCGTCCCGGGCCACCGGGAGCTGGGCTTCGGTGCCATCGGCGAGGGCGGGGTCCGGATCGTCAACGAGGACGTGCTCCGCCGCAGCCGCGCCTCCCGGGCCGACCTGGACTCCGTCGAGCGCGCCGAGGAGGCGGAGCTCGAACGGCGGGCGCGGCGCTACCGGGAGGGCCGGGCGCGGGTCCCGCTGGCCGGGCGGACGGTGATCGTCGTGGACGACGGGATCGCCACCGGGGCCACCGCCGCGGCGGCCTGCGCGATCGCCCGCGCCTCGGGGGCGGCGCGGGTGGTGCTGGCCGCCCCGGTGGCACCGCCCGAGGCGGTCGACGCGCTGCGCGGGTCGGCGGACGAGGTGGTCTGCCCCTCCGTACGGCCCGGGTTCCGCGCGGTCGGCGAGTGGTACCGGGACTTCTCCCAGACCCCGGACGAGGAGGTCGTCGCCCTACTGGCCCGGGCGGGGGGCGGAGAGCCGCCGGAGGACGGGCACGGGTGACGCCGGAATACGGGTGGGCAGGGCGCGCTTTCATGATCGTATGGGGCGGTCAGCGGGCCGGACTCCGGCCCCCGGCCGGCCACCGAAGGAGTTCCCATGCCCCAGCCCCAGCCCGCGCCCGGCTCCGCACCCCCCGCCGTGCGCCGGGGGGTCCTGGTCACCGGTGCCTCCCGGGGCATCGGGCGGGCCGTCGCCGCCGCGTTCGCCCGGCAGGGCGACCGGGTCGCCGTCCACGCCTCCGCGCCGCACGCCGAGGCCCGCGAGACCCTGGCCGCCCTCGACGGGGAGGGCCACGCCCTGGTCACCGGCGACCTCGGCGACCCGGCGCGCGTCGAGGAGCTGGTGGCCGAGGCGGCGGCGGCCCTCGGCGGGGTGGACGTCCTGGTCAACAACGCCGCCGCGATGGTCGCGCACCCGCTGCCCACCACCTCGTACGCGCAGTGGCAGCAGGCCTGGCGGCGCACGGCGGCGGTGAACCTCTTCGGCGCGGCCGACGTCAGCTACTGCGTGGCCCGCCGGATGATCGACGAGGGCCGGCCGGGTCACATCGTCAACGTCGGCTCGCGCGGGGCGTTCCGGGGCGAACCCGACCATCCCGCGTACGGGGCCACCAAGGCGGCCCTGCACGCCTTCGGCCAGTCCCTGGCCGTCTCCCTGGCGCCCCACGGCATCACCGTGGCCTCCGTGGCCCCGGGTTTCGTGGCCACCGAGCGGGTCTCCGGCCGGCTTCGGGGCGCGGAGGGCGAGGGGATCCGCGCGCAGAGCCCCTTCGGCCGGGTCGCCGAGCCCGAGGAGATCGCCTCCGCCGTGCTGTACCTGGCCTCGCCCGAGGCCCGCTGGAGCTCGGGCGCGGTCCTCGACGTCAACGGGGCCTCGTACCTGCGCACGTGAACGGGCGGCCGCCGCTCAGCCCCGGTAGGCCTCCAGCAGGCGGAGCCAGATCTCGCTGATGGTCGGGAAGGCCGGCACCGCGTGCCACAGCCGGTCGACCGGGACCTCCCCGACGACGGCGACCGTGGCCGCGTGCAGCAGCTCGGCGGCGCCGGGGCCGACGAAGGTGACACCGAGGAGCACCTCCCGGTCGAGGTCGACCACCATCCGGGCCCGGCCCCGGTAGCCGTCGGCGTACAGGCCGGCGCCGGAGACCTTGCCGAGGTCGTGGTCGACGGCGCGCACCCGGCGCCCGGAGCGCTCGGCCTCCGCCAGGGTCAGGCCCACCGACGCGGCCTCCGGGTCGGTGAAGACGGCCTGCGGTACGGCCTCGGTGTCGGCGGTCGCGGCGTACGGGCCCCAGCGGGCGGTGTCCGGGGCGGGGGCGCCGGTCCCCCGGCCCGCGCGGGCCGCGATGGCGGCTCCGGCGATCCGGGCCTGGTACTTGCCCTGGTGGGTGAGGAGGGCGCGGTGGTTGACGTCCCCGACCGCGTACAGCCAGTCGTGGCCCTCGACCCGGCAGCTGTCGTCGACCGCGATCCAGTCGCCGGGGGTCAGCCCGACGGTGTCCAGCCCGATGTCCTCGGTGCGCGGCGCGCGCCCGGTCGCCATCAGCAGTTCGTCGCCCTCCAACAGCTCGCCGCCCTCGAGGACCACGGTGACGGGGCCCGTGGGCCCGTCCCGTACGACGGCCTCGACGGCCACCCCGGTGCGGACGTCCGCGCCGGCCGCGGTCAGGGCCTCGGCGACCAGTTCCCCGGCGAACGGCTCCATCCTCGGCAGGAGCCCTGAGCCGCGGGCCAGGACGGTGACCCGCGAGCCGAGGGCCTGCCAGGCGGTGGCCATCTCGCAGGCCACGACGGAGCCGCCGACGATCAGCAGCCGGCCGGGGACGTGCCGGGCGGAGGTGGCCTCCCGACTGGTCCACGCACCGGCCCCGTGCAGCCCGGGGAGGTCCGGCAGGACGGCCCGCGTACCGGTGGCGACGACGACGGCGTGCCGGGCGGAAAGCACGTGGTGCACGCCCTCGGGGCTGGTCACGGCGACCTTGCGGAGGCCGTACAGCCGGCCGTGGCCCCGGTACAGGTGGGCGCCGGTGGAGGCGATCCAGTCGACCTGGCCGCCGTCGTTCCAGTCCCCCGTCCAGTAGTCGCGGTGCGCGAACACCGCCTCGGCGTCGAGCGGCCCCGAGACGGCCCCGGCCAGGCCGGGCACCCTGCGCGCGTCGGCGCGGGCCAGCACCGGGCGCAGCAGCGCCTTGCTGGGGATGCAGGCCCAGTACGAGCACTCCCCGCCGACGAGTTCGCTCTCCACCAGCGCCGTGCTCAGCCCGGCGGCGCGGGTCCGGTCGACGATGTTCTCGCCTGCCGGGCCCCCGCCGAGCACCACGACGTCGTACTCCACCGGTTCGGTCATGCCGTCCAGTGTCCCCGGGGGACGGGGGCCGCGTCCGGCAAGCTCAGCCCTCCGGCGTGCCGGGGGTGCCGCCCTGCTCCTCGCCCGTCGCCGCCTGCTGCTGCGCGGCGATCTTCGCGCGGACCTCGTCCATGTCGAGGGCGCGGGCCTGGCCGATCAGGTCGGTGAGCGCGGCCTCCGGCAGGGCGCCGGGCTGCGCGAAGATGGCCACCTGGTCCCGGACGATCATCAGTGTGGGGATCGAGGTGATCTGGAAGGCCTGGGCCAGCTCCTGCTGGGCCTCGGTGTCCACCTTGGCGAACACCAGGTCCGGGTTGGCCTCGGCGGCCTTCTCGTAGACGGGGGCGAACTGGAGGCAGGGGCGGCACCAGCCGGCCCAGAAGTCGATCAGCACGAACGGGTTCTCGCCGACCGTACGGTCGAAGTTCTCCTTGGTGAGCTCGACGGTAGCCACGGTTTCCTGACCTCCTGGTCGCTGCGTTCTGCTTGCCCTGCTGGAACGAACGGCCGTCCCGTGGCATTCCGGTCCGGCGCCGGTGTCCCTAGAACGGGTGGCCGGGCGGGGTGCGGCGGACGGTGGTCCAGCGGAGTTCGGTGAAGGCGTCGAGGTTGGCCTCGCCGCCGAACCGGGCGCCCGTGCCGGAGACCCCGACCCCGCCGAAAGGGGCCACCGCCTCGTCGTTCACGGTCTGGTCGTTGACGTGCGCGATGCCGGTCGGGATGCGCTCGGCCAGCTCCAGGCCGCGGGCCGCGTCGCGGGTGACGATGCCGAGGGAGAGCCCGTAGGGGCCGGCGGCGGCCAGTTCCACGGCCTCGTCCTCGGTGGTGAAGGAGCGTACGGGTGCCACCGGGCCGAAGACCTCCTCGGTGTAGGCGGGGGTGTCGTCGCCGACCCCCGCGAGCACGGTGGGCCGGTAGAACAGGCCCTCGTACGTCCCGCCCGCGACGAGCTTGGCGCCGCGCTCCAGGCTCTCCTCGACCAGGCCGTGGACCCGCTCCCGCTGGGCGGCGTCCAGCAGCGGCCCGAGGTGGACGCGCTCGCGGTGGGGGTCGCCGACGGCGAGCGCCTCGGCGCGGGCGGCGAGGCGCTCCACGTACTCGTCGTAGAGCGAGGCGTGGACGAGGTGGCGCCCGGCGGTCATGCAGATCTGGCCCTGGTGGAAGAAGGAGCCCCAGGAGGCCTGCGCGACGGCGGCCTCGACATCGGCGTCGGCGAGCACGACGAGCGCCGAGTTCCCGCCCAACTCCAGGTGCGCCCGCTTGAGGTGACGGCCCGCCAGCTCTCCGACGCGGCGGCCGGCGGCAGTCGACCCGGTGAAGGAGACGACGCGCACGCGCGGGTCGGCCACCACGGCGGCGCCCGTATCGGCCCCGCCGGGCAGCACCTGCAGCAGCCCGGCCGGGAGCCCGGCGGCGGCGAACACGGCGGCGAGGGCGAGGCCGCCGCAGACGGCGGTCCGGCGGTCCGGCTTGAGCAGCACCGCGTTGCCGAGGGCGAGGGCGGGCGCGACGGAGCGGATGGAGAGGATCAGCGGTGCGTTGAACGGGGCCACCACCCCGACCACCCCGGCCGGGACGCGGCGGGTGTAGGAGAGCCGGGGCGCCTCGCTGGGCAGCACCTGCCCGGCCGGGCGGGAGGCCAGCGCGGCGGCCTCGTAGCACTCCTGGGCGGCGACGTGCAGTTCGAAGTCCGCCTTGCCGGGTATCGAGCCCGACTCCCGCACGAGCCACTCCCTCAGCTCGTCGGCGTGGGCCGCGAACAGGTCCCCGGCGCGGCGCAGCACGGCGGCCCGTTCGATGTGGCCGGTCCCCGCCCAGTCCCGCTGGGCGGCCGCCGCCCGCAGGGCCGCCTCCGCGACGTCGGAGGGGGCGGCGAGGTCGAGGGTGGCGAGGGTCCGCCCGGTCGCGGGTTCGACCACCGGGGCCGTGCCGCCGGTGAGGGTGGGTCCGTCCTGCCAGAGTGTCGGGTCGAGCAGCGGCATGACGCGGGGCCTCCGGAGGGGGTGGGCGGGGCGGGGGGCGGCGGTGGCAGGCGCCATCGTGCCAGACCGGGGGCTCCGGATTCTGTTCAGTTATTGGGCAGTTGGTGCGGGGTCCTGTCCGGAAACGATCGCTGCGCCGGGGGCCGGGCGGCCTGGGTCGGCCCGGGCCGGCCCGGCCCGGCCCCGGGGCGGGTGCTTCCGTTCAGCGTTCCAGGACCAGGGCGATGCCCTGGCCCACGCCGATGCACAGCGCCGCCATGCCCGTGCCGGAGCCCGCGGCCGCCAGCTGGTGGGCGACCGAGCCCGCCAGCCGGGCGCCCGAGGCGCCGAGGGGGTGGCCGATCGCGATGGCGCCGCCGCGCGGGTTGACCACGGCGGGGTCCAGCTCCGGCCAGGCCGCCAGGCAGCCCAGCGCCTGTGCCGCGAAGGCCTCGTTGAGTTCGAAAGCGGCCAGGTCGGAGAGGCCGCGGCCGGCCTTGGCGAGGGCGCGCTGGACGGCGTCCACCGGGCCGAGGCCGAAGAACTGGGGCTCGATGCCGGTGACGGCGGAGGCGCTGATCCGGGCGAGCGGCTCGCGGCCGGTGGCGGCCAGGCCGGCCTCGTCGGTGAGGAGGAGGGCGGCGGCGCCGTCGTTGAGGGGCGAGGCGTTGCCCGCCGTCACGGTGCCGGAGCCGTCCGTGCGGAAGGCCGGCTTGAGGCGGGCCAGCGCCTCGGGGGTGGAGCCCTCGCGGATGCACTCGTCGCGGACGAGGTCCACGCCGGGGTACGGGACGACCTCGCCGTCGTACAGGCCGGCGTTCCAGGCCGCGGCGGCCTTGCGGTGGCTGTCGAGGGCGAGGGCGTCCTGGGCCTCGCGGGTGATGCCGTGCTTCTCCGCGATGAGCTCGGCGCCCTCGCCGAGGGAGCCGGTCCACTCCGCGGGCATGCGGGGGTTGGTCATCCGCCAGCCGAGGGTGGTGGACCACATCTGCTGGTGCCCGGCGGGGTGCGCGCGCTCGGGCTTCTGCACCACCCAGGGGGCGCGGGTCATCGACTCGACGCCGCCGGCGATGGCGACGGAGGCGTCGCCGAGGGCGATGGCGCGGGCCGCCTGGATCACGGCCTCCAGGCCGGAGCCGCAGAGGCGGTTGACGGTGGCGCCGGGGACGGTGACGGGCAGTCCGGCCAGGAGCACGGCCATGCGGGCCACGTCGCGGTTGTCCTCGCCCGCGCCGTTGGCGTCGCCGAAGACGACGTCGTCGATGCGGGCGGGGTCGAGGTCGGGGGTCCGGTCGACGAGGGCGCGGACGACGTGCGCGGCGAGGTCGTCGGGGCGGACTCCGGCGAGGGCGCCGCCGAACTTGCCGATGGGGGTGCGGACGGCGTCGACGACGTAGACGTCGCGGACGGTGCGGATGCTCATGGGGGCTCTCCTGGGCGGCTCCGTACGAGCGGCGGCGCGGGCGGCGCCGATGTGGGCGGCCCCGGACCACACCACCGGGCACGCCCGGTGGGGCGCGCCCGCAGTCTCCGCTGCGGCGTCACCACGTGTCAACGGGGTCGGCGAGCCGCTGCCCTGGCCGGGCGGTGGGCGGGGTCGGGGGCGGCCGGGGTCGGGGCGGTTGCCCTGGCGGGGCGGTTGGCGGGGTCGGGGGTGGCCGGGGTCGGTGCCGGGGTGGGGGGGGGGGCCGGGGGGGGGGGGGGGTTGGGGGGGGGGGGGCGGGGGCCAGTGGGGGGAAAACCCCGGGCGCCGCAGTCGACTCGG
>NZ_JBIAVB010000005.1:0-47076 GCF_042893675.1 Streptomyces sp. NPDC001594 | reverse complement strand
GGGGGGGGGGGGGGGGGGGGGGGGGGGGGGGGGGGTGGCGTGGGGGGGGGGGGCGGGGGGGGGGGGGGGGGCGGGGGTGGGGGCCGGGGTGGGGTGCCGTCCGGGGCGGGCTTCGATGTTCGGCGCTCCGTGCGGTGTCGGTGTTGTCGGACGGTGCATGGCGCCGAAGTCATCTCGTTTTAGCCCCGGACGACACCCCACCCCGTCCCCGCCCCCGACCGGGCAGACCGGGAAACCTCGGCCGTCCTCTGGTCGGCGCGGTCCGGCGAAGATCAGCCTCGCCGGCGTTTGAGGCGCGGGGTCTGGGGCGGAGCCCCAGGACACGGTCCGCAGGCGAACGGGCTGCGCCACCCAATCCAGCCCCGCCGGCGATTGAGGCGCGCGGGGGGCGGGGGCTGGCCCCCCGGCAACGGTCCGCGGCCGGGCGGGCTGCGGCGGCGAAACCCGGCCTCGCCGGCGATGGGGGCGCGGGGGGACGTCAGGTCGACTCGCGGGGGATCGCCACCGACCGCAGCAAGTCGTACCGCTCGGCCATCGCCGAAGGCACCCGTACGGCCCGGTCCACCAGCTCCGCCAGATCCTCCCCGCTCGGCATCTCGATCCGTACCGAGCTCAGCCGCGGCCTGACCAGCCGTGCGATCAGCAGGTCGTCGGCGCCCATCACGGCGACGTCCTCCGGCACCCGTACCCCCGCGTCCAGCAGGGCCCGCAGCAGCAGGACCGCGTACTCGTCGTTGTACGCGAACACCCCGTCCAGCCCCAGCTCCCCCCACCGCGCGGCCAGCGCAGCCGCCGATTCCTCCGTGTAGGCCAGGTCGAGCGGCGTGACCTCGACGCCGGGTACCGTGCGGGCGCCCGCCAGGCGGGGGCCCGAGAAGAGCTCCAGCCCCGGTTCCAGCGGGACCACCACCCCGAGCCGGTGGCGGCCCCGGTCGGCCAGGTGGGTGGCGGCGCGGGCGCCGACCTCCGCCTGGTCCATGACCAGCGCGTGCGCCCCCGCCACCCGGTCCGGGCCCAGGGTGAGTACCGCGCGCGCACCGGCCCGCCTGAGGGTGTGGACGTTGTGCGGGGAGAGGGCGATCTCGCCGAGGGAGATCACCGCGACCGGCCGCAGCTCGGCCCAGGCGCGGACGGCCTCGTCCCCGCTCAGCCCCAGGCTGCCGTACTGGACGACGGTGTAGTCCAGGCGGCGCAGGGCCCACTGGAGGTCGTTCAGGAAGGCGCTGTACAGGGGGCCGGCCGGGACGTGGGAGGTGGGCAGCAGCACGATGCGGGTGTGCCCGGCGCGCAGGGTGCGGGCGGCGGCGTGCGGGACGTAGCCCAGTTCCTCGGCGGCCGCGCGGACCTTGCGGCGCGTCGGCTCGCTGATCCGTACCGCCTGCGCGTTGTTGAGGACGTACGAGACCGTCGCGCGGGAGACACCGGCGAGCCGGGCCACGTCGGCGCTGGTCGGGGGGTTCGGGGAGTTCGGGGGGTTCGTCATGGCCGTGGCATCTTTCCAGACCGGTCGCGCCCGAGGTCTGGCGGTTGGCCGGAAACGCGTGCTACACAGTGGTTACACGAGTCACTTACACGTGTAACCACACCACTCCCGTCCGCCGCCCAGGAGGGCATCGTGGCCCTTTCCTCCGCCATCCCCGCCGGCACCTCCCCCGCGGCCGCTCCCGGCCGGGGCCTGCTCCCGCTGCTCCTCGTCGCCAACACCGCCATGTACTCCCTGTACATCGGCGTCGCCGGCGTCCTGCTGGCGCTCCAGGTCGAGCACGTCGACCCGGCCGAGAAGGTCGCCAACTTCGGCCTGATAGCGGGGGTTTCGGCGATCTTCGCCACCGTCTTCAACCCGGTCGCCGGAGCCCTGTCCGACCGCAGCGGCCGCCGCAACCCCTGGATCCTGGGCGGTGGGCTCGCCGCCGTCCCGGCGATGCTGCTGCTCGGGCTCGCCGACACGATCCTGCTGATCACCCTCGCCTGGTGTCTGGGCCAGGCCGTCATGAACGTCTACCAGGCCGCGCTCACCTCCGTGGTCCCCGACCGGGTGCCTGTGACGGCGCGCGGGAAGGCCTCGGCGGCCGTCGGACTGGGCCTGCCCTTCGGGTCCGCCCTGGGCGCGCTGGCCGGTGCGGCCTTCGCGGACGAGTACCGCACCGGGTACCTGCTGTTCGGCGTGATCGTGGCGGTCGCCGCGGTGGTGTTCACCGGCTGCACCCGCGAACGGCGGCTCCCGGCGCGGGCTGCGCTGCCCGTCCGGGAGCAGGTGGCCGCCTTCGCGAGTGCCCTGCGCGACCACGACTTCCGCTGGGCGTTCATCGGGCGGGCGCTGCTGGTGCTGGGCTACTTCGCGGTGAGCGGCTACCAGTTGTACGTGCTCCAGGACCACACCGTGCTGCCCGACGGGATGAAGCCCGAGGCGGCGGTGGCGGTGCTGACGCCGCTGACGAGCGTGGCGATGGCCGTCTCGACGGTGGTGGGCGGCTGGCTGTCCGACCGGCTCGACCGGCGCAAGCTGTTCGTCGGCGCCTCGGCGCTGTTGTCGGCGGTCGCGCTGGCCGTGCCCGCCGTGTCGGCGAGCTGGTCCGCGATGCTGGTCTTCGCGGTGCTCAACGGGCTGGCGTTCGGGTGCTACATGGCCGTGGACACGGCCCTCGTGACGATGGTCCTGCCGCGGGCCGAGGACGCCGCGCGGGACATGGGCGTGCTGAACGTCGCCAACGCCGGGCCGCAGATCGTCGCCCCGTTCGTCGCCTCCGTGGTCGTCTCGGTGAGCGGCGGCTACACCGCGCTGTTCGTCGTCGCCGCCGCGCTGGCCGTGGCGGGGGCGCTGGCCGTGCGCCCGATCCGCGGCGTCCGCTGAACCCCTCCATTCCGACCACGCTACGAAAGGCACCATCGTGCGGCTGCACACCCACACCTGGGGCGAGGGCGATCGCCTCGCCCTCCTCGTCCACGGCATCATGGCCGACCACCGCACCTGGCGCCGGGTAGGCCCGGCCCTGGCCGAGGCGGGTTACCGGGTGATCGCGGTCGACCTGCGCGGCCACGGGGCGAGTGGGCGGGGCCCTTACGGCCCCGAGCTCTTCGCGGACGACCTCGTGGAAACCCTGCCCGCGGGGGCCGAGTTGGCGATCGGGCATTCGCTGGGCGGCCTGACCCTCTCCCTGGCGGTGGACCGGCTGAGGCCGCGGCGCGCGGTGTACTCGGACCCTGCCTGGCATCTGGCCGCGCCCGAACCGGGCTTCGGGCCGGAGGTGTTCGCACGGTTCAAGTCGGCGAGCAGGGAGCGGATCCGGGCCCTGAACCCGCGCTGGGAGGAGGCGGACGTGGACGTGGAGCGGGCGACGCTGGACCTGTGGGACGAGGCCACCGCCCTCAGCCTGGCCCCGCTCACCGGCCGGGACCTCCTGCCGAAGGCCCCGGCGGTGCCCTCGCTGGTCCAGCTGGCCGACCCCAGCTTCCTGATCTCCCCCGAGCACGCGGCCGTCCTGCGCGAACGCGGCTTCGAGGTCCGTACCGTCACGGGGGCCGGACACACCATCCACCGCGACGACTTCGAGGGGTTCATGACCTCCCTGGACGGCTGGATCCGCCGACCCGGGCAACCCCGATCACCCTTCACGCCCCGCGGCGAAACGGGCGAGTTGCCCGGCGGCGCCGCGGGGCGGACCGGTGATTCGGCGGCCGGGTAGTCCGCCCTGCCCGCCGACACCCCCGCCCCGCCCAGACTCGGCCCTCGTCCTGCCCGGTTACGTCGGCCGGCGCCCTGACGGGCGGGTGTCGGGGGCGGGAGGAGGGGCGTTGAGCCGGGCCGCCTGCCGGGTGAGGTGGGTGCGCTCGGCCAGGGTCGGGGCCTGGTGGGCGGCCTCGGCGTAGAGCCGGGCGGCGCCGGCCCGGTCGCCGGTGCGTTCGTGCAGCCATGCGCTGACGGCGGTGTACCGGGGCAGGGCGAGGTCGAGCCCGGCCAGCGCGGCGAGGCCGGCTTCGGGTCCGTCGGCCTCCCCGACGGCCACCGCCCGGTTGAGGCGGGCGACGGGGCTGCCGGTGAGCCGGACGAGTTCGTCGTACCACTCCACGATCTGGGGCCAGTCGGTCTCGGCCGTGCTGGGGGCGTCGGCGTGCAGGGCGGCGATGGCGGCCTGGGCCTGGTACTCCCCGAGGCGGTCGCGGGCCAGCGCGGCGTGCAGGATCCCGATGCCCTCGGGTGGGGCGGGGGGCCGGGGTGGGGGTGGTCATCGGAGGGGGGTCACTCCGTGATCGTGGGCGGCTCGGACATGAAGGGGCGCAGCTCCAGCCACTCGTGGAGGGGGCGGCCGCCGGCGCCGGGCGCCGCCGACAGCTCGGCGGCGAGCTCCAGGGCCCGGTCGTGGCTGTCCACGTCGATCACCATCCAGCCGGCGATCAGGTCCTTGGTCTCGGCGAACGGTCCGTCGGTGACGGCCGGGCGCCCCTCGCCGTCGTAGCGGACCCAGGTGCCCTCCGGCGCCAGGGCCTGCGCGTCCACGAACTCGCCGGTCTGCTCCAGCTTCGCCGCGAAGTCGCGCATGTACCGGATGTGGTCGGAGACCTCCTG
The DNA here is from genome assembly GCF_042893675.1 of Streptomyces sp. NPDC001594. Taxonomy (NCBI): domain Bacteria; kingdom Bacillati; phylum Actinomycetota; class Actinomycetes; order Kitasatosporales; family Streptomycetaceae; genus Streptomyces; species Streptomyces sp. NPDC001594. Next base: position 42,512 of record NZ_JBIAVB010000005.1, on the reverse strand, counting down.
GGGGGTCCACCGGTCCATGGGGGCGTTGTTGACGGGGGCCGGGGCGCCGCGGTAGTGCTTCAGCAGCAGGTACTTGGCCATGGCGGTTCTCCTCGATCGGGTCCGACACGTCCATTTGGGCCGCGTTCACCCCTGGGACGGAGCCGGTGACGGGTTCTCGACATCTGCGCCGAAGATTTTTTTCCCGGACCGTTCCGTGGGCCCCGGGGCTCTCCGGGAGGGTGCGGGCCGGGCCGTTTGCGCCTACCGTCGGCATTACCGGTCGGTAGGGGGAGGCGGTCGATGGCGGACACCGTTGCAGGACTCGCGGAGATGGCCGCGGCACTTGCCGAAGGACGCGTCACGTCAAGGGAGTTGACGGAGCGCTCGCTCGCCCGGATCGCGGCCGCGCAGCCCTCCCTCAACGCCTTCCGGATCGTGCGCGCCGAGGCCGCCCTGGCCGAGGCGGAGGCCGCCGACCTGCGGCTGGCCCGTGGTGAGCGGCTGCCGCTGCTGGGGGTGCCCGTCGCGGTCAAGGACGACATGGACGTGGCCGGGGAGCCGACGGCGTTCGGGTGCGCCGGGGACTTCCCGCCGAAGCCGGCCGACAGCGAGGCGGTGCGCCGGCTGCGTGCGGCCGGGGCGGTCGTGGTGGGCAAGACGCAGACGCCCGAACTGGGCCAGTGGCCCTTCACCGAGGGGGCCGCCTTCGGCGCGACCCGCAATCCGTGGGACCCGGAGTACACCCCGGGCGGCTCCTCCGGCGGGTCGGCGGCCGCCGTGGCCGCGGGGCTGGTGCCCGCCGCGCTCGGGTCCGACGGGGCGGGGTCGGTGCGCATCCCGGCGGCGTGGACGCACCTCGTGGGGGTCAAGCCCCAGCGGGGGCGGATCTCGACCTGGCCGGAGCCGGAGGCCTTCCACGGCCTCACGGTCAACGGCGTGCTGGCCCGCACGGTGGCGGACGCCGCGCTGCTGCTGGACGCGGCGAGCGGCCCGGCCGCCGGGGACCTGCACCGGCCCGCGCCGGTGCCGGCGGCCGAGGCCGCCACGCGGGTGCCCGGCCGGCTGCGGATCGCCCTGTCCTTCGCGACGGCCTTCACCGCGACCACGGGCAAGTCCTGCGATCCCGTGGTGCGTTCGGCGGTCGAGCGGCTGGCGGGGCGGCTGGAGGAGCTGGGGCACGAGGTGGTCCCGGAGGACCCCCGCTACGGCCCCATCGGCCTCACCTTCGCACCCCGCGCGACGGCCGGCGTACGGGAGCTGGCGGCGCGGGCGCCCGATCCCGGGCTGCTGGACCCGCGGACCCACGGGGCGGCGCGCACGGGCCGGCTGCTGGGCGGGGCGGCGCTGCGCCTGTCGCGGCGCGCGGAGGGGGCGCTGCGCCGCCGGGTCGGGGAGCTGTTCGGCCGCTTCGACGTGCTGCTCACCCCGACGACGGCCACCGGGCCGCTGCGGATCGGGGCGCTGGCGGGGCTGGGCGGGGTGGCCACGGACCGGGCGATGATCGCGGCCTGCCCGTACGCGTGGACGTGGAACGTCCTGGGGTGGCCGGGCGTGAGCGTCCCGGCCGGCTTCACCCCGCGGGGGCTGCCGCTCGGCGCGCAGCTGCTGGGCCCGGCGCATTCCGAGCCCCGGCTGTTGTCGCTGGCCGCGCAGCTGGAGGCGGCGGAGGGGTGGGCGGCGCACTGGCCGCCGGGGGCGTACCGATCGGAACTGGCCGATCCGGCCGGAACGTGACGGCGGCGTACCCGCCGCCGCCCGGAAGTCGCCTGCCGGACCCGGCAGCCTCTATGTAATGTCACACGGCATGATGCTCTTACGCCGTACGGCCCTCGCCGCCGCCCTCCTCGGGATCACCGCCCTCCTCCCGGCCGCCACCGCCCGCGCGGACTCCGCCCCCGCCTGTCCCGGCGGCGTGCGGGCCCCCGCCGCGTCCGACGCCGAGCAGGGCCGGCTGTCCGACCCCCGGGCGGCCGCCTTCCCCGGGCGGGCCGGGCTCGATGGCTTCGTACGCCGCTTCCCGGCCGCGCTGTGCGGCGTACGCGACGCGGCCGGGGCGGAGCGGCTGCTCGACGCCTGGGGCGAGGCCCTGTGGCAGGCCGCGGTGGCCCGGGCGCAGGGACGCAGGCCGGGCGGTGACCTGCCGGACCGGGACGACCGGCCGCTGTACTGGACCCGGCTCGCGATGACCGTGCAACTCGACGCCTGGAAACCCGCCTTCGCGGTGGACCGGGCCGCGCTGAAGACACGGTTCGAGGACGCCTCGCGGGGCCTGACCGACAACGAGTTCCGCGGTACCCGGGGCGTCCGGCGCATCTTCGTCAGCGGCTTCGACCCCTTCGGCCTGGACGCCGAACTGCGCCGGGCCAACCCCTCCGGCTCGGCCGCCCTCCAGCTCAACGGCCGCCGGATCACCCTGTCCGACGGCACCACCGCCGAGATCCGGGCCGTCGTCCTCCCGGTCCGCTACGCCGACTTCGACGCCGGGATCGTGGAACGGGCCTACGGGCCCCGGCTGGCGGCGGGCCCGCGCTCCGCCGACCTGATCACCAGCATCAGCCAGGGCTACCCCGGCCTGTTCACTCTGGAGGCCTGGGCCGGCCGCAACCGCTCGGCCGACCCGTACCCCGACAACGTCGGCGCCCTGGCGGGCGGTACGCGCGAGCACCCCGCCACCGCGCCGGGCCTGGGCCCCGGGGCGGAGTTCCTGCGCACCACCCTGCCCACCGACGCCATGACCGCCGTCCAGACGCCCTATCCCGTGCAGCTCAACACCACCGTCACCGAGATACCGGCCGGGCGGATGGACCCGGTGGACCGCGAGGACGGACCCACCCCCGGCTCCCGCGCCGTCGCGGGCGGGGGCGGCGGCTACCTCTCCAACGAGGTCGCCTACCGCTCCAACCGGCTCCGGCTGGAGCTGCGGCCGACCCTGCCCGGCGGCCACCTGCACACCCCCGTCCTGACCGGGCTGCCCGCCGAGCCGGACCGGCTGACCGGCCCGGAGTTCGAGCGGAACGAGGCCGCCATCACCGCGCAGGTACTGGAGGTGCTCCGCGCCACCGGCGGTCCCGCCACCCGCCAGGGCGCGTCCGGCGGAGCACGGCCGGACAGGCCCTAACGCAGGGCGCCGAAGGCGCGGGTGAAGGCCAGCGGCTGCTGGAGGACCGAACTGCACGTGGGCTCCGCGTGGTTCAGCGCGCCGGCGGGGCACTGCGCGTCGCGGGCCGCCGACCACATGGCCAGCCGTCCGACGCCCTTCGCCGAGGCGAACTCCACGAGCCGCGTCGCGTCGGAGAGGGAGAAGACCTCCGACGCGACGTCGTTGACGCCGATCATCGGGGTGACGGCCAGGGCCTTCCAGGCCGCCTGGTCGGAGAGCCCGAGGACCCCCTTCAGCTGGGCCTGCGCGGCCGTCGCGGCCTGGATGGCGTACTGCCCCATGTTCCCGCCGTACGCGGGCCCGTAGTCCATCGCCATGATGTTGACGGAGTCGATCCGCACCCCGCCCCGGCGGGCGTCGGCGAGCAGGGCCACGCCCGGCTGGGTCAGCCCTTCGGGCATCACGGGCAGGGTGAACGCCACGTCCAGGCCCGGGTGGGACTGCTGCAGCCGGGCTATGGCCTGCGCGCGGCGGGAGTTGGCGGCGGTGTCGGCCAGGGCCGCGCCCTCGATGTCGAAGTCGACCTTGGTCAGCCGGTACTGGTCCACTACCTTCCCGTAGGCCGCCGCCAGTTCGTCGGCGCCCTCGCAGTTCAGCGCCAGTTCGCGGCCGGCGGCCCCGCCGAAGGACACCCGTACGTCGCCGCCCCGGGCGCGCAGCTCGCCGATCTGCGCCGCCACCTTGTCGGCCGCCAACTCGGTGACCCCGCCCCACAGCGGGGTGCACCCGGCGCCGGCGGTGACGAAGGCGAGGTGGAACTCCCGCACGCCGGTGCTCGTCGCGGTGTCGAGGAGGTCGTATGCGGGGTAGAGGGAGGTGTCGACGTACGGCGCGAAGCGCGCCGCGCCGCCGCCGGGCTTGGGGGCCGGGGCGGTCGCGGTGGGCCCGGTGGTGGGGGCGGCGGTGGTCGGCGGGGCCGTGGCCGTCGGGTCCGCGGGGGGCCTCGTGGCGGTCGGGGCGGGGGTGGGCGGGGTGCTGGGCCGGCCGCTGGGCCGCGGGGTCGCGCTCTGGTCGACCGAGCACTTGACCCCGTTGATCAGGCACCCCTTGGGCGCGGCGGGGGCGCCGGTGCCGCTCGCGACGAAGCCGACGGTGACGGAGGCCCCGGGCGCGAGCTCCCGGTTCCAGCTCGCGGGCTTCACGGTGACGTGCTGCCCGTCGACGGTGTGGGTGCCGTTCCACAGGGAGTCGATCCGCGTGCCGGGCGGCAGGTCGAACCGCAGGGTCCAGTCCGACTGGGTGCGGCCGGTGCCGTTGGTGATGACGTACTGGCCGGTGTGGCCACCGCTCCAGGAGCTGGAGGTGGTGTACACGGCGCCGACGGCGGTGGCCTGCGCGGTGCCGGTGAACGCGAGGGCCGCGCCACCGATCACCGCCGCCACCACGATCGCGCCCGCGGCCTTGGCCTTGCCTCCGGCCCTGCGGCGGTGACGGGTGGTGCTGCCCATGGCGTGCCTGCCTCTGTGTACTGGGGAGTTGGGGTGCGGCAGCACGCTAGCCGCCCCGAAACGGACAATCGTTCGTTTCGGGGCGGGATACGAGAACCCTAAGCTCCGCTTAAGGCAGGCATAGGGAGGGGCTCAGGCGGGCTGCCACAGTTCCACGCGGTTGCCCTCCGGGTCGGTGACCCAGGCGAAGCGGCCCACTCCCTGCATCTCCTGGGGCTCGCCCGCCACGTCGGCCCCCTTCGCCCGCAGCTGCGCGAGCATCGCGTCCAGGTCGCGGACGCGGAAGTTGAGCATGACCTGCTGGCCGCGGGAGCCGAAGTACTCCGTGTCGGGTTCGAAGGCCGCGAACACCGTCGGGCCGGACTCCGGCCGCCACAGTCCGTGTCCGTCGAGGTCCAGGCCCAGGCAGTCGCGGTACCACGCGGTCAGGGCCGCCGGGTCGCTCGCCCGGATGAAATAGCCGCCGATTCCCAGCACTCGTTCCATGCCGCCATCCTGCCAGGGCGCGCGGCCCGCGGGGCCGAGGCGGCGCCGGTCGCACGGGCCGACGGCGCCCCGTACCGCCGCCCTCCTCCCCCTCCCGGGGCCGGGCACCCGCTAACCTCGCCCGGATGACGGCACTTTCACATCACGGCAACGGTTACCTGGAGCAGCCCGGCCGGGAGGGCTTCGGCGCGACCGCCGAGGCCGACCCCCTGGCGATCGGCCCGGTCCGCACGGAGTACGCCCCGGACCCCGACGGGGACCCCGACCCCGGGGAGATCGTGTGGACCTGGGTCCCCTTCGAGGAGGCCGACGGGCGGGGCAAGGACCGGCCGGTCCTGGTGGTCGCGCGCGAGGCGGGCGGCTCGACCGTGCTGGCGGTCCAGCTGTCCAGCAAGCGGCACGACGCCGACCGGGAGTGGGTCCCGATCGGCTCCGGCCCCTGGGACGCGGCGGGGCGCGAGTCCTGGGTGGACGTGGACCGCGTCCTGCGCGTCCACGAGACCGGTATGCGCCGCGAGGCCTGCGCCCTGGACCGCCCCCGCTTCCAGCTGGTCGTCGACCGCCTGCGGGAGCGGTACGGCTGGCAGTAGCCGCCTACAGCCCGGCGAAAGTCCTGGCGAAGGCCTCGCGCGGGGTTGGGTCGCGGTCCAGGACCGCGAAGGCGACCTGGGCGAAGGTGCCCGTGAAGCGGGTGGTCAGCTGGGTGCGGAACGCCTCGGCCACCTCCGCCGGGTCGTTGCGGAACACGCCGCAGCCCCAGGCGCCCAGCACCAGCGCCCGGCAGCCGTGGAATGCGGCCACCTCCAGCACGCGCCCCGCCCGCCGGACCAGGGCCGCCGGGATCTCCGGGGCGCGTTCGGGCTCCTGGCGGCGGATCGTGCCCGCGTTCGGGGCCGGGGAGGTGAGGAACCCGGCCCGGAACGGGGTTTCCAGCAGGTCGCCCCGGTCGTCGCGGAACACCGGCACCCCGGGTGAGTGGATCACCCGGTCGGTGTAGAAGGTGCTCCGGCCCGCGCGGTGGACCTCGTAGTACTCCGGGGCCTCCAGGAGGGTCTCGTACAGGGCCGAGGCCCGGCAGAGCGCCTCCTCCTGCGCCTTGGCGCCGCGGACGTAGCCGCCCCCGGGATTGCGGGCCGAGGCGAAGTTCAGCACCGCGACGGGGCCGCCGCCGGGCACCTGCGCGAGGCGACGCGCAGCGACCGTGCTGCTCTCCCCCGTGACCTCGAAGACGGTCCGCAGGCTCCCCCTGACGGACTCTCCGTCTGGAATGACCTGGTTTGGTCCATATAGTCTGGTTCCGGCCTTGGATTCCGCCAGGCCGGCGGCGAGGGAGACCCACCGCCCCGACCGCGTCCGGTACCCGCCGGCCGCCACGATCAGCGCGTTCTCCCGCGCGATCTCGCGCAATCTGCTGCTCACGCCGCCATCCTGCGGGGCGGCCGCGGCGGCCGCAAAGGAATTGGCGCTCCGAGGACGGGTAGGCACGGTGACATCACGGCCGACTACAGGAGACGAGGTTCCGGTCATGTCCGAGAACTCACCCGCTCCACACGTCCACGATCCGGCGGATTCCGCTTACGCCCCGCTCGGCGAGGCGGCCGCCGAGGACCTGGTGCACGGCATCTGCTTCAAGACCGGCCCGCCCCGCGTCCTCGGTGCCGAGCTCGAATGGCTCGTCCTGGACGCGGAACGCCCCTGGCTGCCGCTACCCCCCGAACGCCTCACCGCCGCCCACGCGGCCGCCCGGGCCCTGCCCCTGGGCTCCCGGGTCACCGTCGAACCCGGCGGCCAGCTGGAGCTCAGCTCCGCTCCCGCCGCCTCCCTCACCGCCTGCCTCGACGGGCTCCGCGCCGACCTCGCCGCCGTGCGGGGCGCCCTGCGCGAGCGCGGGCTGGTCCTCCGCGGCCTCGGCGAGGACCCCCGCAGGCCCCTGCGCCGCCTCCTGGCCAGCCCGCGCTACGACGCGATGGAGAGCTACTTCGACCGCACCGGCCCCGCCGGCCGGGCCATGATGCGCTCCTCCGCCTCCGTGCAGGTCTGCGTGGACGCCGGGCACGAGGAGCCGGGCCCGCTCGGGTACGGGCGGCGCTGGCGGCTCGCCCACCTGCTGGGCGCCGTACTGGTGGCCGCCTTCGCCAACTCCCCCGGCCGCGACGGCCCGTACGAGGGCTGGCGGTGCGCGCGGCAGGGGATCTGGAGCGACATCGACCCGCGGCGCGCACTGGCCCCGCCGCTGGACGCCGAACCCCGCGCGGCTTGGGTCCGGCACGCGCTGGACACCGAGGTGATGTGCGTACGGGGGGCCGGGGACGGGCCCTGGGCGGTGCCGCGCGGGCTGACCTTCCGCGACTGGCTGCGCACGGACGGCGGCGCACCGGGCGGCGCACCGGGCGGCCCCGCCCGGCGGCCCACGGCCGCGGACCTGGAATACCACCTCACCACCCTTTTCCCGCCCGTGCGCCCGCGCGGCCACCTGGAGCTGCGGATGATCGACGCGCAGCCCGGGGAGGACGGCTGGACCGTCCCGGTGGCGGTGGTGCACGCCCTGTTCGACGACCCGCAGGCCGCCGAGACGGCCTACCGGGCGGTGAAGGCCCTGGCCGACGCCTACGGCAACCGCAGCGCGCCCCGCAACCCGCTGTGGCGGACCGCCGCACGGGGCGCGCTGGCCGACCCGGACCTGCGGGCCGCGGCCACGGCCTGTTTCGCCGCCGCCGCGGAGGCACTGCCCCGGCTCGGGGCGGACCGCCGCGTCCAGGACGCCGTGGAGGCCTTCGCCGGACGCTACGTGCGGCGCGGGCGCTGCCCGGCCGACGACGCGGACGACGCCCTGGTCGCCGGGCGCACCCGGGCCGCCGTGAGCACCGCTCCGGCCGCCGTGGAAGACACCGGCCCGGCGGCACACCGCCGGCGGCCGCCCACCGCGAAGGGACCGCGCCCGTGACCACCGAGACCCACCCCGAGTTCCGTCCCGCGGCCCTGCGCGAGCGGGCCGCGGCCGCCCTGACCGCCGCGCGGGCCCGTACGGCCGGGCTGACCGATGTCGTCGACGACCCGGACCTGACCGCGCAGCACTCCCCCCTGATGTCCCCGCTGGTGTGGGACTTGGCCCACATCGGGAACCAGGAGGAGCTGTGGCTGCTGCGGAACGTGGCCGGGCGGGAGTTCCTCCGCCCGGAGATCAACTCCCTCTACGACGCCTTCCAACACCCGCGCTCCGAGCGGCCGAAGCTGCCCCTGCTGGGCCCCGAGGAGGCCCGCCGGTACGCGGCCGAGGTCCGCGGCCGGGTGCTCGACCTGCTGGACGGCACCCCGCTGGAGGGGACGGCCCTCCTCGACCGGGGGTTCGTCTTCGGAATGATCGCCCAGCACGAGCAGCAGCACGACGAGACCATGCTGATCACCCATCAACTGCGTGCGGGTGAACCCGTGCTGTCCGCACCGGATCCGCAGCCGCCCCGGGACTCGGCCCCGACGGCGGCCGAAGTACTCGTGCCGGGAGGCCCGTTCACCATGGGCACCTCGGCCGAGCCGTGGTCGCTCGACAACGAGCGTCCCGCGCACGTGCGGGAGGTGCCGTCCTTCTGGATCGACACGGCGGCGGTGACCAACGCCGCCTACCAGGCCTTCATCGCGGACGGCGGGTACACCGACCCCCGCTGGTGGGCGGCCGAGGGCTGGGAGCAGATCCGCGCCCACGGCATCGGGGCCCCGCTGTTCTGGCGGCGCGAGGCCGGCCAGTGGCTGCGCCGCCGGTTCGGGGTGACCGAGCCGGTGCCGGACGAGGAACCGGTCCTGCACGTCAGCTGGTACGAGGCCGACGCCTACGCCCGCTGGGCGGGACGCCGGCTGCCCACCGAGGCGGAGTGGGAGAAGGCGGCCCGCCACGACCCGGCCACCGGCCGCTCCCGCCGCTACCCCTGGGGCGACGCCGACCCGACCCCCCTGCACGCCAACCTGGGCCAGCGCCACCTCCGCCCGGCCCGCGCCGGTTGCTACCCGGCCGGGGCCTCCCCGCTGGGGGTGCACCAGCTCATCGGCGACGTGTGGGAGTGGACCGCCTCGGACTTCCTGCCGTACCCGGGGTTCCGCCCCTTCCCGTACCGGGAGTACTCGGAGGTGTTCTTCGGGCCGGAGCACAAGGTGCTGCGCGGCGGCTCGTTCGCCGTGGACCCGGTGGCGTGCCGGGGCACGTTCCGCAACTGGGACCTGCCGGTGCGCCGGCAGATCTTCGCCGGCTTCCGTACCGCGAGGGACGTCTGATGTGCCGTCACCTGGCCTATCTGGGGCCCGAGATACCCATGGGGGCGGTGCTGGCCGATCCGCAGCACGCGCTCGTGCGGCAGTCCTGGGAGCCGCGCAGGCAGCGGTACGGCACCGTCAACGCCGACGGCTTCGGCGTGGGCTGGTACGCGGCCGGCGATCCGGTTCCGGCCCGCTACCGGCGCGCGGGGCCCGTGTGGGGGGACGAGGGCTTCGCCGACCTGGGCCGGGTGGTGCGCAGCGGGGCCCTGCTGGCCGCCGTGCGCGACGCCACCTTCGCCGGGGCGGACGGGGAGGCCGCGGCGGCGCCGTTCGCCTCCGGGCCCTGGCTGTTCAGCCACAACGGCGCGGTGCGGGGCTGGCCGGACGCGGTGGCGCCGCTCGCGGCGGCCCTGCCGGCCCACGCGCTGCTGGAGCTGGCCGCGCGCACCGACTCGGCCCTGGTGTGGGCGCTGGTCCTGCACCGGCTGCGGCAGGGCGACGATCCGGGCACGGCCCTGGCGGAGGCGGTGCGCGAACTCGCCGCCGCGGCCCCCGGCTCCCGGCTGAACCTGCTGCTCACCGACGGCGCCTCGATCGCCGCCACCGCCTGGGGCGATTCCCTCTGGTACCTGCCCGGCCACCCCTCGGGGCGGGTGGTCGTGGCGTCCGAACCGTACGACGACGACACCGGCTGGTGCGAGGTGCCCGACCGGAGCCTGCTGACCGCCACCCGCACGCGGGTCGCCCTGATCCCCCTGAAGGAGAGCACCCCGTGAGCGATTTCCAGATGACCCGGACCCTCGATGAGCACGCCGCCGACAGGGCGCTGCGCAAGGACGTCCTGCGCGGGTTGACCCGGGTCCCCAAGGAGCTGCCGCCGAAGTGGTTCTACGACGCGCGGGGCAGCGAACTCTTCGAGGAGATCACCCGGTTGCCGGAGTACTACCCGACGCGCGCCGAGCGGGAGATCCTGCTGGAGCGGGCCCGGGAGATCGCGGCGGTCAGCGGGGCGCGCACGCTGGTGGAGCTGGGCTCCGGCTCCTCGGAGAAGACCCGGCACCTGATCGAGGCGCTGCCGGCGCTGGAGACGTACGTCCCGGTGGACGTCAGCGAGAGCGCCCTGACCGGGGCGGCCGAGGCGCTGCTCGCGGCGCATCCGGGGCTGGAGGTGCACGCGCTGCTGGCGGACTTCACGGGGCCGCTGCACCTGCCGGAGTCCCCCGGGCCGCGGTTGGTGGTGTTCCTGGGCGGCACGATCGGGAACCTGCTGCCGCCGGAGCGGGCGGTGTTCCTGGCGTCCGTACGGGCGATGCTCTCGCCCGGGGACGCCCTGCTGATGGGCACGGACCTGGTGAAGGACGAGGCCGTGCTGGTGGCGGCGTACGACGACGCGCAGGGGGTGACGGCGGAGTTCGACAAGAACGTGCTGGCCGTGATCGACCGGGAGTTGGGCGCGGACTTCCACACCGCCGACTTCGACCACGTGGCGGTGTGGAACCGGGAGCACGAGTGGATCGAGATGCGGCTGCGGGCGCGGTCGGCGGTGACGGTGAAGATCCGGGCGCTGGACCTGGTGGTGCCGTTCGCGGCGGGTGAGGAGATCCTCACGGAGATCTCGGCGAAGTTCCGTCAGGACGGAGTGCGGAGGGAACTCGCGGAGGCCGGGCTGGAGTTGGCCCACTGGTGGACCGACTCCGAGGGCCGCTTCGCGCTGTCGCTGTCGGTGGCGGACGGCTCCGTGGACTCGGTGGCCGTGGACTGAGCGGCCGGCTGACCGACGGGCGCCTGCGGGGGCGTCCCTTGCGCGGCCGGTGTGTACGCGGCCTCGGCGTGCGCCGTCGGGGTGTACGCGGCCTCGGCTTGCGCGGCCGGGGCGTGCGAGGCGTGCGCGGTCGGGGTGTGCGGCGGGCGCTGCTGGGCCGGTACGCCGGTCAGCAGGGTCCGCTGCCGCTCCCGCGGCCCGAGGACCGCCCGCTGCGCCGCCGCCGTGAGCGCGCGCCGGTCGGTGTGGCGGCCCTCCGGGATCCGGGGCAGCAGCCGCACCTCGGCGCGTACGTCCCGGGCCCGGGCGATCCGCCACAGGGAGGCGGTCAGCGTGTCGTCCCCGACGAAGGCGGGCGCCCCGGCGAACTCCCCGTCGCCCAGCCGGTAGGCGATCCGCACGGGCTGTACGGGCACCCCCGCGTCCAGCGCCGCCTGGAACGCGGCCCGCCGGAACGGCCCCTGGCCGCGCCCGCACCAGGTGCAGCCCTCGGGGAAGACGGTGACCCGGTCCCCGTCGCGCAGCGCCCGGGCGAGGGTCGCCACGGTCCGGGGCAGGGCCCGGATCCGGTCGCGTTCGATGAACAGGGTGCCCGCCTGGGCGGCGAGCCGGCCGAGCACCGGCCAGCCGCCGATCTCGCTCTTGGCCAGCATCCGGCTGGGCAGGGCGGCGGCGACGAGCGGGATGTCGGTCCAGGAGATGTGGTTGGCGACGATCAGGCGGCCCCCGTCCGGCCCGGGGGTGCCGTGCACGGTGATCCGTATCCCCAGGGACCGCAGGAGCGCGGTGCACCAGGCCCGGATCAGCGCGCGCCGGGGCCGGGCGGGCAGCAGCCGCACCGGCGGGGCGGCCGGGACCGCCAGCAGGACCAGCGCGAGGGCGCCCGCGAGCCGGAGCACCGCGTGCGGGACGGTCGCGGCCCGGCCCCCGTGGCCGGCGCAGTCCTGCGGGGTGCAGGGCGCGGTGGGCAGCAGCCAGTTGCTCATGCCGACGGGGCGAGCGAGAGGAAGTGGTTGAGGTAGCGCGGGTTGGTCCGGCGCAGGGAGAGCAGCACGTACAGGTCGGCGCAGCCGAACTCGGCGTCGAGGGCGGGCTCCCCGCAGACCCAGGCCCCCAGGCGGATGTAGCCGCGCAGCAGCGGCGGCAGTTCCAGGCGGGTGCCGGGGAGGGCGACGCCCTCGGGGCTCCAGGGCAGGTGCGGGGTGACCCGGTACTCCTCGGGGGCGAGGTTGCGGGCCAGGACGGTCTCGCGGGTGGCGGCGGCCAGGACCCCGCCGTCGGCGAGCGGTATCGAGCAGCACCCGGCGAGCCAGTTGTGGCCGGTGCGCTCCATGTAGCGGGCGAGGCCGGCCCAGATGAGGGCGATCACGGCGCCGTTGCGGTGGTCGGGGTGGACGCAGGAACGGCCGACCTCGACCAGGTCGGGGCGGATCGGGGCGAGGGCGGAGAGGTCGAACTCCCCCTCGGAGTAGAGCCGTCCGGCGACGGCGGCGCGCTCCGGGGGCAGCAGCCGGTAGGTGCCGACGACCTGGCCGGTCTCCTCGTCGAGGACCAGGAGGTGGTCGCAGTACGCGTCGAAGGCGTCGGAGTCCAGGCCCGGCTCGGGGCCGTCGAGGCGGGCGCCGAGCTCTCCGGCGAAGACCTGGTGGCGCAGCCGCTGGGCGGCGCGGACCTCGTCCTCGTCACGGGCGAGGCGGACTGTGTACCGGGAGGCGGCCGGGGGACCGGCGGGGGCCGGGGCGGGGACGGCCGGGGCTGCGGGTGCGAGGGGGGACGGGGACAGGGGGGCGATGGTCATGGCTGCTCCTGATCCGGGCACGGGGAGCCGGGCCGCGGGTGGCGGACCCGGCTCCTTTACTTCTTCCGTGACCGGCTGGATTCGACATGACCGCGCAGCGGCCCCCGGATGTGCGGAGGCTGAACTCGGCGGACCGGTGCCCAGCTCAGCGGCCCGCCGGATCGGCTGATCATGGGCTGGGCGGACCGGCTCAGCGGTCGGAGTTCAGGATCTGGCCCATGGTCTCCGAGGCCGTCTTCGCCGCCTGCCGGGGGTCCTGGCCGGTGAGCACGGCCGTCATGTAGGGCTTGAGCGGGTTCTTCGCCTCGACCTCGGCCCAGCGCGCGGACTTCGGCGTGGCCCGGCCCTGGGCGGCTCCGGCGGCCATCGCGGCGGCGCCCTCGTTGCCCTCGACCACCCGGGCGAGGGTGGTCTTGTTGGGGACGTAGCTCATGGTGCGGGCGAGTTCCGTCTGCCACTTCTCGCTGACCAGGGCGGTGATCACGTCGACGGCGGCGGTCCGGTTCGCCGTCTTCTCCGGAATGATCAGGTCGGAGCCGCCGGTGAGGACGGAGCCGGCCTTGTCGGAGGTCTTGCCGGGGATGGGGAAGTAGCCGAGCTTGCCCTTGAGCGCGGGGTTGGCCGCTTCGATCTGGGCGGCCTGCCCGGGCGGGGCGATGATCTGGGCGACCTGGCCGCGGGCGAAGACCTCGGCCTGCGGGGGCGTCTCCTCGTCGGCGTTCTTCGGACCCCTGCCGAGGGCCTGGAGCTGCTTGTAGAAGTCCATCCCGGCGATGGCCTTCTCGTCGTCGAGGGCGCCGACCCACTGGCCGCCGGTCTCGGCGGCGAGCTCGCCGCCCTCGTCCCAGACGAAGCCGGCGAGGACGTACCAGTTCTGGCCGGGGAGGTAGATGCCCTGCTGGTCGCCCTTGTCGAGCTTCTGGGTGGCGGCGATCCACTCCTGGCGGTTCTTGGGCGGGGTCTTGATCCCGGCGGCTCCGAAGAGGTCCTTGTTGTAGATGACCACCCGGTTGGCGGCGTACCACGGGACGCCGTACTGGGCCCCGTTGACGCTGCCCGGGTCGGCGAGGCCCTTGAGCCAGTCCTTGCTCCCCCAGGTGCGCAGGCCCTCCAGGGTGAGTTCGGAGAGGCCGCCGGTCTCGACGTACTGGGCCACCTGGGTGTTGCCGACCTCGATGACGTCGGCGTGCTCACTGCCCTTGCCGGCGAGGACGGCGTTGACCTTGTCGCCGATGCCCTTCCACTCCTGGATCTTCACGTCCAGGTCGATGCCGGGGTGTTCCTTCTCGAAGTCGGCGGTGAACTTCCCGATGAACTCGTCCGAGGCGCTGCCCTTCATCAGCCAGAGGGTCACCTTCCGGGACCCACCGTCCGATCCGGCCAGAACGCCGCAGCCGGCGGTCAGGGCGGTCGCGGCCGCGAGGGCCGCGCACACGGCGAGGAAACGTTTCTTCACGGGGGGTCACCTTCTGGGCTGGATCTCAGATGGCTTGAAATTGGCATAGACCAATGGGTCGGTCAAGGGGCTTTCCGCCGGAATTGTTCACGCATAGTTCGCGGACCCGGCCTTACTGGGGCACCGTGGAACAAGGCAAAAGCGACGACTGGCGGGAGACCCCATGTCCAACCACACCTACCGGGTGACCGAGATCGTCGGCACCTCCCACGAGGGCATCGATCAGGCCATCCGGAACGGGATCAGCCGAGCCGGGCAGAACCTGCGCAATCTCGACTGGTTCGAGGTCACACAGGTACGCGGGCACATCGAGAACGGGCAGATCGCGCACTACCAGGTCGGACTGAAGGTGGGCTTCCGCCTCGACGGCGAGGACTGACGGGCCGCCCGGGCCACCCGCGCGCGCCCCGAGCCCCGGACCCGGAGCCCCGGCCCCCGAGCCCCGGGCCCCGGCGGCCTGGGCGCGCGGTCCGGCGCCTAGGCTGCGGACATGACCGAGACCACCGCACCGCGCCGTCCGCTGGCCGTCTTCGACATCGACAACACCCTGGCCGACACCGGCCACCGCCAGCACTTCCTCGAGCGCCGGCCCCGCGACTGGGACGGCTTCTTCGGCGCGGCTCCGGCCGACCCGCCGCTCGCGCGCGGCGTGGCGCTGGCGGTGGAGAGCGCGGCCGACTGCGAGGTGGTGTACCTGACCGGGCGGCCGGAGCGCTGCCGGGCGGACACCGCCGACTGGCTGGCGCGGCACGGGCTGCCCGAGGGCCGGGTGTGGATGCGCGGCGACCGCGACCGGCGGCCGGCCCGGGTGACCAAGCTGGAGGTGCTCCAGCGGATCGCTCGGGGCCGTGAGGTGCGGGTGCTGGTCGACGACGACCCGCTCGTCTGCCAGGCCGCACGCGCCGCGGGCTTCCAGGTGCTGCTCGCCGACTGGGCGGCGCCGGCGCCGGAGCTCAAGAGCGCCCAGGAGAGCGAGGGCGGCAGCCGTACCTGAGGGTGCGGCCCGCGGTGCGGGGAATCCCTCGGGGCGCCGGGCGTTGAACACGGGGTGAGCCTCAGAATCTCGATCCTCGACCGGTCCCGCGTCCGCGCGGGGCACCCCGCCGCCGAGGCGCTGCGCGACACCGTGGAGCTGGCCCGGACGGCGGAGGAGCTCGGCTACCACCGCTTCTGGGTGTCGGAGCACCACAGCGTGCCCGGGGTCGCCGGTTCCGCCCCCACGGTGCTGGCCGCGGCCGTGGCGGCCGCCACCCGGCGGATCCGGGTCGGCACGGGCGGGGTGATGCTGCCCAACCACCAGCCGCTGGTGGTCGCCGAGCAGTTCGGGGTGCTGGAGGCGCTGTTCCCCGGCCGGATCGACATGGGCCTCGGCCGTTCGGTCGGCTTCACCGGCGGGATCCGGCGCGCCCTGGGCCGGGACACGGGCGACGCCGACCGGTTCGAGGAGCAGCTGGCGGAACTGCTGGGCTGGATCGACGGCAGCCAGCGCGCCCACCCCGAGGTGCACGCGCGCCCCGCGGAGGGGCTGCGGATCCCGCCGTTCGTCCTGGCCACCGGTGCGGGTGCGTCCATCGCCGCCCGGGCGGGGCTGCCGGTGGTGGTGGGCGACCTGCGGGCCCGCGGCCGGGTGGCGGAGGCCGTCGCCGCCTACCGCCGGGAGTTCCGGCCCTCCGCGTGGGGCGCCGAGCCGTACGTGGTGGTCTCGGGGACGGTGGCGGTCGCGGAGACCGAGGAGGCCGCCCGGCGGATCCTGGTGCCGGAGGCCTGGTCCCTGGCGTACTCCCGGACCCGGGGGAGCTTCCCGCCGCTGCGGCCGGCGGAGGAGGTCGAGGCGCTGGAGCCGGGGCCCAAGGAGCGGGAGCTGTACGAGGGCGCCCTCGCCGGGCACCTCGCGGGTACGGAGGAGCAGGTCGCGGCCGGCCTGGCGGCCCTGGCGGAGGACACCGGGGCGGACGAGCTGCTGGTCACCACCTCCACGTACGACCGGACGGCCCTGCTGGACTCCTTCCGGCGGCTGTCCCGGATCGCCGGGCTGGGCCAGGGCGCGGCTCCGGCGGCACCCCCGGTCCGCCTACACCACTAAACTGGGGCGAATGCACCAGCCTTCCCCCGAAGTCCCCGCCGTCCCCCGCGACACCCTCGATCCCTGCGTACGGGTCCGCGGCGCCCGGGAGCACAACCTGCGCGGGGTGGACGTGGACATCCCGCGCGACACCCTCACCGTCTTCACCGGGGTGTCGGGTTCCGGGAAGAGCTCCCTGGCCTTCGGCACGCTCTACGCCGAGGCCCAGCGGCGGTACTTCGAGTCCGTGGCCCCCTACGCCCGGCGCCTGATCCACCAGATCGGCGCGCCGAAGGTGGACTCGGTGACCGGGCTGCCGCCCGCCGTCTCGCTGGAGCAGCGCCGCTCCTCCCCCGGCTCGCGCTCCTCGGTGGGGACGGTGACGCTGCTCTCCAACTCCCTGCGGATGCTGTATTCCCGGGCCGGCGACTATCCCCCGGGCGCCGAACGGCTCGACTCCGACTCCTTCTCCCCCAACACGGCCGCAGGCGCCTGCCCCTCCTGCCACGGCCTGGGCCGGATCCACCGCACGAGCGAAGAACTCCTGGTCCCCGACCCCGACCTGTCGATCCGTCAGGGTGCCATCGCCGCCTGGCCGGGGGCCTGGCAGGGCAAGAACCTCAGGGACATCCTCGAAGTGCTCGGCCACGACGTCGACCGGCCCTGGCGGGAACTGCCGGCCGAGGACCGGGAGTGGATCCTGTTCACCGAGGAGCAGCCGGTGGTGACGGTGCACCCGGTGCGGGAGGCCGACCGGATCCAACGCCCGTACCAGGGCACGTACATGAGCGCCCACCGCTATGTGATGCGGACCTTCTCCGACACCAAGAGCGCCACCCTGCGGGCGCGCGCCGAGAAGTTCCTCACCGACGGCCCCTGCCCGGTGTGCGAGGGGCGGCGGCTGCGACCCGAGGCCCTGGCGGTGACCTTCGCGGGGCGGACGATCGCGGAGCTGGCGGCGCTGGCACTGGGCGAGCTGGACGCCGTACTGGCCGGGGCCGCGCCGGCCGCCGAGGCGGCGCGGGTGCTGGTGGCGGACCTGCGGGCACGGATCGCGCCGGTCACGGAGCTGGGGCTGGGCTATCTGAGCCTGGACCGGACCGCGCCGAGCCTGTCGGCGGGGGAACTCCAGCGGCTGCGGCTGGCGACCCAGCTGCGGTCGGGGCTGTTCGGGGTGGTGTACGTGCTGGACGAGCCGTCGGCGGGGCTGCATCCGGCCGATACCGAGGCGCTGCTGGGAGTGCTGGAGCGGCTCAAGGCGGCGGGGAACACGGTGTTCGTGGTGGAGCACCACCTGGATGTGGTGCGGCGTGCCGACTGGCTGGTGGACGTCGGCCCGCTGGCCGGTGAGCACGGCGGCCGGGTGCTGTACAGCGGGCCGCCCGGGGGCCTGGAAGGGGTCGCGGAGTCGGCGACGGCCCGGCACCTGTTCGCCCGGGCCGGCGCCTCCGGGCCCGCCCGGCCGGTGCGCGCCGCCACCGGTTCGGTCCGGCTGGAGGGGGTGCGGCGGCACAACCTCCGTGATCTGACGGCCGAGTTCCCGCTCGGGGTGTTCACCGCCGTCACCGGGGTGTCGGGGTCGGGAAAGTCCACGCTGGTGGGGCGGGTGCTCGCGGAGGAGGTGGCCTCGCGGCTGGGGGAGCCGGAGTTCCCGGTGCGGCGGCTGGTGGAGGTGGACCAGAAGCCGATCGGCCGGACGCCGCGCTCCAACCTGGCCACGTACACGGGGCTGTTCGACGTGGTGCGCAAGCTCTTCACGGCGTCCCCGCAGGCCCGCGGACGCGGCTGGAAGGCGGGCCGGTTCTCCTTCAACGTGCCGGGCGGCCGCTGCGAGACCTGCCAGGGCGAGGGCTTCGTCTCGGTGGAGCTGCTGTTCCTGCCCAGTACGTACGCACCGTGCCCGGAGTGCGCCGGCGCCCGCTACAACGCCGAGACGCTGGAGGTCCGTTACGAGGGGCTGGACATCGCGCAGGTGCTGGGGCTGACGGTGGAGGCGGCGGCCGGCTTCTTCGCGGAGGTCCCGGCGGCGGCGCGCAGCCTGCGGGCGCTGGAGGAGATCGGGCTGGGCTACCTGCGGCTGGGGCAGCCGGCCACGGAGCTGTCGGGCGGCGAGGCCCAGCGGATCAAACTGGCGACGGAGCTCCAGCGGCTGCGCCGCGACCACACCCTGTACCTGCTGGACGAGCCGACGACCGGGCTGCACCCGTCCGATGTGCGGGTGCTGCTGCGGCAGTTGCACGGGCTGGTGGACGCGGGGCATTCGGTGGTGGTCGTGGAGCACGACATGGAGGTGGTGGCGGGGGCCGACTGGGTGATCGACCTGGGCCCGGGCGGGGGCACGGAGGGCGGCCGCATCACGGCCTGCGGGCCGCCGTCGGAGGTGGCCGCGTCCCGGGCCGCCCGCACGGGCCCCTACCTGGCGCGGGCACTGGGCCGGCAGCCCTAGGGGGTGTCCGCAAAGTAGCGCCGTCCGCCCGAAGGGCGGCCCCGCCGCCAGTGCGGGCTCGGCGCGCCCGGTCGGCGGGGCTGGCCGCCGGCCGGGCCTCGTACCGGGCCGTCCCGGGGAGGGGGGTCAGCGCCTGCGGAGTGCCCTCAGCCATTCCTTGTTCATCGCGGCGATCGACGGCAGCGGGATGCCCTTGGGGCAGGCGGTGGCACATTCGCCGGTCAGGGTGCAGCCGCCGAAGCCCTCGTCGTCCATCCGCGCCACCATGTCCAGCACCCGCGTCTCGCGCTCGGGCGAGCCCTGCGGGAGCACGTTCAGGTGGTTGACCTTGGCGGAGGTGAACAGCATCGCGGATCCGTTGGGGCAGGCCGCCACGCAGGCGCCGCAGCCTATGCACTCGGCGTGCTCGAACGCCGAGTTGGCGTCCGGCTTGGGCACGGCCGTGGCGTGGGCCTCGGGCGCGGAGCCGGTGGGGGCGGTGATGTAGCCGCCGGCCTGGATGATCCGGTCGAAGGCACTGCGGTCCACCACGAGGTCCTTGACCACGGGGAAGGCCGAGGCCCGCCACGGTTCGACGTCGATGGTGTCGCCGTCGGCGAAGGACCGCATGTGCAGCTGGCAGGTGGTGGTGCGTTCGGGACCGTGGGCGTCGCCGTTGATGACGAGGCTGCACGCGCCGCAGATGCCCTCGCGGCAGTCGTGGTCGAAGGCGACCGGGTCCTCGCCGCGCAGGATGAGGTCCTCGTTGAGGGTGTCGAGCATCTCCAGGAAGGACATGTCCTTCGAGATGCCGTCGACCTCGTAGGAGGCCATGGCGCCGGGGGCGTCGGCGTTCTGCTGGCGCCAGACGCGCAGGGTGAGCTTCATGCGTAGCTCCGCTGGGTGGGGTGGACGTACTCGAAGACCAGGTCTTCCTTGTGCAGGACGGGTGCGACGCCGGTTCCGCGGTACTCCCAGGCGGCCGCGTAGCCGAACTCCTCGTCCCGGCGGGCCGCTTCGCCGTCCGGGGTCTGGGACTCCTCGCGGAAGTGGCCGCCGCAGGACTCGGCGCGGTGGAGGGCGTCGAGGCACATCAGCTCGGCGAGTTCGAGGTAGTCGACGATGCGGTTGGCCTTCTCCAGCGACTGGTTGAACTCTCCCCCTCGCTCCGCTGGGGGGACCCCCACGCCGCTGCCGGGGACCTTGATGCGGCGCCAGAACTCCTCGCGGATCTCCGGGATGCGGGCGAGCGCCTTGCGCAGCCCCTCCTCGGTGCGGGCCATCCCGCAGTACTCCCACATGAGTTCGCCGATCTCGCGGTGGAAGGAGTCCGGGGTGCGGTCGCCGTCGACGGCGAGCAGCTTGGCGAGGCAGTCGCGGGTCTCGCGGACGGCGGCCGCGGCCTCGGGGTGGCTGTCGTCGACCGGCTCGTGGTGCGGGTGGCGGGCGAGGTAGTCGTTGATGGTGGAGGGGAGCACGAAGTAGCCGTCGCCGAGGCCCTGCATGAGGGCGGAGGCGCCGAGGCGGTTGGCCCCGTGGTCGGAGAAGTTGGCCTCACCGATCGCGAACAGGCCGGGGACGGTGGTCTGGAGGTCGTAGTCGACCCAGAGTCCGCCCATCGTGTAGTGGACGGCCGGGTAGATCCGCATGGGGACCTCGTACGGGTTCTCCGCCGTGATCCGCTCGTACATCTCGAAGAGGTTGCCGTACTTCTCGGCGACCTTGTCACGGCCCATGCGGCGGATGGCGTCGGCGAAGTCCAGGTAGACGCCCTGGCCGCCGGGGCCGACGCCGCGGCCCTCGTCGCAGACGTTCTTGGCGGCGCGGGAGGCGATGTCGCGGGGGACGAGGTTGCCGAAGGAGGGGTAGATCCGCTCCAGGTAGTAGTCGCGCTCGTCCTCGGGGATCTCCGCGGCCGGGCGGGTGTCGCCCTTGGCCTTGGGGACCCAGATGCGGCCGTCGTTGCGCAGGGACTCGCTCATCAGCGTGAGCTTGGACTGGTGGTCGCCGGTGCGCGGGATGCAGGTGGGGTGGATCTGGGTGAAGCAGGGGTTGGCGAAGTACGCGCCGCGCCGGTGCGCCCGCCAGACGGCGGTCGCGTTGGAGTTCATGGCGTTGGTGGAGAGGTAGAAGACGTTGCCGTAGCCGCCGCTGGCCAGGACCACGGCGTCGGCGTAGTACGTGTCGATGCGGCCGGTGACGAGGTCGCGGGCGACGATGCCGCGGGCGACCCCGTCGACGGTGATCAGGTCGAGCATCTCGGTGCGGGCGTGCAGTTCGACGTTGCCGGCCGCTATCTGCCGCGACAGTGCCTGGTAGGCGCCGAGGAGGAGCTGCTGGCCGGTCTGGCCGCGGGCGTAGAAGGTGCGGGAGACCTGGACGCCGCCGAAGGAGCGGGTGTCGAGGAGGCCGCCGTACTCGCGGGCGAAGGGGACGCCCTGGGCCACGCACTGGTCGATGATCTCGACGGAGATCTGGGCGAGGCGGTGGACGTTGGACTCGCGGGCGCGGAAGTCGCCGCCCTTGACGGTGTCGTAGAAAAGGCGGTGTACGGAGTCACCGTCGTTGCGGTAGTTCTTGGCGGCGTTGATGCCGCCCTGGGCGGCGATGGAATGGGCGCGGCGCGGGGAGTCGCTGTAGCAGAACTGGACCACGTGGTAGCCCTGCTCGGCGAGGGTCGCGCCGGCGGCACCGCCCGCCAGGCCGGTGCCGACGACGATCACGGTGTGCTTGCGGCGGTTGGCCGGGTTGACCAGCTTCGCCTCGAAGCGGCGGCGGTCCCAGCGTTCGGCGATGGGGCCGGCCGGGGCCTTGGTGTCGGCGACGGGGTCGCCGGTGGTGTAGGCGGCGTAGTCGGTGCTCATGGTCAGTTCACCACTCCGGTCATGACGGCGACGGGGACGGACACGAAGCCCGCGAAGAGGACGAGGGCCAGGGCATTGGCCAGGAACTTCAGCGTCCGCTCGCGGCGGGCGTTGCCCGCGCCGAGGGTCTGGGCGGCGCTCCAGAAACCGTGGCGGACGTGGAGGCCGAGGGCGGCCATGGCCACGATGTAGATCGTGTTGCCGTACCAGGTGGAGAAGGTCGCGAGGACGTTCTCGTAGGGGTGGCCGGCCCAGGCGCGCTCGTTGACGGTGAGCGTGGTGAGGTCGAGGAGGTGCCAGACGATGAAGAGGGCGAGGATGATCCCGCCCCAGCGCATGGTGCGGGTGGCGTAGCTCGCGCGGCGCCGCTTGTGGGCGTACTTGACGGGGCGCGCCTTGAGGTCGCGGCGGCTGAGCTGGTAGGCGCAGACGGCGTGGGCGACGACGGCGGCGACCAGGACCACGCGGACGATCCACAAGGCCCACTCGTAGTGCAGGAACGGTTCGCCGAGGGTGCGCAGGGCGTGGGCGTAGCCGTTGAACTCCCCCGGCCCGAAGAAGATCTTCAGGTTGCCGAACATGTGCGCGACGAGGTAGCCGAGCATGACCAGGCCGGAGATGGCCATCACGGACTTCTTGCCGACGGTGGAGTCCCAGAGCGTGCGCGTGGTGGACGGCCGTCGATCCGTCCGCGTTGCCAGAGCCATGAGGTAGACCGTAGGGACCAAGGTCCCGAAAGGTCCAAGACATGGTGGAGCTGATCGCGATAGGTGCTGGCTATGGAAGGTCCTCGGTGGGCGCTAGCGGACACCCCCTAGCCTGGGGGGATGCAGTTCCAGCAGCTCGTGTACTTCGTGGCCGTCGCCGAGACCCGGCACTTCACGCGCGCCGCGGAGCGGGAGCACGTGGCCCAGCCCTCGCTGTCGCAGCAGATCAAGGCACTCGAACGGGAGCTGGGTGCCGAGCTGTTCAGCCGGGCGCGGGGGAACATCGCGCTGACCGACGCCGGTGAGGCGCTGCTGCCGCTGGCCCGGCGGATCCTGGCGGACGCGGACACGGCGCGGCTGGAGGTGCAGGAGCTGCTCCAGCTGCGGCGCGGCCGGGTGCGGCTGGGCGCCACGCCGAGCGTGTGCACCGGGATGCTGCCGGGGGTGCTGCGCGCCTTCCACACGGCGCACCCGGGCATCGAGCTGTTGATCGAGGAGGGCGGTTCGCTGGACCTGGTGCGGGAACTGGCGCGCGGGGTCCTGGACCTGGCGCTGATCGTCCTGCCACTGCCGCCGTCGGCGCCGGCGCTGACGACGGTGGAGCTGCTGACGGAGGACCTGGTGGTGGTCTCGTCCCGCGACCTGCCGCCGCCGGGCGGCGGCGGGGAGCTGGGCATCGCGGACCTGCGCGAGGAGCCCATGGTGATGTTCCGGCACGGCTACGACCTGCGGGACCTGACCGTGGCGGCCTGCCGGGCGGCGGGGTTCGAGCCGGTGTTCACGGTGGAGGGCGGGGAGATGGACGCCGTCCTGGGTTTCGTCCGGGCGGGGCTGGGCGTGGCGGTGGTCCCGGAGATGGTCGTCGCACACGGCGGCCCCGGCCTGCGCGCCACCCCCCTGGCGGGATCCCCCCTGCGCCGCACCATCGCCCTGGCCCACCGCACGGACGTGGCCCCGCCCCGCGCGGCCCGCGAACTGAAACGCCTCCTGACCGGCTGACCCGCCCCAGCCCGCCCGGCGCGCGGGCAAGGCCGCCGACGCCGATCAGCGGCCCGCCCCTACTCCCCCGGGCGGCGCCCTCCAGGCCGTACACGTGGGCGGGACGGGGCCAGGCCGGCAGGCGGGCCCGGACGGGGCCGTCCAGCGGCTGGGGCCCGGTCGGCAGGCGGGGCGGGTGGGGCTTTGGTCAGCGGGCAGGGTGGTGGGGCGGGGGTGCGGGGTGGGGTGCTTGGGCTGTTGCGCGGGAGCGGAGGAGGCGTTTGTCAGGCTTGCCGCGGTCCGTGAGGGGGATGTCCCGTGCCCAGAAGACCGCCGTCGGGCGGTGCGCCGGGGCCAGTTCGCGGGCCACCCGCTCGCACGCCTCGGCGGCCGCCGCCGCACTCGCGGTGTGGCCCGGTGCCGGCACGAGGAAGGCGCAGACCTCCTCGCCGGTGGCCGGGCAGGGCCGTCCGACGACGGCGGCCCGGGCCACGGCGGGGTGCCGGGCGAGCGCGGCCTCGACCGGCAGGCTGTAGATGTTGACGCCGTCGACGATCACCATGTCCTTGAGCCGGTCGTCCAGGTAGAGGTACCCCTCGGCATCGGTATGGCCGAGGTCGCCGGTCCGCAGCCATCCGTCCCGCAGCACCTCGGCGGTGGCTCCGGGCTGGTTCCAGTAGCCGGTCATCATCGCCGCCGACCGGATCCACAGCTCCCCCGTACACCCGGCGGGCAGTACCGCGTCCCGCTCGTCCCGCACCTGCACCTCCACTCCCGCCGCCGGGCGGCCCACGGAAGCCAGCAGTCCGGGCCGGCCGGCCACCGCCGCGTCGTGGTCGGCCGGGGTGAGGCGGGAGATCACGGCGGCCTCGTTCATCCCGTAGCCCTGCCGCCAGCGTCCGCCCCAGCGGGTCACCGCCTCGCGCAGCCGTTCGGGGAGGATCGGTGAGGCTCCGTAGGAGACCGCTTCCAGGCCCGGGACGCCCCCGGCGGTCACGGGGTCGTCCAGCAGCCGGTACACCATCGGGGGCGTCAGGTACGTGGACACCCGCCCGAGCCGTCGGCAGGCCGCCGCGAACTCCCCCGGGGTGAACGGGTCGAGGATCTCCACCCCGCCCCCGGCCCGCAGTTGCTCCAGGCACCGGCCGCCGGCCCGCTGGGCGAGGCTGGTGACCGAGAGGTGCACCACCCCGGTCCACTCGCTCCCGCGCCGAACGTCCCGCGCGGCCATCGCCGCGAAGGTGGAGGCCACGCCCTTGGGGCGGCCCGTGGTCCCGCCGGTGTACGTCACGCGGGCCACGTCCTCCTCCCGTGCCCGCACCGGTACTTCGGCGGGGTGTCGCCCGGCGGCCCGCGCGATCAGGTCCTCCAGGCCGAGCAGCGGCACGCCCGTGGCCGGCACCGGCACGTCGTGCACCACCAGGGCCGGGAGGCAGTCCCGGAGGATGAACTCCAGGCCGTGGAGCGCGGGTCCGGTCACCACCTGGGTCAGCCGGGCCCCCAGCAGGTGCGCGGCGATCCGCACCAGCAGCGCCTCCGGTCGGTTGCCCCCCGTCACGCAGGCCAGCCCCTCACCCCGCCCGACCCCGGCGTCCGCGAGGGCCCCGGCCAGCCGGCGGGCGGCGTCCAGGACCTCGGCGAAGCGCAGGACCCTCGGCCCGGCCCCGATCGCGGGCCGCTCCCCGTACCGCTCCAACGCCCCGACCAGCTCGGTCACGTACCGCGCGGCCATCCGCACACCTGCCTCTCCGGCCCGCTGTCCGACGGGCTCGCACCGGGCATCATGCCGGTCCCGGCGGTGCGCCGGGCTCAGGGCCGGGATATCAGGGGGCCCAGGGTCCGGTCGAGTCCCTCGGCCAGCATGCCGAAGGCCCGGTCGGCGTCGACGACGGCAGCCGGATAGGCCTCCTCCGCCGTGCTGCCCGCGTCAATGCGGCGCCAGTTCTCCCGGCCCAGTTCATGACGGACCGCCACCAGGTGCGTCGCGGCGAGGCGGGCGGACAGCGGCTCGACCCGCTCGGATTCCAGGGCGGCGGCGAGCAGCTCCACCTCGCGGGCCGTGTAGTGCGCGATCCGGCTCTCCAGGCTGGCGGTGGAGTACAGCAGGCGCTGGAAGGCCAGCACGTTCGGATGGTCGCAGAGCCCGGTGATGGGGTCGCGCTCCGCGAGGGCCGTACGGAAGTGCTCGTGGAGCGCGCCCACCGGTCCGAGGCCCGCGGGCCGGTCGCGCACGATCCGCGCCGCTTCGTCCTGGTGGTCGGCGAAGCGGTCGAGGACCAGGTCCTCCTTGCTGGGGAAGTACCGGAACAGGGTGGGCTTGGAGACCTCGGCCGCCGCCGCGACGTCGGCCACGGACACGGCGTCGAAACCCCGTTCCAGGAAGAGTTCCAGCGCCGTGGCCGCCAGCTGGCGACGCGTACGCAGTTTCTTGCTCTCGCGCAGACCCGTCGTGTTCTCCATGGCCCCACCGTACGACCCAATCGCAACCAAGTCAATTTCGTGACCGGGTTGCATTTTTTCTCTCGGCGCGCTTTCCTTGGTTCAGCGACGACGGATCGGCGACGACGAGAGAGGACCTCCGATGACCACTGACACGACGACCCAGGTGTTGATCACGGGCTCCGGCCCCACCGGGCTCACCCTGGCCTGCGACCTGACCCTGCGCGGTGTGGGCGTCCGCGTCCTGGAGCAGCGCTCCGGCCCCCACCGCGAGTCCCGGGGCAAGGGGCTCACCCCGGACGGCCTGGAGGTGCTGGCCCGGCTGGGGGTCGAGGAGCGGCTGACCGAGGTGGGGTCCCACGCCCCGGTGCTGCGCAAGTACTTCGACGGCGCCCACGTCACGGACACCCCGGCGGACGGCGGCGGCCTCCTGATCGGCCAGTGGCAGGTCGAGGAGGTCCTCCGCGAGCGGCTGGCCGGCCTCGGGGTCCGGGTCGAGTACGGGGCCCGGGTCAGCGGGCTCGCGCAGGATCCGGCCGGGGTCACCGCCCGCCTGGCGGACGGCCGGGAGGTGCGGGCGGCGTACGCGGCCGGGTGCGACGGCGGTCGGAGCACGATCCGCGAGCTTCTCGGCATCCCCTTCGAGGGGTACACGGAGGAGAAGCCGACGATGGTCGTCGGGGACGTGCGGGCGCCCGGGCTGAGCCGGGCCTACTGGCACCAGTGGTTCAGCTCGGAGGGCGGTGGGATCCTGCTCTGTCCGATGCCGGGGACGGACACCTTCCAGCTCCAGGCGGCGCCGGAGACCGACGCGGACGGCGAGCCGCTGCCGCCCACGCCGGAGGGCTTCCAGCGGCTGTTCGACCGGTACGCGGGGATATCGGGGATACGCCTGGAGGAGGCGGGCTGGCTCTCCAGCTGGCGGGTCAACGTCCGCCGGGCGGCCCGGATGCGCGAGGGCCGGGTCCTCCTCGCCGGGGACGCCGCGCACGTCCATCCGATCGCCGGCGGACTGGGCATGAACACCGGCATCCAGGACGCGGCCGCCCTCGCCCGGACCCTGGCCGAAGCCCTCGCGGGCCCGGCCCCGGCCGAGGTGCTCGACGGCTACGAGGCCGAGCGGCTCCCGGTGGCCGAGCGGCTGCTGGCCGACACCGCCGCGCGCCACGGCCGGGTCCTCGCGGCGGTCCGCGAGCCCGGCCGGGGAACGGAGGCCGGCATGCGCTGACCCCGCGCACGGCCTCCCCGGCCGGGGCCCGGCCGCCGCCTCACGGGGTGGGTACGGCGTCGCAGAGGGAGAGGGTGTGGATGCGGTCCGGGGCGCCCGGGCGGGCGTAGTACCAGCCCTGGGCCGTGTCGCAGCCGAGGGCGCGGAGCTGGGCCGCCTGGGCCCCGGTCTCCACCCCCTCGACCGTCACCGCCAGCTCGAGGCTGTGGGCCAGGGCGACGATGCCCTCCACGATCTTGACGTCGACGGGGTCGGCCGGCTCCTGCTGCATGCCCTGGGTGAAGGAGCGGTCCAACTTCAGGACGCTGACCGGCAGCCGGCGCAGGTTGGCGAGGTTCGAGTAGCCGGTGCCGAAGTCGTCGAGGGCGATGTCCACTCCGAGGGCCGCGAGGCGGCGCAGCGGTTCGAGGAGTTCGTCGTCGGCTCCGATCAGCGCCGACTCGGTGACCTCCAGGCACAGCGCGCCGGGCGCCAGGCCGGAGGACTCCAGGACGCGCAGAGTGTCGGCGACCAACCCGGGGTGGGTCAGCTGGGTGGGCGAGAGGTTGACGTTGACGCGCAGGGGCGCGCCGCCGTGCTCGCGCTGCCAGGTGCGGGCCTGGCGGACGGACTCCTCCAGGACCCAGCGGCCGAGCGGCACGATCAGGCCGGTTCGTTCGGCGAGCGGGATGAAGCGGTCCGGGCCGAGCACCCCGTACTGGGGGTGCGACCAGCGCACCAGCGCCTCCGCGCCGTGCACGCTGCCGTCGTGGAGGTGCACCAGGGGCTGGTACTCGATGAAGAACTCGCCGCGTTCCAGCGCGGCCGGCAGGGCGTTGGTCAGGCCGTGGCGGGTGATGGCGCGGGCGTCGGCCTCGGCGTCGGCGAACTCGAAGCGGTTGCCGCCGGCCGCCTTGGCCCGGTACATGGTGATGTCGGCGCTGCGCAGCACCTCGGCCGGGGTGCGCTCGCCCGCCGCGCCCTCGACGATGCCGATGCTGCCGCGCACGGACAGTTCCCGGCCCTCCAGCCGGATGGGCGTGGACAGCGCGGTCAGGATGCGGACGGCGAGGTCGGTGACCTTCTCCTCGGTCTGGGCGCCGGGGCCGGTGGTGAGGGCCACGAACTCGTCGCCGCCGAGCCGGGCGACGACCTCGCCGGGGCCGGTGGCGCAGCTCTGGAGCCGGTCGGCGACCTCCACGAGGAGCCGGTCGCCCGCGGAGTGGCCGAGGCTGTCGTTGACGGTCTTGAACCCGTCGAGGTCGAGGTAGCACAGGCCGAAGCGGCTGCCGGAGGCGGCGTTCAGGGCCTTCTCCAGCCGTTCGAAGAACAGGGTGCGGTTGGGCAGCCCGGTGAGCGCGTCGTGGGTGGCCTCGTAGCGCAGGCGCAGGTTGAGCAGCCGGCGTTCGGTGGTGTCCTCCATGAGGGCGAGCTGGTACTGGGGGCGGCCGTCGGCGTCGCGCAGGAGGGAGACCGTGAGGTTGGTCCACAGGACGGTGCCGTCGTGCCGGTAGTAGGGCTTCTCGACGCGGTAGTGCTCGCGCTCGCCGCGCACGAGTTCCCCGTACATCTTCCAGACGTGCGGGGTGTCGTCGGGGTGTCCCCACTCGCTGACGTTGCGGCTGCGGACGTGTCCTTCCAGGCCGCCGAACATCTTCAGGAGGGTGTCGTTGACCTCCAGGATGTTGCCGTCGAGGTCGGCGATGCCGATGCCGACGGCGGCGCCCTCGAAGACGGCCCGGAAGCGCTCCTCGCTGGCGTGCAGGGCCTGCTGGGCGTCGATGCGGGCGGTGAGGGCGGAGCGGGCGATGGCCTCCTGCTCCCTGAGGGTCCGCTCGCGCAGCGCGCGGGCGAACCCGGCGGCGATGCCGTGCTGGAGCCGGGCGCAGCGGGAGCGGTACTCCTCGGTGCTCTCGTTGCCGTCGGCGGAGGCGATGCCGTCCGGGCCGCAGTAGAGGACCAGGTAGGACTCGACGACGCCGAGGGTGCCGGCGAGCGCCTCGGGGTCGGTGCAGTGCACGGCGACGAGTTCGGCGCCCACGCCCTGGGCGGCGCTGGCGTCGAAGGGCCGGGCGTGCAGGGCCTCGGTGAGGGTCCGGGCGAGCGGGACGAGGTGCTGTTCGAACTCGGGGCGGGTCAGGGAGGTGGCCGTGACGGGGAAGATGGCCCGTCCCCAGATCGTGGCGAAGCGGGCGATCCGGTCGTCGAGGTCGTGGTGCCGGTCGCGCAGCGGCGCCCGGACCGGCTGCGGGACGGGGGGTTCGCCGCCGGCCGCGGGGGGCTGTGCGGGGGCGGGGACGGAGACGGGCGTGGCGCGGCCGCCCCCGGCCGGGTGGTGCCGGCCGGGGGTCGCGGGCGGGGGAGTCGGTGCGGGGAGTCTCACGCCTTGCGTCCCACGCCGCCGAAGCCCGAGAAGGCGTACGGGTCCTCTGGGGTCTCGCCCTCCGCGAGCGGCCCGGTGCGGTCGGGGCGCCAGTCGGGCATGGAGACCACGCCGGGTTCCAGGAGCTCGAACCCGTCGAAGAAGCCGGTGATCTCCTCGCGTCCGCGCATGACGAGCGGGTTGCGGATGTCGCGGTAGACGCCGACGGTGCCGGCCGCGACCTCCTCGCTGAGCGGGATGCCCTCGTAGGAGGCGTGGGTGAGGATGAGCATGCTGCCCGGGGCCAGGGCGTCGCGCAGTTCCGCGACGGCGGCGTAGGGCTGGTCGGCGTCCTCGAGGAAGTGCAGGACGGCGACGAGCATCAGGGCGACGGGCCGGTCGAGGTCCAGCAGCCGGCCGGTCTCGGGGGCGGCCAGGATGTCCTGGGGTTTGCGCAGGTCGGCGGCGACGACGCCGGTCTGGTCGTCGTCGGCGAGGACGGCCCGGCTGTGGGCGACGGCGACCGGGTCGTGGTCGACGTAGACGACGTGGGCGTCGGGAGCGGCGGCTCGGGCTATCTCGTGGACGTTGCCGAAGGTGGGGATGCCGGAGCCGATGTCGAGGAACTGGGTGACTCCCTCGGCGACCGCGTGGCGGACGGCGCGGCGCATGAAGGCCCGGTTGGCCTGCATGACCTTGGGCAGGCCCGGCATGAATTCCATGGCCCGGCGGGCGGCCTGGCGGTCGACCTCGAAATTGTGGGAGCCGCCCAGGTAGTAATCGTAGATTCGGGACACGCTCGGCACCGATATGTCGATGCCTGGCGGGGCCCAGGCGGGGCGTTCCATCGGGGTCTCCAAGCCGTCGTCAGTGTCGTGGTCGTACCTGGTCCGCCCGGGGATCGGGCGGGGGTCGGACTCCTGTCCGAGCCGAATGTACTGATCATTGCCCAACGGGGCGAGCAAAAGCGGAAATTGCCGGTCCGTTCTTGGTCACACACCAAAGCCTCCGGGGCCCGGTCCGGGCGCCGCGGAAACCGACAAATACCTTTTGGGAATTGACCAACGTTCAATCGCAAGCGATCAGAACCTGTCTCAAACCTCACCGGTCCAGGATCCCCCCGTTCGGGCGAACCGCTCCCGGCTCCCGCGTGCGCGGGCGCGCGCGAGCCCATGCTCCCCGGGTGAACAGAGCCTTGGTCAGACGCCTGCTGGCGGTCCCGGTCCTGCTGTGGGCGACGTTGTCGACCACTCCGGCCGTGGCCGATAGCTGTGCCTACGCGACGGTCGGCGGCGGGGACGGCGGAGTCTCCGTCGAGGCCTACGCCTACGCCGGCAGCGGCGCGGGCGCGGCCGCCCGGGGTGGCGGACATCACGACGACCGGCCGGGCAAGGGCCGTGGCCACGACAAGGGCCGCGGCCACGGGCACGAGCACCACTGCCCGCCGCCCCCGCCCCCGCCGTGCCCGCCCAAGCCCACGCCCACCCCCACGCCGACGCCCACCCCGCCGCCACCGAAACCGACCCCGCCGCCCCAGCCCACCCCACCCCCTCCGCCGCCACCGCCCCCGGCCCCCGCGCCGCCGAAGCCCGCTCCCCCCGCGCCCGAGCCGCCCGCACCGAAGCCGCCCGCGCCCCGGGTGTACCGGGCGCCCGCGCCGCCCCCGCCGCAGCCCCCGCCGGCCCCGCCCACCCCGGCACCGAAGCCGCCCGCGCCCAAGCCCAAGGTGCCGCGGCCCGCCTATCACACGGCCGCGCACAAACCGCTCGAACACCACATCTCGCCGGTCACGTTCACGCTGATGACCGCCGCCCCCGCCGTGCTCGCGATCGTCGCGCTGCGCCCGCGCTAGCCCGCGCCGCCCCCGCGTCCGCCACGCACCGCGCCGCCCCGCGCACCACGGCACCGCACCGCACCGCCCGCCGAACGCCCCTGCCCACCGATTGGGAGCCCGTCTTGTCGGAATGGCTCGTCCTGACCCTCGCGATGGCCGCGGCCTGTGCCGTGGTGCTGTCCATCGCCTTCTTCAACCACCGCAGGATCACCGAGGACGACGATC
The DNA here is from genome assembly GCF_042893675.1 of Streptomyces sp. NPDC001594. Taxonomy (NCBI): domain Bacteria; kingdom Bacillati; phylum Actinomycetota; class Actinomycetes; order Kitasatosporales; family Streptomycetaceae; genus Streptomyces; species Streptomyces sp. NPDC001594. The sequence goes on along the minus strand of NZ_JBIAVB010000005.1, from coordinate 11,072 downwards.
CGGACGAGACCCCGGACGTCATCGAATACATGACGATGATGATCGGGGTGATCTACGCGATCGTGCTCGGCCTGGCGATCGCGGGCGTCTGGGAGGGCCGCGGGGCCGCCCAGGAGTACGTGCGCCAGGAGTCCCAGGCCCTGCACGAGATCAGCGTCCGCTCCGAGGTCTACCCGGCCGACGTCCGCAAGAAGATCCGCTCCGACGTCGACGCGTACGTGACCTACGTGGTCGACACGGAGTGGGACCACATGTCCAAGGAGAACGAGCTCACCGACGAGAGCGCGCGGCTGCTGGAGAAGATCCGCCGCGACGTGACCGACTACCAGCCGCAGAACGACCACGAGGGGCAGGCCTACCAGCCCCTCGTCGACCAGGTCGCGCTGGTGGACGACGCCCGCAACGCCCGCGGCCAGAGTGCCGGGGCCACCATGCCCGGGGTGGTGTGGTTCGGCCTGATCGCCGGGGCCCTGGTGACAGTCGGGATGATCTTCATGCTGCAGATCCGCCGGTCCTTCCGCGAACTGCTGCTCGCCGGCCTCTTCAGCGCGCTGATCGCCTTCCTGCTGTTCCTGATCTGGGACTTCGACGCGCCCTTCGGACGGGGGGTCGCGGCCACCGCCGAACCCTTCCTCGCGCAGTTCCCCCACCTCGGTCTCAAGACCTGAGCGGCCGGGCGCGGCCGGAGCCGGTAAACCGCGGACGAGGGGTCCGTCCCCGGTTCGGCCTACGGCCGTGCCCCATTCGCCCGTTCCTGATCGCGGGGCACCGGGCCGGGACCTAGCGTGGCGAACATCGAGGCGCACGACCCCCCACGTGCGGCAATCGCCGCGCGACTGCGCCCCGTAGATCCGGAGGAACGCGATCATGGGTGCGATACGCAGCTCCGCCACCGCACTGCTCGGCGCCGGCGCCACGGGCCTCGCCCTCGCGCTCGGCGCCTTCGGCGCGCCCGCCGCCGGGACCGAGCAGGCACCCGCCACCTCCTTCGCCTTCGCCGTCACCCCTTCGACGGTCGCACCCGGCGGTACGGTCACCCTCTCCGTCAGCGACTGCGGCGCCGCCTCCGCCACCGCCTCGTCCGGGGTCTTCGACACGGTGACCATCGAGCGCGGCAAGACCGTCAAGGTCAAGGTCGACCGCGACGCCCGGCCCGGGGCCCTGTACTCCGTCACCTTCACCTGCAACGGGGAGAACGGGTCCACCGACCTGACCATCACCGGCGGGACGACGAGGCCCAGCACCAGCTCCACCAGCGAGCCCCGGCGCACCCCGTCCCCCACCGCCACCGCCACCTCCGGGTCCGGCCTGCGGCCGCCTCCGGTCGCCACCCTCCCGGTCCGCACCACACCTCCGGCGCGCACCGCCGCGCCCGCCCGGACCACACCGCCGGCCCGGACGAACCCGGTCCCCCGGACCAGCACGACCACCGCCGTGCTGGGTGTCCGCGGCGGCCTCGGCGGCAGCGTGGCCGGCGCCGACCCGGTCGAACTCGCCGCGGGTGCCGCCCTCTTCGCCGCCGCCACGGGCGCCGCGGCGTACGCCCTGCGCCGCCGCCGCGCGGCCCGCGGCCACTGACCCCGCCCGGGCCCCCGCACGCGCGGGCGGCCCGGGCGGCCTCCGGGGAGCGGTCTCAGGAGCGGGCGGCGGCGGCCGGACGGCGGCGGCGCACCACGTGCACGCCGGCACCGAGAGCCGCGGCACCGACCAGACCCGCCCCGATGGCCGTCTCGGCGGTGGACGGGCCGAAGGAGCCGCCGAGGCCGCCCTGGGCTCCGCGGCCTTCCAGGACCGTGAAGCGGTGCGTGGCGACCAGGTTGTTGTCGTGGCACTTGACCGACAGGGTGTGGTGGCCGGGCGAGGCGTGGTTGAAGATCCGGACGGTCGCGAAGCCGATGGAGCCGGCCGACAGGTTGGTCTGCGGAAAGTTGCCGTGCGACCAGACCGTGCCGCCGTGCTGGCAGCCGGCCGCGCTGACCTGCATCGAGGCGCCCTGGTGGACGGAGTAGGGCTGGACGGTGACGTTGCTCGGCCCGTTGCCGTTGCCCCCCGGGGGGTTCGCGGCGGCGAACGGGGTGCTGAGCCCGAGCGCGGCGCAGGCGGCCGCGGTCACGGTGAGAGCGCGGATAGCACGCATGGTGGAACCTCCAGCGGGAGAGCGCCCCGGAGCGGTGGCCCGGGCAGATCGACGAGAACGCCTCCCATCACGAACCCTCCCGGCGGCTCGCAACCAGCGCATTTCCGCCCTTGGGCCGCCCGGTTGAGCGACACGCCGGGACGCGCCGGTCCCATCTGACGGATCCGCAGGTCACGAGCCGTCAGTCATTTATGTGATGAATACCTGGATGGCGGCACCCCGACCGGACGCACCACCCGTTCGCCGCTCCCCGATCGCCGTGCCGCCCCGTCGGCCTTAGCGTGCGGGAAGAAGGGCGTACAGGGGTGGGACTGGAACGCGGGTCGGGACCCCCGCGTCGGGAAGGGAGAGCCATGCTCGAGGACGAGAACGGGCAGCGGCCGAGGAGGCGTTCCCCTTGGGGCGTGCTCGCACTGGCGCTGCTCAGCGGCCTCGCCATGATGCGCAACGGGGCGAACGTGGCGGACGGGCCGCCGCAGCCCACGGCGGCGGCGGCCGTCGCCACCCGGGCCGACCAGCAGCCGGCCAACGCACCCACGCCGCCCGCGGACATGGAGGTGCTGGACCACTCGTCGGTGCAGCGCATCCGGATTCCGACGATCAACGTGGACGCGCCGGTGATGACGGTCGGTCTGGACGCGCAGGGCTGGATCGACGCCCCGCCGCCGCAGGACCGCAACCTGGCGGGCTGGTACCTCAACGGCATCTCGCCGGGCCAGCAGGGGTCGGCGGTGATCGTGGGCCACGTGGACAACGCGCAGGGCCCGGCGGTCTTCTACGGCCTGGGCTCGATGAAGCCGGGCAACCACATCGAGGTCGAACGCTACGACGGCCGCACGGCGGTCTTCGAGGTGTACGGGGTGGAGGTGTTCGCGAAGGACGCCTTCCCCGGCGCGCGGGTGTACGGGGACACCGGGCACCCGGAGCTGCGGGTGATCACCTGCGGCGGCGGCTACTCGAAGGCCAAGGGCTACGACGGCAACGTGGTGGTCTTCGCGCGGATGGTCGAGGCCCGCTGAGCAAACGTTTCACCGGACCGAGCCGAGCCGGACCGAGCCGAGCCATGGCGGACCGGCCGCCGCTCCCCCGCGGCGGTCCGGCCCGGCGGCGGACGCGCTCAGCGGGGCGGCAGCACCGGCAGGGTCATACGGTAGCCGCGCCCCAGCAGCTGGGGCAGGTAAGCCTCCAGCGCCCGGACGCTCTGCGAGCGGTCGCCGCCGGCGTCGTGGTTCAGCACGATCACGCCGGGCGCGGCCCCGTCCAGGATCCGGGAGACGATGGTCGTGGTCCCGGGTTCGGTCCAGTCGAGGCTGTCCACGGTCCAGGCGAGGGGTTCCATGCCCAGGTCCGCCCCGATCTCGAAGGCGGCCCGGTTCCACGCACCGTACGGGGCCCGGAACCACAGCGGGGGCTGTCCGACGGCCTGCTCGACCACCTCGCTGGTGCGCCCGATCTCGGACTCCATCGCGGACCGGCTGAGCCGGGGGAGCTCCGGGTGCGTCCAGGTGTGGTTGCCGATGACGTGCCCCTCGGCGGCCATCCGGCGCAGCAGGTCGCGGTTGTCGGCGGCCATCTCCCCGCAGACGAAGAACACCGCGCGGACCCCGTACCGGCGCAGGGTGTCGAGGATGGCCGGGGTGTAGCGGGGGTCGGGGCCGTCGTCGAAGGTGAGCAGCATGGCCTTGGGCCCCGCCGCCGGGCCCTGGGGCAGTTCCAGGATGGGCCGGGTGCGGACGGCGGGCTTCACGGCGGGCGGCTTCGCGGGGGCCTCGGCGGTCATCGGCTGGAGCCGGTGGGAGGCGTCGGGGAGCCCCTCCGGGTGGCTGCCCGGGGCTCCGGCGGCCCCGGGTCCGCGGGCGGGATCGGGGGCGCCGCCCGGGGGCGTCCCGGGCGGTGCGGCCGGTGAGCCGTCCTCGCCCGCGTTGAGCAGTCCGGAGGAGGCGGCGGCCGCGATTCCGAGGAAGACGGCGGTACGCAGGAGCACGCGTCGCCCTACTGTCGGCTCGTCATTTGTCATTATTACTACGTATCAACGACATCGCCGCGGATGTCGAGATGCGCGGAGGCACCCCGTCCGCCTCACCCGCTCGGGCCAGCCGCCCGTCCGGGAGGCGGTGGCCGGGTCAGCCCTGGCGCACGAGCGGGAACGGAAGCGTCTCGCGGATCGTCAGACCGGTGAGGAACATGACCAGCCGGTCGACCCCGATGCCCAGTCCGCCGGTGGGCGGCATGGCGTACTCCAGGGCGTCGAGGAAGTCGTTGTCGAGTTCCATCGCCTCCGGGTCCCCGCCCGCCGCGAGCAGGGACTGGGCGGTGAGCCTGCGGCGCTGCTCGACGGGGTCGGTGAGCTCGGAGTAGGCGGTGCCCAGTTCGGTGCCGAAGGCCACCAGGTCCCAGCGTTCGGCGAGCCGGGGGTCCCCGCGGTGCTGGCGGGTGAGCGGGGAGACGTCGGTGGGGAAGTCCTTGTAGAAGGTGGGGAGTCCGGTGCGCTCCTCCACCAGCCGTTCGTACATCTCCAGGACCACGTCGCCGCGGGTGTCCTCGGGCCGGTGCGGGACGCCCGCCCGGTCGCACAGCAGGCGCAGCCGGTGCTCCTCGGTGTCGGCGTCGACCTCCTCGCCGAGGGCCTCGCCGATGGCCCCGTACATCGTCTTGACGGGCCAGGGCCCGGAGATGTCGTGGACGACGAGCTTGCCGTCGGGGCCCGCCTTGTGGGCGATGGGCGAGCCGAAGGCGGCGGTGGCGGCGCCCTGGATCAGTTCGCGGGTGAGGTCGAGCATCACGTCGTAGTCGGCGAAGGCCTGGTAGGCCTCCAGCATCGTGAACTCGGGGTTGTGCTTGTAGGAGACGCCCTCGTTGCGGAAGGTGCGGCCCATCTCGAAGACCTTCTCCATGCCGCCGACGCACAGCCGTTTGAGGTAGAGCTCGGGGGCGATGCGCAGGTACAGGTCGAGGTCGTAGGCGTTGATGTGGGTGCGGAAGGGGCGGGCGTTGGCGCCGCCGTGGATCTGCTGGAGCATCGGGGTCTCGACCTCCAGGTAGCCGCGGTCCAGGAGTCCCTGGCGCAGGGCCTGCACGGCGCTGGAGCGGGCCCGTACGACGTCCCGGGCGTCGGGGCTGGCGACGAGGTCGAGGTAGCGGCGCCGGACCCGGGCTTCGGGGTCGGCCAGGCCCTTGCGCTTGTCGGGCAGGGGGCGCAGGCACTTCCCGGTGAGCTGCCAGGAGTCGACGAGGACGGACGGTTCGCCGCTGCGGCTGCCCGCGGCGGTGCCGCCGGCGACCACGTGGTCGCCGAAGTCGACCTGGGAGGTGAAGGAGTCCAGCGCCGCGGACCCGGACTCGTCGCGGGTGAACATCAGCTGGACGTCGCCGGTCCAGTCGCGCAGGACGGCGAAGACCACGCCGCCGAGGTCGCGGACGACCATCACCCGCCCGGCGAGGACGACCGGCTCGCCGGTGCGGGCGCCGGCGGGGAGCCGGCCGGGGTGGGCGGCCCGCAGCTGGGCGGCGGTGTGCGTGCGCTGGCGGATCCCGACCGGGTAGGGGTCGGTGCCGGCGGCGCGGATCCGCTCCAGTTTGGCGTGGCGGACGCGGACCTGCTCGGGCAGCCGGTCGGCGGGCGCGCGTTCCCCCTCCTCCCCCACGAGGTCCAAGGCGAGGGACTCGATGGAGGGCAGGTCGGCGGTGTCGACGGGGGCGGTGAGCCCCCGGGGCTGGTGGCCCTTGCCCCACAGTTTGCGCAGGCTGGGCACGGAGACGAAGCCCTCGGCGATGCCGGAGGCGAGGCTGACCCGGGCGAGCGAGCCGGCGTCCTGGTAGCAGAGGAAGCGGGGGTACCACTCGGGCCCGTACTTGACGTTGGACCGGTAGAGGGCCTCCAGCTGCCACCAGCGGGAGAAGAACAGCAGCAGCCTGCGCCAGAGCTTGAGCACCGGGCCGGCGCCGATCCGGCCGCCCTCCTCGAAGGCGGAGCGGAACACGGCGAAGTTGAGGGAGATCCGGCGCACGCCGAGGCCCGGGGCGGCGGCGCACAGCTGGGCGACCATGAACTCCATGACGCCGTTGGGGGCGGTGCGGTCGCGGCGCATCAGGTCGAGGGAGATGCCGTCCTTGCCCCAGGGGACGAAGGAGAGCAGGGCGATCAGCTCGCCCTGCGCGTCGAAGGCCTCCACGAGCAGGCAGTCCCCGTCGGCGGGGTCGCCGAGCCGGTCGAGGGCCATGGAGAAGCCTCGTTCGGTCTCGGTGTCGCGCCAGCGGTCGGCCCGGTCGACGATGGTGCGCATCTCCTCTTCGGTGAGGGCCGAGTGGCGGCGGATCACGGTGGTGGCGCCGGTCCGCCTGACGCGGTTGACGGCCTGCCGGGTGACGCGCATGTCCCGGCCGTCGAGGTCGAAGTGGGCCACGTGCAGGATGGCCTCGTCGCCGAGCTGGAGGGCGCTGAGCCCGGAGCGGGCGTACGCGGTCGCGCCGTCCTCGGAGGCGCCCATGACGGCGGGCTGCCAGCCGTAGCGGCGGGCGACGGCCAGCCAGGCGTCGATGGCGGGGGTCCAGGCGCCGGGGTCGCCCACCGGGTCGCCGCTGGCCAGGCAGACCCCGGCTTCGACGCGGTAGGTGACGCCCGCCTTGCCGTTGGGGGCGAAGACGACGGCCTTGTCGCGCCGGGTGGCGAAGTAGCCGAGGGAGTCGGCGCGGCCGTAGGCGCCGAGCAGGGCGCGGATGCGCAGTTCCTCGTCCCCGTGCAGGGCGGCGGTGAGCCGCTGGGAGCGGAAGAGGGTGGAGGCGGCGTTCAGCAGGGCGAGGGCGCCGAAGAGGCCGAGCAGGAAGTAGAGCACCCTGGGCGGGCGGCCGTCGAACTGGCGGGCGGAGAACAGGCCGCCGAAGACCTGTTTGGCGGCCCAGTCGAGCCACTGCCCCCGGGGCAGGGTGCCGGGGAACAGGGCCACGAGGGCCCAGCCGAGGAGGACGGCGGCGAGCAGCCCGAGGCCCAGGACGAGCATGGCGCGCCAGACGGCGCCGGGGCGGGAGGCGGCGTAGAACTCCTTGCGGGCGGCGGTCAGCACGACGAGGGCGGCCACCGCGAGGGCCAGGGACAGCCCGCCGACCCAGAGGTCCCCGTCCGCGATGATCAGGACGTCGACGAGGATCAGCAGGGCCAGATAGGTGACGACGATCCACCAGGCGATCTTCTTGCGGATGCCGAGTGCGGCGGCGAGCAGGAAGAGGAAGACGGCGTACGCGAGGTTGGCGCTGACCGGGACGACGAAGTCGTCGAGGACGCGCACCACGGGCCGCAGCAGCCCCCGCAGCACCGGTGAGAGTGCCAGCAGCGCGCACAGCAGGCCGAGCGTGCCGAAGAACGCTCCGAAGGCGTCCGGGACCCGGTTGAGGAACCTGCCGCGGGCACCGCGGGTCTGCTGCTCCTGCGTGGCACTCATGCCATGCACTGTAGGGAGGGCCGCGCCGTGGCGCGCGCCGAACGGGATAGCCTCGGCAGGCTGACGGAGCAAGCGGGTACGGCATTCGAACGGGGCACGGACGGGCCGAAGGTCATCCTCGCGGGGGTGGACGGTTCGGAGTCCTCCCTGCGGGCGGCGGCGTACGCGACGGGGCTGGCCCGGCGGCAGAACGCGCTGCCGGCGCTGGTGTACGTGCAGCCGGTGCTGGCCGCCGGGGCCTCCCTGGGCGCGCCGGTGGCGGAGGCGACGGGGGAGATCGCGGAGGGGATCGTGGCGGAGATCCGGGCCTCGGCGGAGCGGCTGAAGGGGATCTTCGAGGTGCGGTGGCAGTTCCACACCTTCCGGGGCGATCCTCCCCCAGCTACCGCTGGGAGGTGCCCCCAGCGGGCCTGGTGGGCGCCGCCGACGAGCTGAAGGCGGACGCGGTGGTGGTCGGCGCCTCGGAGCGGGCCGGGCACCGGCTGGTCGGCTCGGTGGCGGTGCGGCTGGTGAAGGCGGGCCGCTGGCCGGTGACGGTGGTCCCGTAGCCGTCACGGTCCGGCGCGCCGCAGGGCGCGCCGGGCGGGTGCCGCGGGGGGCCTATCCGGCGCGCCGGAGGCCGTCCTTGGCGGCGCCGCGGCCGAGGACGGCCTCGGTGATCTCGTCCTGGGCGCTCTCGTACGCGGAGTGGTCGGGGTCCTGGGCGAGGGCGGCGGGGAGGTTGACGACGCGGCCGGTGGACAGGTCCATCATCTGCGGGACGAACTCGGCCTTGGTGACCTGCCAGCGCTGTCCGGGCGCGGCGGGCGGGGCGAAGGTGAAGCGGGCGATGGAGCCGTAGTTGCCGCGCATGTCGCGGGCGCCGCTGTGGTTGAACATCTCGCCGGCGACCTGGTCGCCCATGCCGTAGACGATCCAGGTCCCGTTGACCTTCTCGTAGGCCTGCGGGATGTGGGCGTGGGTGCCCAGGATCATGTCGATGTCGGGGCGGCCGCCGGTCTGCGCGGCGGTGAGGGCCTTGCCGAGCGAGAGCTGGGTCTCGTCGGGTTCGGTCTGCCACTCGGTGCCCCAGTGGAGGCTGACGAGGACCACGTCCGCGCCCGCCTTCCGGGCCGCCCGCGCGTCCGCGATGATCTTGTCCTGGACCATCAGGTTGACCGCCCACGGCTGGCCCTCGGGCATCGGGTAGCCGTTGGTGTCGTAGGTGTAGGCGAGGTGGGCGACCTTGGCGGTGCCGGCCGTGTAGAGGGTGGGGCGGGCCGCCTCGGCCGCGGTGCGGGCGGAGCCGGCGTGGCCGAGGCCGACCTTGTCGAAGCGGTCCAGGGTGCGTTTCAGGCCTTCGGCGCCATCGTCCAGGGTGTGGTTGGAGGCGGTGGAGCAGCCGTCGTATCCGGCGTCCTTGAGGGCGTCGGCGACGGCGGGCGGGGAGACGAAGGCGGGGTAGCCGCTGAAGGGGCCGTCGTCGTCCCCGTAGATGGTCTCCATGTGGCACAGGGCCAGGTCGGCGGCCGAGACCACCGGCTTGACCGCGGAGAACATGGGCCGGAAGTCGTACCCGTCGCGGCCCGCGTCGGTGTGCGCCCGCTGGATGACCGAGGTGTGCGGGAGGACGTCGCCGCTCGCCACCAGGGTGAAGCCGCGGGCGCCGGCGGGGGCGGCCGGGGAGGCGGATCCGGCCGCCGCGGCGGGGGCGCCGGCGGCACTGGTGCCCAGGCGCGCGGGCGTGGGGTGGCCGCCGCCGGCGCAGCCGGCGGCCGCGGCGGACAGCAGGCCGGCCGACAGCAGGGCGACGGTCCGACGGGTGCGCTTGGTCATCTGACCCGGCTCTCGTTGAAGGGATTATCGGATGATCTGCACTCCCTATGAATCCATCGGACGGGGCGCCCCGCGTCAAGGAACGGCGCCGTCCGCCCGGCCCGGCCTCACTCCGGTGGCGGCCCCGGCCGTTCGCCGCGCCGTTCAACCGTTCGTCGTCCGGCGCGGCCGCCCACCGGACCACCCGGGTGCTTGGGCGCAACGGCGCCGCCGGACGGTTCCCGGGCGGCTCCGCGCAGGTGAGGGTGGGTGGAGCCGGACGCGCAGGACCCGCCGGCCGGTCCCCGCAGACCTCCCCGCCCCCCTTGCCAGACCCGCGGATCCGGAAGGAGCCACCGACGTGCCGCCCTCCCCCACCCTCCAGCGCACGGAACCCGAGACGCTCGCCGCACTCCAGCGCGAACACGGGCGGGCCCTGTTCGGCTTCCTGCTCGGCCTCACGGCCGGCGACGCGCAGCGCGCCGAGGACCTCGTCCAGGAAACCCTCGTGCGGGTCTGGCAGCACCCCGAGGTGCTGGCGACCGGGCACGAGTCCATGCGCCCCTGGCTGTTCACCGTCGCACGGCGCCTCGCGATCGACGCCCGGCGCGCCCGGATGTCACGGCCCCAGGAGGTCGAGTCCGACGGCCTGGAGCAGGCGCCCGCGCCGGAGGACGCGGTGGCCGGCTCGGTCACCGCCATCGACGTACGGCGGGCGGTCGGCAGCCTGGGGCAGGAGCACCGCGACGTCCTGGTCCAGGTCTACTTCCAGGACCGCTCGGTCGCCGAGGCCGCGGCGGAGCTGGGCATCCCGGCCGGGACCGTCAAATCCCGTACCCACTACGCCCTGCGCGCGCTGCGCAAGGGGCTCCAGGGGTACGGGCTGGGAGCCTGAACCGGGCGCGCGGGCACGAGGACCGCTCCCGCCCCGGTGGAGGAACACTCAAGGAACGCCCTCCAGGCGCACGATCCGGACACAAACCATGCCGAAATCGGCATCAGTCCGTTCAAGTTGAGTAAACATCCCCCGCCCCGCGAGCCCGCCGGTGAAGGCTCGGGGTGACGGCGGCAGACTCGACGCGCGGGAGAAGGTGGAACGGTGCAGCCCGAGGGTTCGAACGGCACCAGTGACGGCGGACTGGCCGTGCCCATGGCGTGGCTCTACGCGGAGTACATCGCGGACGAGCTGCTGCGCACGGGCCGGCTGATCCCGGTCGGCACCCTGGAGTTCCGTGCCGGACGGGACACGCTCGCGCTCACGATCTACCTCTCGGACGCGGCCGGCGAGCTCTCCGGGATCCGGGTCGTCTCGCAGCTCGACGAGTGGCTCTCCCTGACGGCGTACGGGCACCCCTGGCGCGACTGGGTCCAGACCCGGTTCCTCACCCTGGGCGAGGAGGCCCGCGAGCGCGGCGCCGCCGAGGACCCCGACCTGGAACTGGCCCGGGCCGCCTGGCGCTGGCTGGACCGCACCGAGCTGTTCGCCACCCACCTCGACCCGGACCACCCCGCCCAGGCCGGCCCCCCGCCCGGGCTGGACGAGAACGCCCGCGTCTGGACCCCCGCCTGGCAACTGGGGCTGCCGCTGGGGCACTTGGCGATGCACCTGTTCTAGTCTTCTGAGTCAGGAATTCTGTTCAGATAGCTGGCGAGGCGTTCGAGGATCTCGTCTGCGGTCTTGGTCCAGACGTAGGGCCTCGGGTCGG